>JADLBQ010000043.1 GCA_020847635.1 Bacteroidia bacterium
TATTATAGAACCAAAAATGAAAAACAACAAAGCCCCGAAGGGGTGAAATAATTATAGAAAAAACAACAATCAACAACAACCCTGAAAGGGTGCTATTATTATAGAACCAAAAATGAAAAACAACAAAACCCCGAAGGGGTGAAATAATTATAGAAAAAACAACAATCAACAACAACCCTGAAAGGGTGTTATTATTATAGAACCAAAAATGAAAAACAACAAAACCCCGAAGGGGTGAAATAATTACAGACAAATAAAACAATATGTCCGGAACATTTTCACAAATTTACATTCAGGTTGTATTTGCCGTAAAAGGAAGAGAAAACCTAATTGCGAATTCATGGAAAGGTGATTTGCATAAATACATTTCTGGTATCATAAGGGGTAAAGAACAAAAACCCATAATTGTGAATGGTATGCCCGACCATATTCATGCGTTTATTGGTTTGAAACCTTCTATTAAAATTTCAGATTTAGTCAGAGATATCAAAAACAATTCATCCAATTTTATTAACGACAAAAAATTGGTAAAAGGAAAATTTTCATTGCAGGAAGGTTATGGTGCATTTTCCTATTCACATTCACAAATTGAAAATGTTTTTAATTACATTTTGAACCAGGAAGAACATCATCGAAAGAAAACGTTCAGAGAAGAATATATTGAATTGATGAAAAAATTTGAAATTGAATATAATGACCAATATTTATTTGAATGGATAGAATGATTATGTCACCCCTTCGGGGTTTTGAACCTGTGGTTACTGACATTTGCTATAATTATTCCATCCCTTCGGGATTGAATTCATCAACTGTCAAATTCGTGAACTACATGCAAAAAATTTTACCCCTTTGGGGTTTTGAACCTGTGGTTACTGACATTTGCTATAATTATTCCATCCCTTCGGGATTAAATTCATCAACTGTCAAATTCGTAAACTATATACAAAAACTTTCACCCCTTCGAGGTTTTAAACCTGTGGTTGCTGACATTTGCTATAATTATTCCATCCCTTCGGGATTGAAAGAGCGAAAACGTATCCAAAAGGTACACACAAAAGGTTTAGACAATACAGTCCTTTCTGAAATTATAAAAAATTGAAATGCTCCAAAACAACACACAATTAAAATCGCTTATAGACAAGCTCTGGCAGAACTTTTGGGAAGGCGGTATTGCCAACCCTTTAACGGCTATTGAGCAAATTACCTATCTCATTTTCATAAAGCGTTTGGACGATTTGGAAGCCAAACGTGAACGGGATGCCGAATGGACAGGCGAAAAATATGTTTCCCGATTTTCAGGCAAATTTCAAATTCCGGGCAGCAACGAAAGCATTGACAAAAATGAATTGCGTTGGAGTGTGTTCAAACACAAGCCCGCAGACGAAATGCTGATGCATGTGCAAATGAAAGTGTTTCCGTTTTTAAAAGAACTGAACAGTCCCGATAGCTATCGGGATTCTCCATTTACCAAACACATGGCAAATGCGGTGTTCATTATGCCCAAAGCCAGTTTACTGGTTTCTGCCATCAACATTGTAGAAGACATTTTCAAAGAAATTGAAAAAGATGCCACCGAAGGCGGTCATGCTTTTCAGGATATTCAAGGTGATGTGTATGAAATGCTGTTGAGTGAGATTGCCACAGCAGGAAAAAACGGACAGTTCCGCACTCCAAGACACATCATTAAACTGATGGCTGAACTGGTGGCTCCGCAATTGGGACAACGCATTGCCGACCCGGCCTGCGGAACAGGCGGTTTCTTGTTGGGTGCTTACCAATACATCCTCACCGATTTAGTAAGAAAGAAAGACCCTGCTAAACTGCAAAAAGACGAAGACGGTTTTTAACGTGCCGCCATCAGTGCCGTTTTAACGCAAAAAGTAAAAACCATACTCGACCAAAGTTTTGTGGGTTATGATATTGACACCACTATGGTGCGTTTGGGTTTAATGAACATGATGATGCACGGCATTGACGAACCCAAAATTGACTACAAAGACACCCTGAGCAAAAGCTACAATGAAGACAGCCAGTTCGACATCATTATGGCTAATCCGCCTTTTACAGGCAATATTGACAAGGGCGATATTAACGAAGGACTGAAACTGCCTACCACCAAAACCGAACTGTTGTTTGTAGAACGCATTTTTAACATGCTGAAAATGGGCGGCACTGCTGCCGTGATTGTACCAAGTGGCGTGATACAAAACAGTGGAAAAGCATTTGAAGCTTTGCGGAAACTGATTATTGAAAAAGCAGAACTGAAAGCTGTGATTGCTGTGCCAAGCGGAGCATTTAAACCTTATGCAGGTGTAAGCACAGCCATTTTAATTTTTACCAAAGGTGGAGAAACCAATAATGTTTGGTTTTACGATATGCAAGCCGATGGCTACAGTTTGGACGATAAGCGAAACAAAATTGCCGATAGCGATTTGCCCGACATTGTGCAACGCTATAAAGCCAGAGATGCCAAGAAAGACAGCGACAGAAAGCTGAAATTCTTTATGGTGCCGAAAAAAGAAATTGTAGAAAACAACTACGACCTGAACCTGAGCACCTACAAAGAAGAGGTGTATGAGGAAGTGGTGTATGAAAAACCGGAAGTGATTTTTGGGAAATTGGAAACAATGGAAAGAGAAATTGAAACCGGAATCAAAGAATTAAAAAGATTAATTAATATTCGTTGAAAAACCGAGTTGACCTGAAACCAATCCCAAAGGGATGGAATTATTATAGATGAAACAACAATCGTCAACAACCCCGAAGGGGTGCAATGATTATAGAACCAATAATGAAAAACAACAAAACCCCGAAGGGGTGAAATGATTATAGATGAAACAACAATCGTCAATAACCCCGAAGGGGTGCAATGATTATAGAACCAATAATGAAAAACAATAAAACCCCGAAGGGGTGAAATAAAATGGCAGGAACCTATTCACAATTGTATATTCAAGTTGTTTTCGCTGTAAAATGCAGAGAAAATCTTATCGCCACAGCGTGGAAAGACGAATTACATAAATACATATCAGGTATCATTACGAATAAAGAGCAAAAATCAATCATCGTGAATGGAATGCCCGACTATATACATGCCTTTATAGGATTGAGACCATCAATGAAAATTTCTGATTTGGTGAGGGACATAAAAAACAATTCATCCAACTTCATCAATGATAGAAAATTTGTGAAAGGCAGGTTTTCTTGGCAGGAAGGATATGGCGCCTTTTCTTACTCCCATTCTCATATTGAAAATGTGTACAATTACATCCTGCACCAGGAGGAACATCATAAAAAGCGAACTTTTCGAGAGGAGTATATAGATTTTTTGCAGAAGTTTGATATTGAGTTTAACGAAAAATATTTATTTGAATGGATAGATGGATAATATCACCCCTTCGGGGTTCTCATGCGCACGGTACAGTGAGAGTTTATAACAATTACAACCCTTCGGGTTTGACCCGCATTCAAAAAGGATTAAAGAATTAAAAGGTTGATGTAATGAAATGGAAAAATGGTTTGGTTCGATAAAACATGCAATCCATAGTGTTCGACCCCAACGGGGTCGTAGGGTTGTTGCAAATGCATTGTGCAACAAACATTGGACTCCGAAGGAGTCCAACAGCCAAGCAGTATAAATGAGAAAGCATGGAAGCAGAAATACGAAAAGGACTAAAGAATTAAAAGAGTTGATGTAATGAAGTAAAAAAATGTTAGGCACGCTAAAACATGCAATCCATAGGGTTCGACCCCAACGGGGTCGTAGGGTTGTTGCAAATGCAATGTGCAACAAACTTGGGACTCCGAAGGAGTCCAACTGACAAGCAGTAGTAAGGAGGAACAATTGAAACAGAAATACAAAATAGATTAAAGAATTAAAAGAGTTGATGTAATGAAGTTAGAGAAACTTGGAAATATTGCAGACTTCAAAATGGGTCAAGCCCCCCATTCAGATACCTATAATGATAAGGGCGAAGGAACTCTTTTAATCAAAGCTGGTGATTTTGGTTTTCATTATCCAACACCAACTGAGTATACAACTAATCCAATTGCATTTTCAGAAGAGGGTGACGTGTTGATATGCGTAGTTGGAGCTACATCTGGCAAAGTAAACAAGGGCATTAATGCTAGCATCACACGAAGTATCGCAGCTATTAGAAGTCATGAAGAAAAACTAAACTCTGATTTCCTTTTTTACTTTCTAAGATCATCATATAGTAGGATAAATAAGATGACTTCGGGCTCAGCACAGGGAATAATTTCTAAGCCAATTCTTGCTAAAATTGAAATTCCTCTCCCCTCACTTTCCGACCAACTCCACATTGCCAACATCCTCAGCAAAGCCGAAAACCTGATAGCCCAACGCAAAGAAAGCATCCGCCTGCTGGATGAATTTTTGAAAAGCACTTTTTTGGAGATGTTTGGGGACCCGGTGAGGAATGAGAAGGGTTGGGAAACAAAACCTTTGGGCGAATTATGCAACATAAGAAGAGGTGCGTCACCACGCCCGATAAATAATTTCATAGGTGATGAAGTTCCTTGGATAAAAATTGGGGATGGCACTAAAGGAAATGATTTGTATATTGAATCAACACAAGTATCAATTACAAAAGAAGGTGCATCCAAAAGTGTTTTACTTGACGAAGGTTCATTGGTTTTTGCAAATTGTGGGGTGAGTCTTGGTTTCGCTAGGATTTTGAAAATTAAAGGATGTATTCATGACGGTTGGTTATCATTTGAAAATATCAAGTCTGAACTTGATAAGATATATCTTTTAAAGCTTTTAAATAATTCGACTGAATATTTAAGGAGAATTGCACCAGATGGAACTCAACCCAATTTAAATACTGGCATTATGAAGAATTTTAAAATAATCCTACCACCAATCAATCTCCAAACCCAATTTGCACTCATCGTAGAAAAAACAGAAGCCCTCAAAACCCAATACCAACAAAGCTTAAGCGAACTTGAAAACCTGTACGGTTCATTAAGTCAGAAAGCATTCAGAGGCGAATTAACGCAAAACAATAATCATGTTCATCCTTAAATCCTGCAAATCATGATTCAGACAGTTGAATGGCAGTTTGAGCCAAAAGGCGTTTAGGGGGGAGTTAACTATCAATAAAACCGTAAACGTATAATCAATTCAATCTCTCGTGCGTGAAAACCAACACACAGGTGTAAGCACATTTATTCGCAATTGATATTTGTAAGTCAGCGGTGCTCATGATTTTCAATTGCAAGCCGCACAAGCCCAAGCGCAGACCAAAGCTTGCAAAAGAGCTTCCACATTTCCTACGCAGACAAAATTGAAACCGCTTAGGGTTCACGAACACCAATTAAAAAATAAAAATGAAGTGAGTAATTAAAAAAAATCTCCTGCCCTTCTGAACTACGAAGCAATCACGAACACTTAAAAAAACAAACAAACTGTGAGTAAAATAAAAAATACGCAACCGCACAAACCAACACGACACAAACAAAGACAGTAAAACTCAACAATGACAATGGTTTGCAGCGGTGGACAGATAGAAAGACCTACTGGCAACATCGGTAACCATTGCACAACTCCTTCCCCTCACCACACAACCTAAAAACTAAGCCCCACACCAGCTCATAAAACCCCATTAGCCGGGACGATTTTAGATGTATAATTTTCTTGCCTTTTTTAGAGAGTGGCTCAATCGAGCGCAAAACGCCCGTAAAAAATGCCTGCAAAAAACCAAAACTCCCGCCTGCACTTTTCCTCAGTGCTATCACCGCGGCTTGCCGGGTTTAACACTGATGCGAGCATCGCTGTCGGTGGTGCTGGAGTGTGTGTGGTTACTCAGAAATTTGCCGCGTTGTCGTTGGTCGGCTTCGCGTTCATCATCGAAGGTGTCTTCACTGGTTTCTTTCTACTCTACGGTTGGTTTTTGTATTCACTTTTCTTCCAATTGTGATGTTGTTCAACCTGCCTGTGTTTTTCAGCTTTTACAACGGTAATTGTTTCATCGTTAGCCTGAAGTTGTTGCGTATAGGTTTGGGCATCATCCAATACTTGCTTTTCTACAATGCTGTCCATGCTGGCGTTGGCTTTGATGTAAGCACTGTCAACGGCTTGTCTGCTTGCGCCAACTAAACCTTTGTCAATACACATTTTTAATACCTGCTTAAGCAATTGCAAAAAAACTTGTTCACCAAATAATTGGCGTGTACGCGAGAGGGTGCTGTACCAAGGCAACTCTTCACCTAAATCGTAGCCGATAAATGTCTAACCGCATTTTTGCATGAGCAATAATTTTACGATCGCTGTTCAGGTTTTCTAAATAACCAACAAGAATGAGTTTAAAGAATACCGTGGGGTCTATACTTTGTTGACCTTCGCTGCCGTAATAGCTGCGCGTAGCTTTGTACATAAACTGCAAATCTAAAACCGACTTCAACTGCCGGTAAAAGTTTTCGGCAGGCACGTACTCACTTAACTGAAAACTGTTGAAGAGTCTTTCCTGATGTTGTTTCTTGCCTTGCATTCGTTTATTTTTTCTCTAAAATATGGCGGAATGCGATGTGCTGTTTTTTGTATATTTGTTTTCAACAGTAAGAGTTAGTTGTGCAACAAGCACATTGTGTTGCTGCAATTTGGGCAGACAGTGGTTAACTAAACATTCAGTCACGTATCATCCTGTAGTATATTGACAGTTTGGTAAAAAAATTCCCACTTTCGCCAAGTTATAAACCATTCAAGAAATGAGGCTTGTTAACTTTTTAATTTCGGCATTGTTAATTCTTGGATGTTTTCAAAACCAGGAATTGCCTGGCTCTTACATTAAAACTGATTCAGCCATGAAATCAAATCCGCCTGCATTAACCCGGCCCGATACTGCTGTCTTCGGTACCGGCTGCTTCTGGTGCACCGAAGCTATCTTTCAGAATCTGAAGGGTGTGGAAAAAGTAATCCCCGGATTTTCCGGTGGAAAAATTAAAAATCCGTCTTACAAAGAAGTTTGTACTGGCCTTACAGGTCATGCCGAATGCCTGGAAATTATTTTTGATGCTGCTGTGATCAGCTATCATGAACTATTGGAAGTATTCTGGGAATCGCATGATCCGACCAGTCTGAACCGGCAGGGTAATGATATTGGTACCCAATACCGGTCGGTAATCTTTTATAAAGATGAAAATCAGAAGCAACTTGCAGAACAATCAAAGATTGAATTGACCAGCTCTGGTCAGTTCAGTAAGCCGGTTATGACTGAAATCGTCCCGCTTGATGTATTTTATCCTGCAGAAAACTATCATCAGCAATATTATAACCTTCATGGAGACCAGCCCTATTGCCGGTTTGTTATCAGCCCGAAAGTTGAGAAGTTTAAGAAAAAGTTTAAGAATAAGCTGAAGTAGTTGCCTGTCGGTTTGGTAATCCTTTCTCTTGTTTCAGATTAGCAGTAAATAAGAATAACAGGAGCCGTACAATCTGATAAGCTAACCAGAATTTGATTTTTGAGAACAGCCTGATTCTTTTTAAATCATCACGGCTGACAGGCTTACAGTCTTCTGCAATTAATTTATCCAGTACCGAGCGGAAGCAGGCTGCAAATTGAGCATCTTTTACATCCAGGTTTAACTCAATGCTGGCTAAAGCACTCAGGTTATTGATGTTATAGGAACCGATTGTAGCCACGGTTGAGTCAAATACAGCCGCTTTGGCATGAAGGACGGTTGGCTGGTATTCAAAAATTTCAATCTGTTTTCTTAATAACCAGTTGTACAGGTAGCGTTCAGCATACTTTGAAAGCTTGATATCGGATATTCCTGCCAGAATCACCCGGACCTTCACTCCTTTCTTAGCAGCATTAGCCAATTTTAACCGGATGGTATTACCGGGAAGAAAATAGCTTGAAATAATTGTGATGGTCGAACCGGCATTACCAATAAACTCAGCATAAGATCTGGTAATCTGGTTACGGCCTCTTACTCTGTCGTTTCTTCTGACTCTTACCGGAATCATTTCGGAAGATTCCAGATTCCTGAATACAACTTTCTTTTCAAGATTCGGAAGAGCTTTATTTTCAATTTTTCTTTTCCAGAGCCTGGAGCACGTCTGATGTAGTTCTTCTGATGATTGGCCCTGTACATACAAAGCAAAATCCATCCAGGCTGTTGCCTGATCTGTATCGTTGTACCGGTCAGCAATGTTGATTCCCCCGACCAGTGCATGAAAATTATCGGCAACAAATACTTTGTGATGAAGCCTTCTTCCAAAATAAAACCGTTCTCCGCTGAAAAATGGTTCAAAATACCTGAAATGAACTCCTGCTTCAGTGATCTGATCAATTGTTTCCTGAGTTAACCGGGTAGCATACCCATCACATAAAATAAACACCTTAACCCCCCGCCTGGCGGCTGCCATCAATACCTTCAGGATGCGTTTCCCGGTAGTACCCTCCTCTATAACATAGGTCTGTAAATGAATGACAGCGGCAGCCTGGTTTATTAGCGATTCAAGTAAATCGAAGAAAGGTTTTCCGCCATGAATAAGCTGAACTTTATTATGAGGATTAAAGGCTGCAGAAATCTTAACCTTACGTAACCTCATGAGCTCTGATTGGATTCAACCCGGCAAATTTATAGAGAGCCTGACAAGTAACAGGAAATCAGACCGGTTCATCAGCTAACCTGCCTTATAAAAAGGTCCTTTAACAATTCTTCCCTCCAGAAGTTTATCACGAACTTTAATCTTTACCGTTGTTCCCGGTGAAGCAAAGCCGGTTTGAACATAACCCATTCCAATAGCTTTACTTAAAGAAGGCGACTGAGTTCCGGAAGTTACACTTCCAATCTGAGTTCCATTTTCATCACATAATTCGTAGCCTTTTCTTGGAATTCCTTTTTCTGTCATTTCAAATGCAATGAGCTTTCTTCTGACACCCTCCTCTTTTTGTTTTTTTAAAATTTCAGAAGCAGTGAACTCTTTGGTAAACTTAGTGATCCAGCCAAGACCGGCTTCCAGCGGAGTTGTGGAATCATCCATATCATTCCCGTAAAGGCAGAAACACATTTCAAGCCGTAACGTATCACGGGCACCCAACCCGCAGGGCTTAATTCCGTATGCTTTTCCGGCTTCAAAAACTTTATTCCATATTAACTCGGCTGATTGGTTTTTTAAATAAATCTCAAATCCGCCTGAGCCGGTATATCCGGTATTTGAGATCAAAACATCCGGTACCCCGGCAACTTCTTCTCGAGTAAAATTATAAAATGCAATTTCATCCAGCTTAGCCGGTGTCAGTTGCTGTAAAATCGTTTTTGCAAAAGGTCCTTGAATAGCCAGTAAGGCAGTCTGGTCAGAAATATTTTCCATTTTGCAACCGGACGAATTATAGTGTTTAATGTGGTTCCAGTCTTTCTCAATATTGGCTGCATTAACGACTAACATCCATTGATCCTCTTCAAGACAATATAGAATAAGATCATCAACAATACCTCCGTTTTCATTAGTCAGGCAGGTATATTGAGCCTTACCGGGAGTCAGCTTAGAGGCATCATTGGTTGTTATGCGTTGAATCAGATCAAGGGCATTTTTTCCTTGCAGGACAAATTCACCCATATGCGATACATCAAATACTCCCACCGCTTTCCGGACTGCTTCATGTTCATCATTGATTCCCGAATAAGATACCGGCATGTTATAACCGGCAAAAGGTGTCATTTTTGCTCCAAGAGACATGTGAATCGAATTAAGTGGTGTTGTTTTCATTGTGCGAATATAGGTTTACCGGGCTGATATGAAAAAAGGATGCTTTGGCTTTAATGATTGTTAAAGTATGCTGAATTTAGCAGGGTTAAACTCTGTACCTTTAAAAAAAAACCGGCATTGACGCAGATGCCGGTTAAAATGAGAAAAGTGTTACTTTACCTTTTAAACAATCATGATTTGACACAGCAAAGGTCTTAATGAATTATACTCTTACAATACGCAAAAAGTACGATTTTGCAGTAGTTTTTCGGTCATTTTTAATAATTTACTTATTTTGCAATTGCACCTTCCCATTTGAATTTAATTCGTCTTGCTATGAAAAAAACTTTATTGGTCCTGTTGATAATAACCCTTAGCTATCTTAACAGCAGAGCACAAACCTATGACTATCAGAATATGAGTTTACTCAGCCGATTTGACGATACAACCTATGTTGCTAACAATTGGGTTGGTTCAAAATATTCCGGCTGCTGGGGCTGGTACAATCCGGTTGATCAGCGAGAATATGCCATAATCGGAGGTAGTAATAAGACCTACATTGTTGAAATTACAAATCCGTCCAATCCGGTACTCCGGGCGAGTATTCCGGGACTTCAGATAAATTGTGTCTGGCGTGAATACAAAACATACCAGAATTATTTGTACATGGTAAGTGATGATGCCGAGCCAAACGGAATGCAAATTGCAGATTTAAGTTATCTTCCGGATTCTGTTCATTTGGTTCATAACGGCAGTTCACTCATCAGCAGAAGTCACACCATCTGGGTTGATGGCGATAAGCTCTACTGTGGAAGTGTCAGAGGGGCGGCAATTGGAAATACACCGGGTAATAACTTTGCTTCGATGGCTGTTTTTAGTCTTGCCAATCCTGCTAATCCGGTATTATTACGTAAGCTGAATTCAGATTACCCAACCATTGGTCATGTTCACGATATGTTTGTCCGTAATGACACCTGTTTTGCCTCCTGTGGAAATGATGGGTTATATGTTTTTAAGTTCAATTCCAACCATACCTTTACCCAGCTGGGTTCTTTAACCACCTACCCTTTTGCCGGTTATAATCACAGTACGGCCTGGGCTCCGAATGCGCAGGTTATGGTTATGACAGATGAAGTGCCAACAGCCCTGCCTGCAAAAGTTCTGGATGTTTCTGATGTTTCCAATATTACAGTCTCGGCAACATTTAACAGCAGTGCCGGTGCTACACCCCACAATTTGTTTCTGCTGGGAAACGATTATGTTGTTTGTGCAAACTATCAGGATGGGATCCAGATTTATAACCTTTCAGACCCTGCTAATCCGGTGCGGACCGGGTACTTTGATACACATTACCAAACTCCGATTAACGGGACTTCGCAGGGTTATGTCGGATGCTGGGGTGCTTATCCCTGGCTTCCAAGCGGGAACATCATTGCTGCTGATATGCAAAATGGGCTTTATATTTTAAATGCTTCGGCAGCCCTGGGTATTACAAATAACCCCGAAGCCCAGTTAACTTTATATGCCTATTACAATTTAATTTCATTGTCAATTGATATTTCTCTTTCTTTAAAATCAGATGAAACGCTGGAATTGGCTGTTTATAACACAATCGGAGAATTACTTTCAATCCGAACTGAAAAGATTACTTCCGGACATAACCGGATCATCAGTATTCCTGCAGAGGGATGGCCTCAAGGAATGTATATCATCCAGGCTAAAATCCAGTCTGCAAGTAAAACCGTTAAACTGGTTAAACCTTAATAGCCCAGAATCTTCATCATACTCTTTGCACTTTGCTCTTTTGCAAAAAGGCGGGTTATAATATTTCCGTTATCATCACGGTCAATCAGCACATGCTTTGGGGCAGGAATCAGACAATGTTGAATTCCACCATATCCGCCTAAAGATTCCTGGTAAGCACCTGTATGAAAGAAACCAACATACAAAGGCTCATTTTTCGATTCAAACATTGGCAGAAACACCCGATTTTTTACTGATTCCATTGTGTAATAGTCTTCACTGTCGCAGGTAAGTCCGCCCAGGTTAACCCGCTGATATTCTCGTTCCCAGCCATTGACTGCCAGTAATATAAACCGTTGCTTAATTCCCCAAGTATCGGGCAGTGTGGTAATAAAGGAACTGTCAATCATATACCATACTTCCTTATCGTTTTGTACTTTCTGATCAATCACCCGGTAGAGTACTGCTCCGCTTTCGCCAACTGTAAAACTTCCAAACTCAGTAAACACATCCGGCTCCTTTACTTTCTTCTGCTGACAGGCAGCTTTGATCTGACGGATAATTTCATCTGCCATATACTGATAGTCAAAGTCTGTATTCAGTTTGTTACGGATAGGGAACCCGCCCCCGATATCAATTGAATTCAGTTCAGGACATAGTTTTTTCAATGAGGTATAAACATTAATGCTCTTATTCAATTCATTCCAGTAATAGGCAGTGTCACGGATTCCTGTATTAATAAAAAAGTGAAGCATTTTTAATTCAACTTTCGGATTTTTACGGATTACATCCTTATAATAATCTATAATATCACGAGTTCGGATACCAAGTCGAGAAGTATAGAATTCAAAATTAGGTTCCTCTTCACTTGCAATACGGATTCCAATTTTAAATTTTCTGCTGCCCATTGCTTTTTCAAGCAGTGGTAATTCATTCATATTATCGAGAATCGGAACGACATTCACAAAACCGTTTTTTATTAACTCTGCAATTCCATTGATGTAGGGCTGTCTCTTATATCCGTTACAAATAATGAATGTCTCCTTAGAAATCTTGCCTTGCTGAAACAGATTTTTAATAATTGGGATGTCATAAGCAGAAGAAGTTTCAATATGGACATCATTCCTCAGAACTTCATCCATTATAAAAGAGAAATGAGAACTCTTTGTGCAATAACAGTAAGTATATTTACCTTTGTAGTCGGCTTTAGCCATTGCTACATTGAAGATCCGTTTTGCTTTCTGAATCTGTGACGAAATCTTAGGCAGGTAGGTGATTTTAAGTGGAGTTCCGTATTGGTCAATAACATTCATTAGCGGAATTCCGTTAAAAAGGAGTGAGTTGTCAATAACTTCAAAATCTTCCTGCGGGAATTCATAGATTTGTTCAATGAGATCAGTATAACGGTTTTTCATAGAAGTAAGTAAGGCTGATTCAGAAATATGTGCGAATTTAATTAATGTGGAATAAGAAAAAGAAAGATAAGTAAGCAAGCTAATATGGTTAAAATAAAGTTTATTGAAGTCAAGTCAGAAATCGGGGCCGGCACTCGCGGTGCCAGTCTGGGAGTGGATGCATTAAAAATAGCAGCTCTTGTTTATGACAGTGCACTCTTCAACAAAATTGAATCTACTGAAGTTAAAAATGAGAATCAATCGTTGTTTGACCAGGCTGGAAGCCCTTATGCAAAGCGGATTAAAGACATTTATACAGTATGTGAACGGGTTGCCAAAGAAGTGAGCGATACATTAAAAAAGAAGAAATTCCCGATTGTGCTGGCCGGTGACCACAGTACAGCCTTTGGAACAATGGCAGGTATCCGAATGGCAAGACCCAAACACAGGCTTGGGGTCATCTGGATTGATGCTCATGCGGACATTCACTCGCCTTACACGACTCCTACCGGCAACATGCACGGAATGCCAATTGCAGCTGCACTTGGAGAAGATAACTATAGCAACCGGCTCAATAAACCGGATAAAGCCACGATTGAATGGTGGAATAAATTCAAGAACTTAGGAGGAACTTCAGCTAAGATTGATTACCGGGACCTGGTCTATATCGCATTGAGGGATGTTGAACCTGAAGAAACTTACCTTCTGAAAAAACATAAAGTAAAAACCTTCTCTACAGCAGAAGTTAAAAGAAACGGAGTTGAAAAAATTGCCCGCGATGCACTGGCATACCTGAATCACTGCAATTCCATTTATATTTCTTTTGATGTTGACAGCATGGATTCATCCATCTCAAAAGGAACGGGCACTCCTGTCCGCAACGGCATCACCGAAAAAGAAGCAGGAAGCCTCTGTGGCCGGCTGGTTCAGAATGAAAAAGTAATCTGCTTTGAAATTGCTGAAATCAATCCTACTCTTTACAAGGAAAATCTGATGGCAGAAAATACGTACGAAATCCTGCAACGTGTAGTGAGTCAGATTTACTTTTGAGCCGTTATGACTTTTGAAAATGATCTCCGAACGGCTGCACTTCAGGCAGTAAAAGACCTGTTTGGCGATGAACTAAAACCAGATTCTTTCCAGGTTCAGAGAACAAAACCCGAATTTGAAGGTGATCTCACTTTAGTTGTTTTCCCGTTAACCCGGTTATCAAAAAAATCGCCTGAAGTAACAGGGAAAATAATAGGTGAATACCTGATTGCACATTGCCCGTTTTTGGATTCATTTAATACGGTAAAAGGATTTCTGAATCTGCGTGTGAAAAACGCAGCCTGGTTAAACATGCTCAATGAGGCTGTTACAACACCAGATTTCGGAATTAAGCCAGTAGAAGATGATTCAGCCCCATTTGTAATTGAATATTCTTCACCCAATACCAATAAACCGCTGCACCTTGGCCATGTCAGAAACATCCTGCTGGGCTGGAGTGTTGCCCAGATTTTGAATGCTGCCGGCCGGAAAGTTTACAAAGTAAACCTGATCAATGACCGCGGAATTCATATCTGTAAAAGCATGTTAGCCTGGCAAAAAACAGGTAACGGTGAAACCCCCGAATCATCAGGTATGAAAGGAGATCACCTGGTCGGTAAATACTATGTAAAATTTGACCAGTTGCTCAAAGCAGAAAAACAAGAGCTGATTTCAAAAGGGATGACCGAAGATGAAGCAGAAAAGAACTCACTTCTGATGGCTGAAGCTCGTGAAATGCTGCGGAAATGGGAAGCCGGAGATACTGATGTTATCCAGCTCTGGAAAACAATGAACGATTGGGTTTATGCCGGTTTTCATGTTACCTATCGCAACCTGGGTGTTGAATTTGATAAGATTTATTATGAATCTGATACCTATCAGCTTGGCAAAAAGATTGTTGAAGAAGGTCTTGCCCGAAAGGTCTTTTTCAAGAAGGAAGATGGATCTGTAAGAATTGATCTGACTGCTGAGGGATTAGACGAGAAAATCATTCTCCGGTCAGACGGAACAGCAGTTTATATTACTCAGGATATTGGTACTGCCAAACTCCGTTATGATGACTACCACTTTTCAAAAATGATTTATGTGGTCGGAAATGAACAGGATTACCATTTTAAAGTTCTAAAGCTGATTATTAAAAAACTAGGCTATGCATGGTCAGATGCAATTTATCATCTGAGCTATGGAATGGTTGACTTGCCTTCCGGGAAAATGAAATCAAGAGAAGGAACCGTTGTTGATGCGGATGAATTACTGAAAGATTTGTTCAGCGAATCAGAGCGAATTACAAGAGAATTAGGAAAGATTGATGATTTTGATTCGGATCTAGCACAGGCTCTTTACCGTACCATCGGTTTAGGAGCCTTAAAATACTTCCTGCTCAAAGTTGATCCTGAAAAAAGAATGCTTTTTAACCCGGCTGAATCCATTGATTTTAGCGGAGACACAGGCCCTTTTATTCAATATACCTTTGCCCGGATTAAGTCTGTGCTGAGTAAAGCTGGTCAAACAGAAGTCTTCAGGGACTATACTTCAGTCGGAATTCCTGATACCTATCCGGCAAATAAGGAAGAGAAAGATTTAATCATTCATCTGCTTCAGTTTCCGGACACCATTCAGGAAGCTGCTCAACGGCTAAGCCCATCGTTAATTGCACAATTTGCATTTCATGCAGCTAGGCAATATAACCTCTTCTATCATCATCACCCTATCCTGGATACAGACCAGCTTGCCTCTTCCCTGTTCCGGCTGAAGTTGTCTGCCTTTACAGCCAATATTCTTAACTTGTCTTTAAACCTGTTGGGCATTGATTCGCCTGAACGAATGTAAAGGTGCTGTTCTTGAAAAAATTTGCAATCGTGCTGTTTTAAAGCTGATTAATCACTATCTTCGGCATAGTTATTTCAGGATAGTCCCAGGCAGCAATGATTGAAACCATTTAATCTTTCTATCGTTCCATTAACATCCTGAAACCGGGACTTTTACAAACCATAATGCCGATTCAATTAACCCAACAGCAGAAGGAGTTGCTTGATAAGTATAATCGTACACAAGCTGTATTCCCTTCCCTTCCACTGGCTGCTTTACTGGAAGAACAAACCCGGATTACTCCATCAAAGGAAGCCATCCGATATAAGAACACCTCCCTCTCTTATTCTGAATTAAATAGTCGGGCAAATCAGTTTGCTCATTTTCTCAGAAAAGAAGGAGCAGGCAGAAACCAATACATCGGGTTATGTATCAGCAGATCAGCTGAATTGGCCGTTACAATTGCCGGAATAATCAAATCAGGAGCTGCCTACGTTCCGTTTGATCCTACCTACCCCCATGAAAGAATCCGGTACATGATCCGGCAATCCGGAATCAGGATTGTAATTGCTGAAAAGCAGTTTGTTCACCTGTTTTCCGGATCGCAGATAACGGTTCTTACGTTAGAAGAACTCACCCCTCCCCGCCTTATTAATGAAAGTAAGGATAATCCGGAACAGATTAATTTCCCGGAAGATGCTGCCTATGTGTTGTTTACTTCAGGTTCCACAGGTTCCCCAAAAGGAGTGGTTATGATTCACCGGGCATTAAGCAACCTGATTTACTGGCAAAAGACAAAAACTAATCTGAGTTCAGCTGCTGTAACTCTTCAGTTTGCTCCAATCAGTTTTGATGTTTCGTTTCAGGAATTGTTTTCAACCTGGGCTACCGGTGGTAGCCTGGTTATGATTGATGATGATTTTAGGTTAAATGCCATCAAACTGCTTGAATTCATCCAATCCGAAAAAATTGAACGGCTTTTCCTGCCTTTCATTGCGTTACAACATTTATCCCGGGTTGCAGTTGATATCAATACTTACCCTGACACCTTAAAAGATGTCATTACAGCTGGTGAACAATTACGAATTACTTCATCAATCCGTAAATTCTTTTCAGAATTAAAAACGGTTCAACTTCACAACCATTACGGTCCTACCGAAACGCATGTCATTACAGCTTATACATTACCGTCAGACAGAAACACCTGGCCTGAGTTACCACCAATCGGGACTCCCGTTTCTAATACAAAGATCTTTCTACTGGATGAAAATTTGCAACCTGTAAAAGAAGGTGAGGAAGGTGAACTTTATGCGGAAGGAGCTGCCCTGGCTCAGGGATATATTAATGCAGAAGCATTAACCAATGAACGGTTTATCACCAATCCGTTCGATCGTGATTCGAGGCTTTATAAAACTGGTGACCTCGCCCGGTATACTCATGATGGAACAATTGAATACTTGGGCCGTGCTGACGGTCAGGTAAAAGTCAGGGGGTATCGGATTGAATTGGCAGAAGTTGAATCCGCTATTGAAAAACATACTGATGTTAAGCAGGCAGTAGCAACTGTTAGGGAGGATGAACCCGGCAATAAAAAACTGACAGCTTATGTTGTAATGAATCAGCCGGTTTCATTCAGTACAGGCAAAATCAGGGATCACCTAAAAACGCTTTTACCTGATTATATGATGCCATCTGCAATTATTCAGGTAAAGGATTTTCCCAGAACACCGAGTGGAAAAATTGATAAGCGTTCTCTTCCAAAACCCGAAAATAAACGACCTGATCTATCCAATCCTTATATAGAACCTGTTACCGAACTTGAGAAAATTCTTGCTTCATTATGGTGCAGTTTGCTTGAAATTGACAAAGCCGGAACTGAAGATAATTTCTTCGACTTGGGAGGCAATTCACTACTTGCCCTCCAGATGATTGCCCGTTTAAAAACAGAATATGGGTATGATTTACAAGTTGTCAGGCTGTATCAGCATCCTACCATCAGAGGAATTGAGAACGTGCTTTCAGGAGCCGATACCGGATATTCATTTTATGAGAAAGCACAGCAGCGCGCTGATTTAAAACAAACTTCAACCGCCAAAATTAATTCTGTTGAAGATGGAGTTGCCATAATTGGTATGGCTGGGCGATTTCCGGGAGCAGCAACAATTAAAGAACTCTGGGAAATTATTTCTCAAGGTAAGGAAACAACTAAGTTCTTTACCCGTGAAGAACTTGATCCTTCAATCCCGGAAGAAACAAAAAATGATTCTTCTTACGTAGCTGCCCGTGGAGTTATTGAAGATGCAGATAAATTTGATGCCTCCTTTTTTGGTATTAATCCAAAAGTTGCTGAATTGATGGATCCGCAGCAACGGGTAATGCTCGAAACGGCCTGGGCGGCACTTGAGCATGCCGGCTACTGTGCTGATCAGTATCAGGGCCTGATTGGCGTTTTTGCAGGGATGGGTAATAATACCTACTACCCGAACAATGTTCATCCAAATCATGAAAAAATCGAACGGGTAGGTTCATTCCTGGTTATGACCGGTAATGAAAAAGACTATATAGCTACACGGATTGCACATGAGATGAATCTTACAGGACCAGCTCTGAGTATTCATACAGCCTGCTCAACTTCATTGGTTTCTGTTGCCGTTGCTTTTGAAAATTTATTAAATAATAAATGCGACATGGCACTGGCAGGCGGAGTTTCCATAACTGTACCCGTGAACAGCGGCCATATATATAATGAAGGTGGTATGTTTTCTTCTGATGGCCATACCCGGCCATTCGATGCCAAAGCAACCGGAACCGTCTTTAGTGATGGATGTGGAATGGTTGTTTTAAAAAGGTACCGGGATGCTGTAAAAGACGGTGATCGGATATATGCAGTAATCCGTGGTGCAGCTCTCAATAATGACGGATCCGGGAAAGCCAGTTTCACAGCTCCAAGTGTGGATGGCCAGGCAATGGTCATTTCGCTTGCCCAGGCTCAGGCTGGCGTTGATCCAGGAACAATTACTTATGTAGAAACTCACGGAACGGCAACTCCGCTGGGCGATCCCATTGAAGTAGAAGCTCTAACCCTAGCATTCAGAGGCAAGACAGATAAAAAGCAATTTTGTGCCCTGGGTTCAGTTAAAAGCAATTTTGGTCATCTTACTCCTGCAGCCGGAGTGACTGGACTTATCAAAACTGTTCTGTCTATGCAGCACCGGCAGATTCCGGCAACACTTCATTTTGAAAAAGCAAATCCTGCCATTGATTTTGAGAACAGTCCGTTCTATGTGAATAATAAACTGATTGAATGGAATACGAACGGTACTCCCAGGCGAGCGGGAATCAGTTCATTTGGTGTTGGCGGCACCAATGTTCATATTGTAGTTGAAGAGGCACCTGAACAACAGCCTTCAGGAATTGCAAGAAGCAAACATCTGTTGCTGATCTCTGCAAAATCAACATCGGCTCTTGACAAGACAGATTCCGATCTTTCAAACTACCTGGCCAATCATCCTGAATTAAAGATGGCAGATGCTGCCTATACGCTCCAGTGTGGAAGGAAATTTTTTAACCACCGCAGATTTAAAGTAACCGGAGACCTGCCCGATAAGCCGTCTCCGAAAAATTCAGCATCAGGTGTTACCGGTCCGGTTATTCCCGGTGTTGTTTTTATGTTTCCCGGACAAGGTGCTCAGTATGTAAACATGGGGCAGAACCTCTACCGTGATGAAATTGTATTCAGGCAGGCAGTAACTCAATGTGCTGAACATTTTACAACATACCTCAAGCGTGATATTCGTGACGTATTGTATCCGTCAAAAGGAAAAGAAAATGAAAGCAGTGAATTATTAAAAGAAACCTCCTTTACACAACCGGCATTGTTTACAATCGGTTATGCCCTTGCAAAGCTATGGGAGCATTGGGGGATAACACCTAAAGCGTTAATTGGACATAGCATTGGTGAATATGCTGCGGCTTGTATTGCCGGGATCATGTCGCTGGAAGACGCTTGTATGGTAGTAGCCGCTCGCGGAATGATGATGCAAAATCTTCCAGCAGGTTCAATGTTAAGTGTTCGTCTTGCATCTGATGATGTGAAACCCTATCTCAATCCTAAACTATCAATTGCAGCAATCAACGGTCCCCAGCTTTGTGTGGTATCGGGAGAAACTGCAGAAGTTGAAAAACTGCAGAAACGACTTGAAGAAAAGGAAATTATCTGTAAACTACTTGTTACTTCACATGCATTCCATTCTTCAATGATGGATCCGATGCTTAAACCATTTGAGGATAAAATAAAAACAATCCGGTTGCATGCACCTCAGATACCAATGGTTTCAACAGTTACAGCGGACTGGCTTAAAAAAGAAGAAGCCATGTCACCTGCATACTGGAGCAACCAGATCAGATCGGCTGTTCGTTTTGCAGAAGGCGTTCAGACCTTATGGAAAGTTAATCAGGATTATTTTCTGCTTGAACTGGGTCCACGGGCTACCGCTTCAACCTTGGCAAGACAGCAGGCAACAGATCAGAAAAGGCAAGTTGCCTACCCCTGCCTTTCAGACACTGCCGAAAATGATGCTGAATGGAGTTCTATCTTATTTGCAACCGGCCAGTTATGGCTTAAAGGTATATCTATTAACCGGGATCAGTTTTATGCTCTTGAAAACAGAAAGCGTGTTCCGCTTCCAACTTATCCGTTCGAAAGAAAGCGTTATTGGGTAGATCCGCCTGGAGCAACCCAATCACCTGGAATTCAATCTCCTACTCCCGTTTTACAGCCGTTCATCCAACAACCACCTGTCGAACAAAATGTAGCTAAAATTACTATGAAGAATAACCGAAAAGAAAAAATTATCAATGAACTGAAAAACATGTTTGAAGAAGCATCAGGTATCGAAATGCAGCATGCTCCATCTGATGTCTCTTTTGTTGAACTGGGGCTTGATTCACTGTTCTTAACTCAGACGGCCTTAAGCATCACCAAACAATATGGAGTTAAAGTCACGTTCAGACAGTTAAATGATGACTTATCTACCCTGGATACTCTATCCGGCTTTCTGGATTCCAAACTACCCGAAGATTCTGTAACACCAGAAGTCCAGCCTCAGTCCCCACCTACCCGACCTGTACCGTTTGTTCAACAGCCGATGACCTCATCCAATGATATGAATACCATCATGATGCAACAAATGCAGCTTATGCAACAAATGATGATGCAGCAGATAATGATTCAACAAGGAGTTCAACCGGTTGTTCAGCAACCTGCGCCTGCCGTTCAGGCTCATATTGAGAAAAGCGTTGAGATCAAAGCACAGACCAAAAAGGAAGATTTAACTGAGAACGAAAAGGCAGATCTGGCAAAACCCTTTGGAGCTATTGCCCGGATTGAAAAAACAAGTTCCGGTGATTTAACTGATGCCCAAAAGAAATGGCTTCATGAATTTACGCAGAACTACAATAAAAAGACTGCTAAATCAAAAGCCTGGTGTCAATATCACCGCAAGCACCTTGCTGATCCCAGGGTTGTAACCGGCTTCAAACCTCAATTAAAAGAACTAATATATCAGATTGTGGTGAATAAGTCAAAAGGAGTCAACATGTGGGACTTAGATGGCAATCAATATACCGATGTATTGAATGGTTTTGGAAGTAATTTTTTCGGTTGGGGTTCCGATCTGTTGATGAAAACCTGGAAGAAACAACTGGAAGAAGGAATTGAACTGGGCCCTCAGACTGAACTTGCTGGCGAATGTGCCGAACTGATTTGTAGCCTGACCGGTTATGATCGTGCTGGTTTTTGCAATACCGGAAGTGAAGCTGTACTGGGAGCAATGCGAATAGCAAGAACAGTGACAGGCCGAAATCTGATAGTCTGCTTTAACGGATCCTATCATGGTATTAATGATGAAATCATCGTCAGAGGCAGTAAATCCCTGAAATCATTTCCTGCAGCGGCAGGAATCCCCAAAGAAAGTGTTCAGAATATGCTGGTGCTTGATTATGGAACAAAAGAATCGCTTGACATCATTCGTGAACGGATTGATGAAATAGCCGCGGTTATGATTGAACCCATTCAAAGCCGAAGAGCCGATTTCCATCCGAAAGAATTTATTCATGATGTCAGAAAGATAACGAAAGAAAACGGTGTGTTGATGATTTTTGACGAAGTAATCACTGGCTTTAGACTCAGACTTGGAGGTGCCCAGGAATATTATGAAGTGGATGCTGATATCAGCACCTATGGAAAGGTTATTGGAGGCAATATGCCGATTGGAGCTATTGCCGGCCGGAAGGAGTATATGGATGCATTAGACGGAGGTTACTGGCAGTTTGGCGATGATTCGGTCCCGGAGGTTGGCGTAACTTACTTTGCCGGAACATTTGTCCGTCATCCGTTAGCCATGGCAGCCATGAAAGAAGTATTACTTTTCCTAAAACAGCAAGGAAAGCCTTTGTTCGAAATGCTCAATGGTAAAACCCAACGCCTGGTGGATGAAGTAAACGCACACTGCAAACAGCTGAACATTGCGTACAAGCTGGTTACTTTTGGTTCCTTGTTTAAATCAAAATGGGACATTGAACCTGCTTATACCGAACTTTTATTTGCACGGATGCGCTATAAAGGAGTTCATATTATGGACGGATTCCCATGCTTCCTCACCCTTGCATTTACTGATGCTGATGTGGATTTTGTCATAAAAACTTTTAAAGAATCGCTGAGTGAATTAACCGAACTTGGCTTTATTCCACTTCACAATTCAACAGCCTCATCAAACGGATTCAACAGTAACGGACATCCAACTGCTAACAAACCACCTGTTCCTGGAGCAAAACTTGGAAAAGATCAGAATGGCAAACCCGGATGGTTTGTACCAGATCCGGAAAGACCGGGTAAGTACCTTCAGATAAAATAATCATTTGTATTCTTTCAAGAAACAGCAGTTACCAATTTGAAATCCGGGTATCGTAGTTTTATAAGTTAATAACCACCCAATCAGTTTGCTGGAATACTTTTATTTAAGTTTGCTTTCTAAATTCAGATTCTATGTCAGAAATAAAGTTTGGAACAGATGGCTGGAGAGCCATTATTGCACAAAATTTTACTGTTGAGAATGTTACCCGTGTTGCGGAAGCAACAGCCCGGTGGCTGCTCAAAAACACTTCTGCTCCCAAAGTGATTATCGGACATGATTGCCGGTTTGGCGGAAAACTTTTTGCTGATACAATTGCTGCTGTCATGTGTAAAAACAAAATCCAAACCGTCCTTGCTACAGATTTTGTTTCAACTCCGATGATTTCATTGTCAACTGTTAAACTAAAGTGTGATTTGGGAATTATCATTACAGCAAGTCATAATCCGCCTGACTATAACGGATATAAACTGAAAGGTTCTTATGGTGGTCCACTCATCCCGGCTGATGTCAGTGAAATTGAACAGATGATTAAGCCAGCCTCTGAAATAGATATTTCCAAAATTTCACTTGATGACTGTCGAAAGAGTGGTTTGCTAGAAGATCAGGACCTGGAAGCGATGTACATCAGCCATGTAGAAAAGAATTTCGACATTGATCTAATCAGAGAGTCAAAAATGCGCTGGGGCTACGATGCCATGTACGGTGCAGGTCAGAATGTTATGAGAAAACTATTTCCTGATATTACACTTCTGCACTGCGATTACAACCCCTCATTTAAAGGACAGGCACCGGAACCCATTCATAAAAATCTGACAGAGTTTTCAGAACTGATAAAAACCTCAAAAAAAATCGACTGCGGACTGGTAACAGACGGGGATGCCGACAGATTAGGAATGTATGATAGTGAAGGAAACTTTATTGATTCCCATCATATTATTCTGCTACTCATCCATTACCTGGTAAAGTACAAAGGATTAAAAGGAAAAGTTTGTACTGCTTTCTCGACTACTCCACGGGTCAAAAAACTTTGTGAACATTACGGATTGCCCCTAGAGGTAGTTAAAATCGGGTTTAAATGGATTTGCGAGATTATGATTCGTCAAGGTGAAGATGTATTGCTGGGCGGAGAAGAATCTGGTGGCATTGCTATCAAAGGACACATTCCGGAAAGAGACGGAATATGGATGGGACTAACAATCTGGGAATTTATGGCCAGAAGCGGGAAATCACTTCGTGATCTGATTCAGGAAGTTTATGAAATTGTCGGTCCGTTTTCTTTTGAACGGATTGATCTGCATATTTCGGATGAGGTTAAACAGAGAGTCTTATCAAACTGTAAAGCCGGAAACTATAAAGCATTTGGCAAATATCAGGTTAAGCGGGTTGATGATCTTGATGGTTATAAATACTTTTTTGAGAATGGAGACTGGCTGATGATCCGTGCTTCAGGAACAGAACCGGTACTCCGGACGTATGCTGAGTCAAATAGCCGTGAACAGGCATTTGCTATTCTGAATGCAGGAAAGGAAACATTGCTGAACGGAATTTAAAGTGATGTTCAGGCGAATCCTTTTTTTACTGTTTCTTATTCAGTATCAAAACGGAACCTCTCTCGCTCAAATTCATTTTCTGGCACCTTCCGATACTGTCATTCCTTCACGAGTTAAACTGGTTACATTCGGAACGGCAGGAACCTATGCAGCCGGAATGACCGGTCTTTATCGTGCATGGTATAAAGGATACAACCAGAGTGCATTTCATTTTTTCAATGATGCAGATGAATGGGCTCAGCATGATAAGATTGGTCATGTGGCTTCCTGCTATTATCTTAGCCGTTGGGGAATGGAGATGTACCGCTGGGCCGGATTAAATCAAAAAAAATCGGTTTGGATTGGTGGTACAGCCGGAACCGTGTTTTTGGTTACAATTGAAGTTTTTGACGGATTTAGTGACAAATGGGGATTTTCGGTTTCTGATCTAGCTGCTGATATAACCGGTGCCGCAATAGCCATTTCACAACAACTCATCTGGGACGAACAACGGATTACCTTTAAATTCAGTTACCGCAAATCGAACTATGCACAATTCAGGCCGGATGCTTTCGGTACAACTATTCCTGAACAACTTTTTAAAGATTACAACGGTCAGACTTACTGGCTATCAGGAAATATAAAGTCATTTCAGCATCCGGAAAGTAGTATGCCTCCCTGGCTGAATATTGCCGTTGGTTACGGAATAGATGGTTTTACGGGTGCCTTTACAAACATTACTGAATTCAACGAAAATCCGGTTCCGTCTTTTAGCAGGATCAGGCAGTTTTATATTTCACCAGATGTTGATTTTACCAGAATTAAATCCAATCGTAAAGGACTTAAACTGTTGTTTTCAGTATTGGGTTTTATTAAAATGCCCTCACCGGCACTGGAAATTAATACCGCAAACAAAGTCAGGTTTCACTGGTTATTTTTCTGACACAGTCAGGTGTGAAGCAGGAAGAAATTTTTCTTTCCTTTCTGAATTAACACGTACTTGTTACTGATCAGGTCATTCGCAGTGATTGCACATGCTACATCATTTACTTTTTCCTTATTCACACTTACTCCGCCAGAGGTAATCATTTTACGGGCTTCTGCTTTTGACGGGAAAACGGCTGTATGGACAGCAAGCAGGTCCACAATATTTATACCCTGATGAAGATCATTCCTGTTAATTGCAAATTTTGGTACACCCTCCATCACTTCGAGCAGCATGGCTTCATCAAGGTACCTGATGTTTTTTGCTGTTGCGTTGCCAAATAAAATATTAGAGGCTTCAACTGCTTGTTTCAAGTCTTGTTCAGAATGAACCCGTGCTGTAATTTCTTCTGCTAATACCTTTTGTAAAATCCGTAAATGGGGCTGCTGCCGGTGCTTGCTGATTAATTCCTCACATTCCTCTTTAATTTTCCCGGTAAAAATTTTAATAAATGCAACTGCATCTTCATCAGAAGTGTTCAGCCAAAACTGGTAAAATTTGTAAGGAGAAGTCCTGACAGGATCAAGCCAAACATTCCCACTCTCTGTTTTTCCGAATTTTGTTCCATCAGCTTTTTTTATAAGCTGGGTTGTTACCGCAAATGCTTCGCCACCGTCCATTCTTCGAATCAGTTCTGTCCCGGTTGTAATATTGCCCCATTGATCAGATCCGCCCATTTGCAGGCGGCATCCGTGATTTCTGTATAAATACAAAAAATCATAACCCTGAATAAGCTGATAGGTAAACTCAGTAAATGACAACCCTGCTGCCATTCTTTTCTGAACAGATTCCTTTGCCATCATGTAACTGATAGTTATGTGCTTGCCGACTTCCCGGATAAAATCTAGCAGTTTCACGTCTTTAAACCAATCAAAATTATTGACCAGTAAAGCACCATTACTACCCGAGAAATCAATAAATTTCTGAAGCTGTTGTTTGATTGCTGCAGCATTGTGCCGGATCGTATCTTCATCCAACAGACTCCGTTCTTCACTTTTACCGGAAGGATCACCTACCATACCGGTTGCACCTCCGATTAAAGCTATGGGTTTATGGCCACATTGTTGAAAGTGAAGTAATGTCATAATCTGAACCATGTGACCTAGATGAAGTGAATCTGCTGTTGGATCAAACCCAATATATCCACTCTGTGGTAAAATCAAGAATTCATCTGTACCCGGCATTTTATCAAACAACATACCCCGCCAGGTCAATTCATCAATAAATGATTTCATAACAATGAATAAGTGAGCGAAGATAACAACCGCCTGTTAGTACCGATGCTTATTCAAACAAAAATCAGAGGAACTTATTCATTCTATAACTGGCATCCTTACTGGCCGTCTAAAAATGATTTCAAAAATTTATTCTGAATGTACTGCCTGATTAGCAACTTATTTTCACAAAAAGACAGGTTAGGATCGCAACAGCTACTTTTGGGGTCAGTAAAATAATATGAGAAAACGGGTAAACAAGCCTTCCGGAAGGCAAAGAAGCGGAACAAGCGGTTCTTCAGCCGGCTATCAACCAGGTAAGGGATCATTCGAAAGAGCCAGCAGGAAGGAAGACTCTGAATCCAGACGTTTTCCGAAACGCAGTTTCAGAGATCAAAACCTTCCCGGTAAAAAATCAAAACCGGAATTTACGCATAAACCCTTGCAATCCGGTACTGCACAACCGGGGCTCACCCGGCTTAACAAGTATATTTCTAATAGCGGAATCTGCAGCAGGCGCGAAGCTGATGAACTAATTTCTGCAGGGTTGATTTCGGTCAATGGCAAAATCATTACAGAACTGGGAACCAAGATTGCTGCCGGGGATATTGTAAAATATAACGGAGAGAAACTCTTCAATGAACGAAAACGGTATATTCTTCTCAACAAACCCAAAGATTTTATAACTACTGCAGATGATCCTGAAAAACGAAATACTGTCATGCTACTGATCCGTAATGCTTGCAAAGAAAGGGTCTATCCTGTAGGCCGACTTGACCGCAATACAACCGGACTGTTACTCTTTACTAATGATGGTGAACTTGCTAAAAAACTGATGCATCCATCCTACCAGATCAACAAATTGTATCATGTTGAAACCGACAAACCGGTGACTCAATTAGACCTTAAAAAGCTAATTGAAGGAATAACCATGGAAGATGGTCTTGCAAAAGCCGATGAGGCAGCGTATGCTCATCCGACTTTTAAAAATCAAATTGGAATAAGTCTACACGAAGGTAGAAACCGCATTGTGCGAAGAATGTTTGAAGCATTGGGATATGAAGTTAAAAAACTTGACAGAGTCATGTATGCCGGACTGACAAAAAGAGATTTGCCGCGTGGCAAATGGAGGCATCTGACTGAAACGGAAGTCAATCTCCTTAGAATGATGACCGGGCAAAGGAAACCTAAAGAATGAAAAACGGGCATTTATTTCTGATCCCCTCTCTTCTCGGTGGTACCAATCCGGATATTCTTCCTGGTAATACGATTGACCGGATTCGGAGCATTAACTTCTTTATTGTTGAAAATGCCAAGGAAGCAAGAAGGTTTTTAAAAGTAGTTCATCCGGGAATCAAACTTCAGAACCTAAATATAACTGAGATTGACAAACACGACCGTCATCCCGACTGGAAGATATTTCTCAGGCCTGCTTTAGAGGGTAATGACTTGGGGCTAATTAGTGATTGCGGAAGCCCGGCCATTGCTGATCCGGGAAAGGAACTCATTTCCACCGCTCACCGGCTCAACATTTCCGTAAAGCCCTTAACAGGTCCATCCAGTATTTTACTGGCATTAATGGCATCCGGGTTTAACGGCCAGCAGTTTTCCTTTCATGGTTACCTGCCATATGATGTTGATAAATCAAAACGGTTAATTCAAAAACTCGAAATTGAATCTCAGCAGCAAAACCGGACTCAGATTTTTATTGAAACTCCATATCGGAACCGTGAAATCCTTCATCGGTTAATAACTACGCTGACCAGAAAAACGCTGGTTTCTGTTTGCTGTAGTCTGACCTGTAGTGATGAATGGATTAAAACACAGCCTGTTTCCGAATGGAAAAAGATTAGCAGGAATACCGATGACCTTTTTCAAAAAAATCCTTGCGTATTTCTTTTTTATGCCGGTGATTAATTCTTAAATCACGGCTGAATCACTTTTTCAAGTTTCACATTAATGATTAAGGCTGCATTTGGCGGAATACAATCTCCGTCACCGGTTAACCCGAAAGCCAGGTGGGATGGAATTATAAACATTGCCTTATCTCCTTCATTCATCATTAAAATACCTTCCCTGAGTCCTGAAGGTATATCATCCTGACTGAGATCGAATTCCCGATAGAGTGAACTATCTGCTGTATAACAGTCACGACCATCAAGCAATTGAACCTTATAACGGATTCCGGCAATATCCTGAACTGAGGCTCTTTTTCCCGATTCTCCGGTTCTGTTAATGAAATACCGCAGACCGGTTTGAGTTGAATCTGTTTTCAGTTCATTTGTTGCAATATATCCGTCAATATCGTCAAGTTGGTTTTTAACAAAAATCCGGTTTGCCCGAATTAGTCTCTCTTTCATTTCAGCAGGAGTTGCCTGCTGATCATTTTCCTGATTGTGAATACAGGAAGAGCATGCTGACAGAACCAGCATAAAAAAACTAAGGACAGACCAGTAGTGCATCTTTATAGGATGGAAGTATCTTCAGGAAGTATTCTACTGTTAAATCCAGGGTTGCAGAAGATTTTCCACCAGCTGCATTCCGGTGGCCTCCGCCATTGAAGTGAATTGCAGCCAGGTCTTTGACTGAAAACAGATCTTTACTCCTGAATGAAATTTTTACAAAATCATCCTTTTCACAAAAGAATGCACTCAGTATGATTCCCTTTATACTCAATCCGTAGTTGACAATTCCTTCGGTATCTCCCGGACGATGGTTAAACCTTTGCAGTTCTTCTTGAGTAATGGCAAAGTAAGCCGTCCGTAAGTCAGAAATGATTTCCATTTTTTCACTCAGGCAATAGCCTAAAAACTTCATTCGGTTAGTTGAAAAATTATCATAAATCTGTTCATGAATCAGATAGTTCACAGCTCCTGCTCTCATCAGTTCCGCTATTATATTGTGAGTGTCTGCACTCATTGAAGCAAACCGGAAGGAGCCGCTATCGGTCATTATGCCTGCATACAAGCACTCGGCAACCTGCTTATTGAGCTGGCTTCGAAAACCCAACTGAATGATAAAATGATAGACCAGCTCAGCCGTAGCACAAGCCTCCGGATAGGAAAATGTATAGTTGCAAAAATCAGCCGGTTTGATGTGATGGTCAATTAATATCCTGACTGCCAAAGATCCCATGAGTGCCTCCCTTGCCTTCTCAACCCGGTGAGGTTCATTAAAATCAAGACAAAAAATCAAATCGGCATTCTTTAACAAATCAGTTGCAACAGCCGGATACCTGACAAAATCAATAACCTTACTGCTTTCAGGCATCCAAGCCAGGAATTCAGGAAAATCACTCGGGCTGACAATATTTACATGATGACCCAATTGCTCAAGAACATGGTAGAGCCCTAATGAAGATCCGAGTGCATCACCATCAGGTTTTTGATGTGTGATAATACAAACCTTCTTTGGTGTAGAAAGCAACTGCCTAATTTCTGCCAAGTTCGATTTATTAAATTCCGGAATCATTTCAGAGGGGTAAAATTAAGTGAATCCGATGATGTATTTTGTCATTCAAATTTAATTTCCTTCTCAGCTGCACGAATTGTATTAAACAGCAAGCCGATTATGGTCATTGGCCCCACACCACCGGGCACAGGCGTGATTGCACTGCACTTTCCTGAAACATCATTAAAGTCAGCATCACCAGCAATCCGGTAACCCTTTCTTGAAGTTGAATCACTAACTCGGGTTATACCAACATCAATTAAAACTACTCCGTCTTTGATCATGTCTGCCTTTATAATACCGGGTTTACCTAAGGCTGCAATCAGGATATCGGCCTGACGGGTGAATGCTTTCAGATCAGGGGTCTGACTGTGGCAGAGGGTAACCGTAGCATTATGTTCTCTCGCAGATAACATAATGCTGAGCGGCCTGCCGACAATATTACTTCTCCCGACAATGACAACATGTTTACCAGCCGTTTCAATCCGGTAATTCTTCAGCATCAATTCGATTCCATACGGGGTTGCCGGCTTTAAACAGGGAAGCCCGGCTGCCAGCCTGCCCAGATTGACCGGATGAAAGCCATCAACATCTTTTAGTGGACTAATTGCTGCAGTGATAACCTCCGTTCTAATTTGCGGAGGAAGTGGCAGCTGAACCAGGATTCCATCTGTATGGTCTGCTTCATTCAACCTGCGAATCACAGATAACAGCTCATTTTGAGTGATGGTACTCTTCAACCTGATTAAAGCAGAACCAATTTCACATTCAGAGCATGCTTTTACTTTACGATCAACATACGTTAGCGATGCTCCGTCCTCACCAATCAGAATTGCAGTTAGATGAGGGTTGCGGTTATTCTTTTTCCGGAAATTTTCAACTTGCTGACGAAGATTCACTGTTAATGAATCTGCCAGTTTATTGCCTTCAAGTAACAACATAAAATTTACTTGCGCATTCCCGAAATGTTACGAATCATGGTACGGGCTTTATTCCCGCTCATCATCTTCATCATTTTCCGCATCTCTTCAAACTGACGAATTAGCTTATTTACTTCGGTAACATCGGTACCACTTCCGGCAGCAATCCGCTTTCTGCGAGATGCATTCAATACAGAGGGATCGCTCCGTTCCTTTTGAGTCATACTCCTGATAATAGCTTCAATTCCTTGGAATGAATTATTGTCAATATCCATGTCTTTGATTGCTTTACCGGCTCCGGGAATCATTCCGATCAGGTCTTTAAGATTCCCCATTTTTTTTATCTGCTGAATCTGATTGAGAAAATCGTTGAAATCAAATTTATTTTTTGCAATCTTCCTTTGTAATTCTGCAGCCTCCTTTTCATCAAATTGTTCCTGTGCTTTCTCAACCAGGGTAACAATATCACCCATTCCTAAAATCCGGCTTGCCATCCGTTCAGGATGGAAAACATCAATGTCGTCAGGCTTTTCACCCGTTCCAACAAACTTGATTGGTTTGTTAACTACTGCTTTAACACTTAATGCAGCACCACCGCGGGCGTCTCCATCTAGCTTTGTTAATGCCACGCCATCAAAATCCAATCGTTCATTAAATGTTTTTGCTGTGTTGACTGCATCCTGACCAGTCATAGCATCAACTACAAAGAGGGTTTCAGCAGGATTTATCGCTTTCTTAATTCGCTCAATCTCCTGCATCATCTCTTCATCAATTGCTAAACGTCCGGCTGTATCAACAATTACCGTATTGTAGCCCTTTTCTTTGGCAACCCTGACAGCATGCTGAGCAATTTCAACAGGATTCTGGTTTTCGGCTCCACTGTAAACTTCAACCTGAAGACGCTCACCCAACACTTTTAGCTGATCAATAGCAGCCGGCCGATAGACATCACAGGCAACCAACATTACGCTTCGCCCTCGTTTATTCTTCAACATATTTGCCAGTTTGGCTGATAAGGTTGTTTTACCGCTTCCCTGTAATCCGCTCATCAGAATAATTGCTGGATTAGGTTTCAGATTAATGTCGGTAGTGGTACCACCCATCAGCTTCACTAACTCTTCGTGAACAATTTTAATAAGCAATTGTCCCGGAGAAACAGCAATCAGCACCTGTTGGCCTAATGCCTTCTCCTTAACTGTATCTGTAAACTGCTTTGCAACTTTATAATTAACATCCGCCTCAAGCAATGCTTTCCGCACTTCTTTCAGTGTTTCTGCAACATTGATTTCGGTTATTCTGCCCTGACCCTTTAATACTTTAAAGGCACGATCAAGTTTATCACTCAGGTTTTCAAACATAATTCCTTAAAAAGATGTGCAAAGATAACCTGAAATCCAGGAACTTCAGGCCATTACAAAAACACCTTCACGCATTTTCATTTTGATAGATTATAGCAGAACCTGCGAATGGTTGCCGGATTTCAGGATTTTTGACTTCACTCTCCTTATTCGATATGCTATAACTACAATCTCACACTGAGTTTTTCACTTAATGCACTTTCGTTTTTATCAGGGTCTTCGGTGCTGAGCTGATAGAAATAGAGTTTACCTTTCACCACTTTGTTGTCTGTAAATTCCTCTGCCCTGCTGTCGGCTGTTCCTATCAATTCGGCTTTTTGTCCCTGAGCAGTTCTGTAAATTCTGATTTTTAAATTTTTATCATCTCCAATCTGCCCCCATCGAATAAGAATTTTATCACCTGCTAAAAGGGCACTTATTCCTGATGGTACGGGTAATTGCACTTTATCTATCACAACCTTTACCGGTTTGCATACCACACTTTCATTACCAAAAATATCTTTTACACTTACTGCATACTCATAAGCAATTCCGGGAACAGCTGTAGAATCTATATAAAAATTCTTCTCTGTTCCTTTTATATTTTTTAATAAATCAGTAAATTCTTTTTCTCCGCTAATTCTCCGGTAAACAGAATAACCCAATATATCATTCACTGACTTTCTAAGGTCGTCCCAAATGAGTGTTACCACACCGTTATTCAGCCGTAAGCGAAGATGTTCAGGTGAATTCAGTATCACCTTGATGCCCGGATGTGCACTTGCTGTGTCAGAGAAATCGCTGAGCTGATTTGCATCACTTACCGACTTCACAGCATATCGGTAAACCTCTCCACCACTCAGATTCTTTGAAGTATCAGTAAATGAGTAAACATTTCCTCCGGCAGGAATCAGTCCGGAAACCTGAACAAATTTTTCACTGATGTTCATATTGCGATAAACATAAAATCCACTCACATACGGCTCGTCAAATTCCCAGTGAATGCAAATTCCGTTGCTGACAGTTTCTGCTACAACATTTTTTGGACGATCGGGTTTTTCTGATTTGTTGTAATAGAGTGCTGCAACCTTAGCAGTAGCCACAGGTTCCTTTTGTGCAGAGTGAAGCAAGAGGTAATAGTAGTAATTCTCACCTGCTAAAGGAACCCTGTCCATATAAACAGTATCAGAAACAGGAACCGTTGCAATGCGCTGAAATGATGAATCAAAATTGCTGCTTCGCATAATGGTAATTCCATTGAGGTATTTTTTGTTTTCGTACTTCCAGCTGATTCTTATCTGATGATCTTTTTGAGTTCCTGTAGCTCTCAGGTTGGTAACCGGAGGAGCATAATGATCCATCATACTGCCTCCGGAACAAACTGCACCTTTGTTGCCTGCATTTCCATATATATCTACGGGCTCAAACTGATATTCATACCATGCAGGCTGCAGTCCGATGGTGTCGATGATGAGTAATACAATGGAATCATTTCTGAAATAAAAACCTTTCTCAGGTTTAATCCTTCTGAATTCATTCTTAGCAAACACACTTCTGTAAACATTGAAGTGCGCCATACTCATAGCTGACTTTGCAGCCCATTCGATAACCAGTTTTCCTGAAGCAAATTTTACACTTGAAGTTTTAATAGCCGGAAATGCAGGTGAAGGTTTCCATGTAACAGAAGGTGTTTCACTGATATCACTTTTATTTCCTGAAGCCTCAGTTTTTAAAATACGATAAGTATATGACTGATCTTTTCTGAAGGTAGTATCAAGAAAAGCGGTGCCTGCAATGAGATGCATCACCGGAAGATTGTCAGTAAATAAACTATCTGTAGTGTTGTTCCTCTGCAGATAATTCCATTCATGCTGCAAATCCTTATTCGACAGTGGATCGAGTTTATCAAACGATTTCGACCATTTCTGATTTAGTGTTTCCACCTCTGAAAATGTTTTGGCAGCAGTTGTTTTACCAATCACATCATAACTGCTTGCATTTTTTGCCTTGCGCTCAATGGTGTAACTGAAATTTTTGGGAATTGAATTTCCAAGATAAATTAAAATTCCTTTTTCGGCAGAAGCAGCAACAGGTTCGGAGCCTGCTTTTTTGCTCTGTGCCGGAAGTTGAATGGTGACTGCACTTAAAACACTCACTATAATTATTTTTTTCAGCATTGCTTTTAAAATTAAATAATTAAAACAATTACCAGTTTCCTGTCATATTGGACTGACCGCTACAATTTCCAAATCCAAATGACAAATCAGTATTCCCTCCTGAATCCAACGATAAGTTCACTTTGATACTCTGACTCACTCCAACACCTCCACAATATTCGCAACAGATGCCGTCACTCCAGCAAAGTGTGGGAACACATTGCTCAACACTTCCGCTTATCGAAAAACTTCCGCAGCCTTTCAGAGAAAAATTTCCATTTGAAGAAGTATAAATTCCTTTCATACCCAGTTCAGCTCTTGCCTCTGCACCAAACTTGGTGCAGGTAATTGAAGCACCTTTGAGATAGGCGTGCACAAATGCCATGGCACCAATTCCATATTCATTTCCTGCATCATCAAACCCCATCCACAATCGCGCATCAAGTCCTGCCTTGGCTCCGAAAGAAGCACTGATGACACCTAAATCAACACTGTAATCAGGTATATTAATGACAGGTAAATCTTTCATTCCTGTAAAGAAGAATCCTGAAACTTTATTCTGAATACTTGGCGGTACATTTTTGTCGTAGGCATATTGCATTATTTTCTGAGTGATATCGGATGAAATGGAACTGTAATCACCTACCATCATTCCTGCATTTAAAGTACCAATGCCCGGAGTTTGCACAGCACCACCGGCAAGAAAATACCATCCGCTTCCATCCACCACCATGTTGGCAGTACCTGAAATATACAATGCACCAATTTGTTTGTTCAGTTGCAAATCGCCAATAAATCTTGAATTGGGAACATCATACGTAATTCCAATATCACCAAATGCAGAAGGAATATTCTTTACTTCCACTTTCTGATTATTTGCAGTTACTGAACCATAAACCGTAAAAGTTTTACGTGTATCACCCTGCATTCCTTTGAAGCCATCCATTCTTCCGGAGAAAGTGAAATTCTTCCATGCACCGGTAGTCATATCTGCATCCATTTTACCTTCAATATCTGTTAATGAGCCACTACCCAATGCCATTTTTTGATTCTTTGGATTTACTTCAATCCATGCAGCGTTAGTAGTTCGATTGAGTTGTGCTTTGAGATTAATTCCTTCTTTGTCTCTGATTGTACCAATAGCTGTAAACTTTCCTGTGGTCAGCTGCTGAGGATGATCATTGAACTGAATATTGGCAACAAAGTCCACATTACCCGGTCCATGCAAGGATACATTAATCGGATACAATTCAAACTGAATTTCACCGGCAGGTTTGGAAAATCGAATTGCACCTGAAACCTCTTCCAGTTGCGGGATATCCAAATCAATTCCGCATGCAAAATCAAAATACTTATCGCCTCCGGTAAGTCCAAGAGGTTTAGCTTTGAGCACATTGTAGAAAGTAATGATCTGAGCCTGATTTCCGGGAACAATAATCTGATCACCATTGCTGATAAGTGAGAACTTCTGAAACTTGATCAGGTCACCAGCTTTCATGCCGGGTAAATTGCCAATCGTAACTCCGGGTTGTCCGCCATCACCAATGATTCTTAATTCCCAGTGAGGTTTATGGTCATTGCCTGCACTTGGGTTATAACCAAACACAGGATTGTTTGCAACCACATTCACAGGAGTTACTCCGGCAAGTGTAAGACCGTTAACCTGAGCATCACCTATTTCCAAATCATCCGGTTTGATACGGACATTCTTTAAAGGAATATCTACAACACCTGTTTTCAATGTTCCTTCAGGAATATTGATGCTTGATGAACTTTGTTGTAAGATCCAGTTGTTACCCACAAAATCCCATTTCTCCAATTTGAATTTTATTGGATTGTTATTATTCAGCGGATCGAATTTGTCAGGATGGATCACTAACTCACCTGCATCAATTTCCAGTTTAGAGGGTATCATTGACGGAATATTTTCAATTGACAAAATGGTAGCCAGATGGATGCTGTTACCTTCCAGGTATGATTTCTGATTATCTGCTTTTGCTTTAAATCCATTGAGCGTATAAGTCAGCACTTTACCGTTTAAATCAGCAACGCCAAATTTTTTCTTTGCATACCCCCCTACATCAATACTTGTAACCGTTGTATTAAGTGAACCCTGTTTATCTGTCAGTGAAAATGCATTATCCTGATTACTGTTAAATGTGATATAATTCTCTGAAATTTTAAATCCTGATTTCTGAACAGCAATTTTACCCGAAATTCTGCCTTTGTTATTCATGGATGAGATGATGATCACCTCACCGCTTTCGGGAGTCTGAACAACACCAAAAGATTGTTGCAGCATCAATTTAAGACTTGCCAGATCACTTGAAAATTTACTCTCTGCAGGAATACCGACAGGAATATTATTTTTTAACTCAGTGCTTTTCTTAATCTTGAGGTTAGTAAACGGGATATTTTGTTTGTTATCCTGCAACGTAAAGTTATCATTGGCGGGAATATTAATCAGATTTCCGCTGAGTAACCATGTGCCGTCTTTTTGCTTTTCCTTTGATTGTACATCTACATCAAAACCAAAAATCTGATCAATGACAATTTCTTTATCTATTTCAAGATTAAAATCAAGTGTATTCACCAATTTGACAGAAATATTTTCAGTATGACTGATAATATTTGGCACTGCTCCCGGTTTTGAAGCCCACACTTTTTGTGTAGCAGGAGTCATTGGCACACCTTTCAAAACATATTTCCCCTGAGCATCGGTTTTTGTTTCAAGGTTTTTTCCATTACCCATCTCAATATAAACGGTTGCACCTTCCAACGGAGCTTTTGCAGTTCCGAGTGTAACTGTTCCATTGATGACAGCTGATTTTCGGAGATAGGCAGGACCGTAAGTTTTCATTTCTTTCGAATTTTTCACTCCGGAAAGAGAATATGTTCCTGTTTCATAGTCTGCATCTGCAGGAGGTGTGATAATAAAATCGAAATGCTCAGCCATACTTTCGAAAGTGAAACTTACATAACCTTGTTTGTCGGTTACCTGCGAAATCTGCTGACCCGGAAGATCAATTTTTACAGTAGCTCCGGAAACCGGTTTGGATGATCCAGGCAAATTCAACCGGCCTGGTGTATTTTTTTCGAGAACCTGAAAACGGATACGTTTTTGCGCCTTAAAAACGATGAATCTAATAAAAGGCTGATGTTTGCCATCACTCACTTTGATATTCATTATGGTATCCATTGCAAAGTATCCCTGATCCACAGGTTGAATTGAGATTTTTCTTTTATTACCTGAGGGTGCTGCAGTTCTGAATGTCTGTCTTGATTTAAATGTAATATTACCTCTACCGCTACCCTGTCCTATCAACTCTGCCAGAGTGGTTACCTTAATCAATCCATCAATATCAACATCCGATTCAACAGCATTTCCATTCTCATCTTCTACATAACCGTTTATCCAGCCATCGGGTTCAAGGCTGAAGTCAATGTTTGTCTTTTGTTCACCCCATAACATAGGCGGCATGGGTGGGTTAGCAGGATAAGTGCCACTTTTAAATCCATCGGGTTTGGTAATAAGGGTGCGTGTTGGACCAATAACCTTACTTGTTTCACCAATTTTAAAACCTTCTGTTTCTACATCCAGGTTGTTGAACTCATATCTTCCGTCACCGTCTGTTTTCACTACAGTAAATAATTTCGATGGATCGCTATTGTTCTTATAGCCGTTGATGCTTACAACTTTTACATCAACAAAAGGTTTTGCACCTACATTTTTTGCAACTTCCACTTTCCCTGCAATCCGTGGCCGGCCCGGATAAACACCTACACTGTCAGTATAAGTTTTCACTACCAACTCACTGTTCCAAATAATGGAAGAACCATATTGTATGGGAATTTTAAAACCACTGCTTGGAATATATTCACCAATGGAATTAAACGGAAAATAATTTTTGTCTTTATCCCATAGCGGATAATAACTTTTTTCTTTAGGATCGAAGATAAATTCACCGGCCATTTTATCTGGTTTGCAGTTGATGTAATATCTGTCTGCAAAGTTGTTTGGGTCATGCTGAATGAGGTTATGAAAAATAGCATAACCCTGACCATCTGTAATTTTTTCAGATGAATTATTTGCTCCTCTGAAATAAACAACATTTGCTGTTTTAACTTCACCTTCATCAGGAGGTGCATTCGGTGGTTTTGCTTTACGCAGCATATATATTGGCACACCTGATAAGTATGTGCCTATGCCTTTGTAGCTATCCCAGTAGGGGCTATTTGTCCATGTTACTCTTACCTTCAGGTTATAGCTTTTAACTAATGCAACTAATGAACCTACATCCACACCTTTCCATGGATCAACCTTGATATTTGCATCTGAACTGCAGTAATAATTATTTTCTACCTTGATGCGATAAACTTTATATAACTTACCAATGGCAGTTTTTTTAAATTCACCTCCACCGGTTGTCAAATTAAATTTATCATTAATCAGTCCGATTTCATTCTGCACATTCAGAAAATTAAACTTAAAGTTTCCATCTGCATCCGTAGTTGTGGTAGAAATAACTTTGTCCATATCTTTAAAATAAGACTGGGTATTGTAAAGAGAACCTTCTTTGATTACTTGTCCTGAATATGTTTCATTATCTATTTTTCCGTCTAACACATAGGTAAGCACCAAACTGATTTTGGTATTTGCCAAAGGTTTTGCACCTGTTGTGCTGAGAGGTTCCTGATTGTATTTCATTTGGTCAGGAACCGGTTGGCCCGGCAAATGTGTGGTTACATTATAGTTTAAATTTGGAGGTTGATTTCCCACGGTTGCTCCTGTTACTCCGGTCGCAGTTTCAAATCTGTACAACAGTTTTCCTTTTACTTCACTTACAGGTACTGGATTGTAATTAAAAGCCTGGTAAAACTGCCCGGCTAAAGTAACCGGTGATGCCTGAACAATGGAAATGACTGCAGTATTACCATAATTAAAAGTCGTAACTTCACTTCTGCCATCATTCTGAAATACAACTTTCTTATTCAAATCCCTTGCAATAACCTGCACAGCATAGGTGGCTCCGGTGTCGAGTTTCAAATCATAAGGCTGAGTGATATATTGATTAGTAAAAAGATCTGTCTTGATCAAAGGGTTATTGGCCTTATATCCCACTGCAGCATTTATTGCATCATTAGGCGATTGACCGGGCATAACTTTTACTGCATACAAATCATAAACTACTTGAGCACCCATGATATTTCCTGCAGGAGGAGTCCATGAAAAAATAACATGGGGCTGAAGCGAAGGAACAGTCTGACCGTTGAGCGGAGACATGATAACAGGTGGAGCAGCATACATTATGTTCAAGGGGAAACAGCTTTCATCAGATGCAGGAAGGGCTATCCCATCGAAATCTATCGCCATTGCCTGGACGCATAGCTCCCAGTTTCCTTCTGGAAGTAGGTCGTTTTTCAAAACAAGAGGTAATAATTCAGGGAAACTACTCCTGACAACTTCCTTTCTTAAAAACCGAAGCTGAACAGGATCCACCGTAAATACTTTTGTTTCGAGCGGATTGAAGGTGAGCAGCTGGGATGGAGCATAATTCTCTATCGTTGTAATAAACTCGTCTGATGTTCTTTTAAGGCTGCCATGAAGAGTTATCCTGTCAATTACAGCCGAAGTATTAGGATTCACGACTGTGATGATGACCTTGTTGGACAAATCGGCATACTCACTGAATACTGATGATACTGGTGGTTTAGCAACTACGGTTACCTTCAGAGGCATAACCATAATCTGTGCTGACACAGGCAGAGTAAACCATAATAAAGAGAATAACCATAACAGACGTTTAATCTCCTTCTTTGAAATAGATAGTAGTTGGCCTGTTTTCATTGTTTGGAATTTTAAAATGTCAAACCATATATAATTTGAGTAGATAACTCACTGAAATTCTGTACCACAAGTGTATTAGTGGTGCTGTTATTCAGATAATTAAAAATTAATTGAAAACGATGTCTGTTCTTAACCGGCACTGTTACACCAATCGTCATTCTTGTAGTATGACCATTTGATAGCCCGTCAAATGTATTTGTCATGTATGCAAGACTGGCATTAGCCATTAGCTTCCGCTCAAGAAAAGGAGCAACTCCTCCAACTGAAAAGCCATAAGAACCAATATCGCCCTGAGGAGTTGTTGATTTAATATAATTAAACATGCCATTAACACCGGTACCTTGCTGAATCCACGAATGATTATATCCGGTAGTAAATGAATAGGTACTCAGATCAGCAACTGATCCAATACTACTTTCAGGTGTACTTAAAGACTGATATGTAAAAACAACATTAAGATTCCTGGCAGTTCGGCTGTTTACCCAGTTCAGAAATGGGGTGATAACCACGCTGTTATTTACCTGCTTAAAAGGCTCTGCATTCAATGTGGTAGGTAGCGGATTATTAGTAATTCCATAATTATTAAAGTTAAGATTGACTCCAAAACGGGGTGCAGGTATATAACTCACATTTACGCTTCCGATAAAACGCTTTGATGTAATTGATTTCTGTTCATCCAGGTTATCTGACTGGAATCCTATACTGGTATTAAGGTTAAGCCTTCCGCTGTCAAGCCTGAATTTATTTGCAAAAATGATTTCTTTAAGATCCGATTGAAAGAAATAAGCACCCATTGATTTATAATCCGGGCTTATTTTTCTATAAACAAGTTCTGTAGTCCAGATAGAAAACTGGTATCCGATTCGGGTCTCTCCGGCAAAATAATAATGAGAGGATATTTTATTGGTTACAAATGGCTCCATTAGATTTTTAACCCATTCCTTTTGATTGCTTCCCGAAGTACTTTCTGCATCATTTTTATTTAACGTGTAAGCGCTCAGGCCAATTTCGGTTTTCCAGGTCAGATTCTTCTTAATTGTGACTTTTGTTGAAAGACCAATGGCTTTGTTTTCTGCTGCCTGAAGTGAATCTTTCAATCCGGGGGATAAGGAGTTCTCATCATCCCATCCTTTAAAATAGCTCAGGTCAATGTAATTGCTTGCTGACCCATAACCAATTTTAGTCGCCATTCCCATACGTTTATAAGTTGGTGCTGGCCTGATAAATACCGGGTTAATGTCCGAGCTGTTATCAATTTCGGTTAATTTACGCAATCGTCCATACATAAAGCCATACCGGAATTTACCCGGAGTAAGATCAAAACCCGCTCCTAACATGCGGTGTCCGGCTAAAGTATATGGTGAGTATGACAGGCTTTGATAACCCAAATGTAATTTTACCCATTTATAATATGGACTAATTCCAAACTGATTAAATGGCTGGTAAAACTTATTCTGATAATTCGAAAGAATAAAGGAAAGGGGTACCTGGATTCCTCCAAACTCAAGCGCAGCATTCCCGTTTACAAGCCAGCTAAACTCTTCCTTTCTTGGTTCAATACCATTGGCATTATAATGTTCAAGCTGAAGATTCAGGCCTCCGTGAATTTTAATTCCATTTTTTAGATTGAGATTTCCCAGATCCTGGCTGTAAGAGTCAGATTCTAAAGTTAAGAATACCGTTAATGACAAGATGATTAATAACCACTTATTAAAATCTATTATCATAGAAGTATTATACTAATTCCTTAAAAATTCTTCGCTTAGTTTTTCATCTTGTTGATTGTGGCTTGTTTTTTAACGGTAAAAGTAGAGCATTCATCAGAATAAAAAAAATAACTGTTGGTGAAGCATCTTTTTTAATTTACCCGTTATCGGCAAGGATTTCCTCATCTTTCTTTAACTATTTTCGCCCGTTTATGCCACGGTATTTTTTAGAAATAAGTTTTAAAGGAACTCGCTTTAACGGCTGGCAGATTCAGACTAATGCAACCGGAGTGCAGCAGATTATAAATCAGGCACTGACAACCCTGACAGGAAAAGAAGTGACCACACTCGGATGTTGCCGGACAGATACCGGAGTACATGCACTGCAATATTTCCTACATTTTGATTCGGATGAAACTTTTTCTGACAGACAATTGTTTGTTTTCAACCTGAATGGGATTTTACCTGAAGACATTGCCGTTTATGATGTTTACACTGTTGATAAAAATTCTAACGCACGGTTTGATGCCTGTAAGCGAACTTACCGGTATTACGGATACCAGAATAAAAATCCGTTTTTGAAAAATTATGCCGGAGCCTTCTTTTTTGACCTGGATGTGGAGAAAATAAACGAATGTTGCCTGAGCCTGTTAAAATTTGCTGATTTCAGTTCATTTGCCAAGCGAACTGCCGATCAGGATAATTTTATCTGCGATATCTATTCTGCAGACTGGAAGTATTCAAACGGACTGCACTGTTTTGAAATTTCAGCTAACCGTTTTTTAAGAGGTATGGTCAGAGCCATTACCGGAACTCTGATCCGTGCCGGTAAAGGTCTGATTTCAGTTGAAGAGTTTTGTCAAATTATCAGAAAGAAAGATCGCAGGCTGGCCGGAGCTGCTGTTCAGCCTCAGGGATTGTACCTGATGAAAATTGAATATCCATTTCTTAAAGTTGAACGCAAAGCATACTTTCCATTTGAAATCATCATGACATGAAGGGGAAGGTATATGATGTAAAGCTTTTGGCAAGAATCGGGCGTTTTGCAAAGCCTCACCATACCGTTTTTATTGCCTCTGTCATTCTCACACTACTCATGGCAGGCCTCGGCCCGCTCAGACCCTGGTTGGTTCAATATACGATCGACAATCCGATTTCCAATAACGATACCGGTGGACTAATCAGAATGACAATGATCTTATTAGCCCTGTTGGTTATTCAGACAATCATTCAGTTTGCTCAGCAGTATTATACCGGGCTGATCGGTTTACTTGTAATTCGTGATTTAAGAATTGCACTCTTCAAAAAACTGATTTCATTCCGCATCCGATATTTTGATAAAACCCCGATTGGTAACTTGATTACGCGTATGGTCAGCGACATGGAAACCATTGCTGATATATTTTCAGAAGGTTTAATTATTATTATCGGTGATTTGATTCAGATTCTGGGCATAGTCCTGTTTATGTTCTATATGGACATCCGGCTGACTCTCATCAGTCTGACCACTATGCCGCTTCTGATCATTGCTACCAATATTTTTAAAAAACGAATCCGAATCACATTTAATGATGTCAGAAATGCTGTTGCAAGACTGAACACTTTTGTTCAGGAGCATATTACAGGAATGCGAGTTGTTCAGATTTTTGGCCGTGAGCAAGAAGAAATACAAAAGTTTGATCAGATAAACAAAAGTCATCTGAGAGCCAACATCCGCTCTATCTGGTATTACAGTATTTTTTTTCCAATAGTTGAAATTCTTGCTGCCATTTCTATTGCACTGGTCATCTGGCAGGGTGCCGGTGATGCCTTACGCGGAGCAGTCGGTTTTGGTACGATAGTCGCTTTTATTATGTACATTAATATGTTGTTCAGGCCCATTCGCGAGCTGGCGGATAAATTTAACACCTTGCAAATGGGAATGGTCAGCTCGGAACGGGTATTTAAGATTATTGATGAAGAGGAAGAAGAAATCAGAGACGGCAGCCTTATCCCAGGCCAGATTAAAGGCAATATTGAATTCAGAAATGTCTCTTTTGCTTATGATGAGAAGAACCCGGTATTGAGGAACATTAGTTTTAAAGTTAAAGCCGGAACAACAGCAGCTTTTGTAGGTCCGACCGGGTCAGGAAAAAGTACCATCATCAACCTGCTTTGCCGTTTTTATGATATCAAAGAAGGTGAGATTCTGATTGACGGAATTAATATTAAAGATTACAACATTTATGAACTTCGTCAACGAATCGGACTGGTTCTTCAGGATGTCTTTTTGTTTTCGGGAACTGTAGCTGATAACATAACTTTATTTAATCCTGAGATCAGTAAACAACAGATTGAAGAAGCTGCCTTACAGACTGGTGCCTTAGATTTTATTTTGAAGCTTCCGGGTCAATTCCAGTTTAATGTACATGAAAGGGGAGCTTTACTCAGTACGGGTCAGCGTCAGCTCATTTCTTTTGCCCGTGCTTATGCATATCAGCCCGATCTGCTGATCCTGGATGAAGCCACTTCTTCAATTGATTCTGAATCTGAGGAACTCATTATTAATGCAACTCGGCTTCTATCTCAGAACAGAACCTCCATAATTATTGCTCACCGGCTTTCTACTATTCATCATGCCGGAGTCATCTTTGTAATGGACCACGGCCAGATTGCTGAATCCGGCACTCACCAGGAGCTACTGGATCAGAAAGGAATTTACAGTTCATTGTACCGGTCTCAGTTCAAAAAACTGAATGAAGCTATATAACAATACTTTCATACTTATTTTTGGCATAAAATGAAACTTCCACATTCCTTCCCCGCAATGGAAATTGCTGAATTGATTAAGGCAAAGATTTCTGGTAATGAATCTGTTATGTTAAGCGGATTAAATGAAATTCACAGGGTTGAACCAGGTGATATTTCATTTGTGGATCATCCGAAATATTATGATAAAGTTCTGAACTCCGAAGCCAGCGGTATTATTATTAATTCAGAGGCGGAATGTCCGGAAGGAAAAGTTTTATTTATTAGTGATGACCCCTTCCGGGATTTTAACCTCCTAACTGCTCATTTTTATAAAAGTGAGCAAATGATAAGCGCGATTCATCCAACCGTTAAATCAGGAAGGGATACCATTATTCATCATGGTGTGGTTATTGGTTCAAATGTGGTTATTGGCAATCATTCTGTCATTTTTCCGGGTGTAGTTATTTATCCAAACTGTATAATTGGTAACAGAGTAACCATTCATGCGAATGCAGTAATTGGCAGTGATGCTTTCTATTTTAAACGAAGACCAGAAGGATATGACAAGCTTAAATCCTCTGGCCGGGTAATCATTGGTGATGAGGTAGAAATCGGGGCAAGCTGTACAATAGACCGGGGAGTAACAGCTGACACCATTATTGGTCAGGGAACCAAAATGGATAATCATGTACATGTCGGACATGATACAGTAATTGGCCGAAACTGCCTCTTTGCTGCCAAAGTTGGTATTGCCGGTGTAGTTACAATTGAAGATGATGTTATACTTTGGGGCCAGGTCGGAGTGCAAAAGGATCTGACTATCGGTAAGGGTGCTGTAGTGCTGGGACAATCAGGAATTCCAAAATCGCTGGAAGGTAACAAGACCTATTTTGGCAGCCCGGTACGTGATGCACGTGAAAAAATGAAAGAACTGGCAATGATTAAAAGCCTTCCATCCATCATTGATAAACTCAGTAATACGTGAGTAACGAACTGAAATTTAAATCAACTCAGCTTCACTGGTTGCAACAAATTACCAAAGCGGTAAATTATAACCTTCCGGCTTCGAAACTCTTTGAAATTTATGAGCAGGTTGTAACCCGGCAATTCGGAATCGGGAAACTACTTCTTTTTCTGAATGAGAACGGATGGCGGCAGATGCTTTCTCACGGTGTAACTTATCAGGATTATCCTATTGATATTGAAAAAGACTTTACCAATCCGGACAATTTTCTCCCAGGGAATAAGCCCGATGCACACTGGGCTGCTCACTTCGAGATAATCATTCCAGTTACCATGAATGATAGATACCTGGCCTATGCATTTCTATCTGATTTTTCAAAAATTCTGGGTGATAAGAATGAAACCATTTCCTTTATTCATACTATTACCCATATCATCATTACCGGTCTCGAAAACAAACGGCTCACTCAGGAAAGTATAGCAAGAGCAGCCATGCAGAAAGAACTGGAACTGGCTGCTGAAATGCAATTAATGTTGTTTCCTTCCGGATTGGAAAAACTGAATGATTATGAAATCGCGGCAACGTACCTTCCCAATGGTGAGGTGGGTGGTGACTTTTACGATTTTATCATATTGAATGAAGAGGAGTCTCTTGTTTGTATGGCTGATGTTTCAGGTAAAGGAATAGCTGCGGCCCTTTTAGCCTCCAGCTTTCAGGCTCACCTTCGTGCCCTGGCCCCTTCTCATCTGCCTTTAACCGATTTGGTGCATCATCTCAACAAAACAGTTTTCGACAATGCCCGCGGAGAGCGTTTTATTACTGCTTTCATTGCGCTGCTTAACCGAAAAAACCGAGCAATCCGTTATATCAATGCAGGTCATAACCCTGCAATTCTGCAATCCGGCAGCAATCAATCAGAACTTAAATCTGGAACAACCGGTTTAGGAATGCTCAATGAACTCCCCTTTGTTGAAGAAAGTGAAACCTCGTTTGAGAAGGATACACTCCTTTTTGCCTATACGGACGGAGTTACTGAATGTGAAAACAGTAACGGAGAATTTTTTGGAACCGGCAGGTTGTTCTATTTATTGCAACAACAGTCCCCTTCGACAAGTGCCTCTTTCATTAACCAGCAGATTATTTCGCAATTAAAATCTTTTTCAGAGGGAATTCATTTTCAGGATGATATTACGATTCTTTCTCTGAGGATGAAATAGTCTGGGAACTTTTATCCTGGTTAATTTCAAGTGCGGTTAACGCTGCAATAAAACTCCAGTATAACACCGAGGCATTATCAGTATCAAGAAAGTAATTCATCAAACCGTGAACCCAATAGGTTGACAGTCCGATCAACAACCCGATTGCTAACCGCCTGGCCTGCTTATTCGCTGTACGGATAATGAATCTTGATGCATTAACAACAACGGTAATAATTATTGCGATAACCAGTAGCATTCCCGGTAATCCTTCTTCTGATAACGGACCCAGGTATTCACTGTGAGAGCTGCCAACCTCTCCAAAGTTAGTACTGATGATGGTTCTTTCATCAAAATGCTGAAACGGGGCATACTGAAACTGGTATGTGCCCGGTCCAAATCCAACTACCTTTTTTTCATTAAACATCCTTATGGCACAAAGCCACCGGTTGATCCGCTCAACATTAGAGGCATCTGTTGAAATATTTGAAATGGATTGAATATGCTCCCGATAGTCTGAAGAAGAATCTTCTGTATTCGATTCAAGTTTGACAATAATATCCGTCCACGAGAATATCACAAAACCAACCACTGAAAGTGCGACAACCCAGACCAGCCAGGTTCTGATTCTGAGAAAGAATACCACGGAGAACAGTATTCCTGCAACAGCACTTACCCAGGCTGCCCGTGAGTATGAAGTTAGTAAGCCAATAACCAGCCAGAGCAATATAAGAAAACTGATCGTTCTCCAAACAGATTGATACTCTTTATCTGTAATAAATGTGATTAACGGAAAAATTAGAAGGGAAATCACAGCAGCATAGACCGTATGATCACTGTAAAAAGGCGACATGGATGAATGAGCTGCATTTTTTGTCATTCCGCCTACCACCCATCCATTAAGGGCATAACCGATAACCAGGCTTAATGAAATAATATAAAGCCAGAGAAACTTTCTGATATTCTCAATTTTGGAGAACAAATGAGCAGCCAGAATATAATAAACCAATACAAACGTAATTCTGGCAATAGTTGATTTCAGCGAAACAATCAGCATGGTACTGGTTACAGTTGTAATCACCATCCAAACCAGTTGTAAACCAATTACAAGAGTAACCGGATGATAAAGAAGCCTTTTGTCAATAGATGCTCCGGTTAACAGGTTAAATAACAACACCAGCATAATCCCAAACATCAAAGCTTCACCCGGCAGGCTAATTCCTACTCCCAATCCAATATCCCCAAAATTAACTGAGAGCGGAGTCAAAAAAGAACAGGTTAACAGTAGTTTATCAAGATGATGAAATGCTGTCCAGGCTGTGAAAATCAAGACTGGAATCAGAAATACAATAAGATGCTTATGATAATGCAGGCTTAACATAGTCACAGCAATAAATGCAAATGACAATGAATAAAGGATTTTTTCCTTTAAAGTAAACCTGTCATGAATAATCATGCTTTTGCAGCAAGACCGCGTAGATTTTCAAGAATAACAATAAGCACAACTGCAAAAAAGAAAGCAGCTACCGTTGCTCCAAGAACAAGCAGCATTCGTAAAGGATAGCTTTTCTTATCTGCTATTTCAGGAGGAGTAACAATATGTGCATACGTAATTTCTTTTGTCAGATTTAACCGGGCGACATCGTATTCCTTCTTCGAATCGTTGTACTGACCCCGAATCCTCCATAAATGCTCTTTCAAAGCAAAATACTCTCCTCCCTTTTCAGCCAGTTTTTTTTCAATCTTATCAAGCCGCGAATTGCCGTTTCCGGCAACTCCTGAGGCAACAGCCTTATAATATTCTTTGCTGAATGGTTTTACCTGTTCTTCAAAATCGAGGATACCATAATCTTCCCTGATAATTTTTAATGCAGTTTCCATTGAGTCCATCTGAGTCTTTTCACGAACCATTTTTTCTGAGTATATTCTTACTACTTCGCCATATTTTTCACGAAGCATGGTTTGCATTTTTTGATTCAGGTAAGAAAGCAACGAATCACACAGTTGGTAAGCAACTACGGGATCTGTATCCAAAACCGATATTTCAACCGATTCGAACTGCGTCTTATTGATGGAAACCATCTCACTATAAGTAGAATATAAGTCTGCACGGGGGTGCTTTGATTTTTGATCGATCTGATATCGGTTAAACAAATCAAAATCACGGATAGCCATATCTCTAATATCATCGCTCTTCAACATCTGCATCATTTGTTCTGTTGGACTTTCAGTAGAAAAAGGATAAATGTTAGCAGGATAGACAACAGCTGCCGATTTAAACAACGGCTTAATAAATGAAGGCCCTGTAAAAATGGCTGATAAAACAAAAGCCAGAAGCGTGATTATCATTAATGGTTTCCACCACTTTTTAAGCAGAGAAGAAACTTTTACAATATCTGTTTTAAATAAAGAAGGCTGAGACATGTTAAATCAATGGCCGGCAAAAATACATTATCATTGATACCTGATAATCATAAAAAGTGATTTAAGGTTAATCAGCTTAAGCACAAAGGCTAACACCATACAGATTAAACTGCATAACAGGAACTGAGCAATCCAGCCTGAAGGCAGAAAATGGCTTAGCCAGGTTAAGGTAAAGGAGAACCCAAGTAAAATAAATATGGAAAGCAGATATTTAAGATCAACCTTTAATCTGAATAAACGGTAAGCAACAATGACCTGGAGAATAGCAGATATACTCTGTGTGACCAGGCCGGCAACTGCTGCTCCAATAACATCGTACCTGGGAATTAAAGCCAAATTAAGCGTGATATTCAGAACAACTGAAATACTGGCTATTATATTCAGGTATCGGGTGTTGTTATTAGCAGTCAGCAGTGTACCATAAATGTAGCTGGTTGACACGGCACCAAAGGTGAACATCATCAGCCCGAAAGGCATGGATGACAGCTCAGCATGTTCATGATAAAGTAATTGCATAATCTCGGTACGGTAAGAAAAACAAATCACTCCGAGAATAAATGCCGGAATAACCAGCAAACTGTAGGATAACCGGATCAATTCATTGACATCTTCCCTGAGTTTAATCATTCTTGAAAAGATCGGAAACAGCAAGGCGGAAAAAAGATAAGCAATCATTGAAGCCGCATCTAATAGCCGGAATGCCTGAGCATAAATTCCGGCTTTTTCCTTCCCATCCTCAAGTAACCGTTCAATCATAACAGCATCAATCCGGAAATAAATGGCCATCAGTAAAACCAGCAAAGCAAAGGGATAACTTTTTCGTAAAACCATTCTGAAAAATACCGGATTCCAGGTAAGCTTTTTAAGTTTTGCTTTACGTGCTAGAAAATAAAATGCGATTGCTCCGGTTAGAATGTAAGAAACTGTCTGCGCATAAATAAACCACTCAATCCGCATCGGAGTATCCGATTTTCTAATCCAAAGTAGATAACCTACAATCAGTATCATCAGAAAGCGGTCAAGTACACTGATAAGGCTGTCCTGTTTAAACTGATGAAGTCCTGAGTAATTTGTTCTTACATACAGAATAAACGATATCAGAACCTGATTAAAGAGTAACAACAGCAATAACGGAGCATGGAAAATATCATATCCGATCAGCCAGGCTACGAATAAGCTGACAAGAAAGTAAACAACCGCAAGCAACATCCGGATTACCAAAATTCCTGATAGATGTTTATTCAGCAAAAACTGATTTTGGGCAATGTTTCTGTTATTAAAGCTGTTAATTCCGAGATCCAGCAGAATATTCAGCAGAAATGAAAAATTGAAATAGGCATAGTACAGGCCGTAATCTTCGGCACCTACTGCATTCTGAACACCACGGTCAATTCCAAGAATCCAGAATGGCTTGATCAATAGATTAAGTAAAAGAAGAAAAGCAAGATTTGTAATGAATTTTTTCTGCATTTCGACAGAATCCGGCTGTAAAAGTAATATTCTGCCTTAGGGCAACCGAATTTCAATTTTAAACCCGCTAATAACGAGTTGCTTTCTAATTTCGCCCCTGTCCGATGTTGTTATCTTCATTTACTGATTTCATTGAAGCCGGCTGTGATGAAGCCGGAAGAGGTGCTTTGGCAGGACCTGTTTATGCCGCAGCGGTCATTCTTCCGGCCGGTTTCAAACATCCGCTTTTAAATGACTCAAAGCAGTTAACTGAAAAGACCAGGTATAAATTGCGTGAAATCATTCAGGCTGAGGCTGCAGCCTGGGCTGTTGCCAGTTGCTCACCTGCCGAGATTGACGAAATCAACATTCTGCAGGCTTCTCTTAAAGCAATGCACAGAGCTTTGAGCGAATTGAAAACTATTCCTGAGGTTATTCTCGTTGATGGCAATCACTTCAAGTCCTGGAATAATACACCCCATCACTGTATTGTCAAGGGTGATGCAAAGGTTTACAGTATTGCTGCTGCTTCAGTTTTGGCAAAAACATTCAGGGATGACCTGATGACAGAGTTACATAAACAGTTTCCGGTTTATGGATGGAATAAGAACAAAGGTTACCCTACCTACCTGCATTTACAGGCTATCCGGGAGCATGGTCTGACTCCATTGCACAGAAAATCATTCCAATGCAAACGGCAGCTGCGATTAGCTTTCTAAATTCAGTTTATTAACATACCAGACTAGTATAAGTATTTAACTGCTGACTTTTAATCCAACACCCTTAAGATAGTTTTGAGGCCTTGAATGGTACGTACGGTTAAGTATTACTTAATAGTGTTATTTATTCTGATTTCGACAGCTGCGGGATGGTACTTTTATAATAGCTATACCCGTACTCTTGAAGGGAATCCTTTAAATGCGATGCCTGGAAGTGCAGCTCTTTACATTAAAACCCCAATTGACTCAAAAAACATTAAGTCCCTGATCACTCAGCCAATCTGGCAATTAATGAGTCTTCTAACTGAAGACGGTTCAGAACAGGGATTACTTAAGATTGATTCCTTTCTCAACGGATCTGGATTATACAATTCAGTTCCTGCAGAAATCTACATTTCGATCCATCCGGTTGCCGCTGAACAATTCGATTATCTTTTCCTCAGTGGCTCACCAGACTTATGCCGGGAAGAATTTGTTTTGAATTTACTGAAGCAATGGACCGGAAGTATGCTGACTGTTTCAAAACGCAGATATGAGGACAAGACGATTTTTGAAGTGTTCACTCCTGATCAGAAAGGTTTTACTTTTTGTATTTCTGATAATGTCCTTATCGGGAGCCGGGTCCCTTTCCTTGTTGAAGATGCTATTCGCCAGCAGCATGTTTCAGCCGGGAAATTATATAAGTTAAGCCTGCTCACGCGCACCTTTTTCAAAAGTGACAAGTCAGCTCAAACCTCCGTCCACATAAATTTTGAATCTGCTGCTGCACTCATTCAGTCATTCATCGGTAAGGAGTTTAACAATACGTTCGAATCACTAAAATCTTTTGCAACAATTACTGAATTAAAAACCGAGAGCCATCCGCAGCATCTGCTGCTTACAGGCAACACCCTTTCGGATGATTCACTTCAATTTGCTTCCTTTATTTCAAAACTCAAACCAATACAGGCAACCGCATTAGAGATATTACCCTCCTCAGCAGCATTTTTCAAATGGCTTGGAATGATTCATGCTGACAACTTACACAAGTATTTGCAAAATGACAGTGATTTCAGGCAGTTTGATGGAGTGTTCAGAAGTAAGCTTGGATTCTCTCCTGCCGATTCTCTTTTCAGGTACTTTAGTGGTGAGTTTATTACATCCTTACTCCGTCCTTCCTCGGTCAAGTATGAAAACAGCCTGATTTCCTTTATTCGTCTTGCTAACCCAAAGGCTACAGATTTACTAATGAATAAAATTGTCAGAATTACAGACAATAATCTCAACTCACCTACCCGATCAGAAACCTATAACAACTTAAAGATTCAACAAATACGATCTGAAGGTTTCCAACAGGCCTTATTAGGAAATATGGCTCCTTATTCACGAAATACATTTTTTTCAATAAACGGAAGTTATCTCATCCTCTCATCAAATGCACTTGCTTTAAGAACTTTTGCTGATGATTATCGAAGCGGCAGAGTTCTTATTAATGACAAAATTTTCAAGGATGAAATGAATTTTATTCGTTCCCACTCAAATTTCCTTGGATACTACCGGTTCAGCCAGAGTGCTTATTATCTCAAAGCCCTGCTTAACCATAAATTCAGTCAGCTAATTGAAGAAAAAGGAGAAGAACTCAACAATTGGGATGCGGTGTCATTTCAGCTCACCGGTAATATGGTTTCACCCGAAACACGGATTGCTGTGTTTTATGAATCAGCCGGACAACTTCCTTTACTTTCGTTAGTTGCTTCTGAAAAAACGGATTCTACTATCAGCCGGAATCTGTTCTCTGCTAATGAACAACAACAAACCTTTATCCTGGTTCAGGATGAAAATAACCAGCTTTACAAGATCAGTAATAACGGAAATATTGTATGGACGAACCTGATTCCGGGCAAAATTATTTCACCGTTATTCATTGCAGATATATACAGAAACAAACAAGAACAATATTTATTTAATACTACCGGTTACCTGATTGCTGCAGATGCCGGTGGAGACTTTATTTCAGGATTTCCGTTAAAATTACCTGAGGAAGCCAGTGGAGCCATGCTTGCTGTCCCGTTTGAATCCAATCTTCAGTCAGCAATACTGATTCCTGCGGCTAATGGAAGAATATATGCTTATCAGCCTGGTGGGAAAATATATACTTATTGGGATTATGCCGGGGATGAACCGGCAACTAACTTACAACATGGCAGATTCAAAGGGAAGGATTTTATTGCCTTAATTACCCAAACCGGAAAATTTAAGATTACCAATGCGACCGGGAATATTCTGTTTACCAGTGAGAACCATTACCATCTTTCCGGAAGCCGGCAAATTTTCACAGATACCCTCACATCGCAATTTATTTTCTGTACTGAGAACGGTAGTGTTGTTTTCTGCAATCCGGAAGGTCAATCAGAAACCAAAAACCCTACAACCTCGCTTGTCACAGATTTTCAGTATGCAGATTTTGACCGGGATGGTTCTAACGATTTAATTTTTCTAACTGGTTCTCAGTTGTCAGTTCTTAGCCGTGATGGAAAACAAATCTTGAATTATGATTTTAAGGTTAGAACTCCTGCCACACTGAATGTTTCAGTAATTGATAATAAATTATTTCTTCTTGTCTGCTCGGAAAAGTATAATCAAACCTGGTTATTTGAATATAAAAAAGGGCATTTTAAAAATTCACCGGTTAAGGGAGGTGTTCCCGGATTTGTTGCTGATATGAATAAAGACGGGAAACTAATACTGGTGACTGCTTCCAGAGAAGGGATGATCTATCTGTATGCGGTAAACTAAACCCCGCGAAGCAGTACACTTGATTTTTCTGATTTATTTCCAGAAAAAAATATCTGCTTTGTTTTTCGGTCTTCGTTCCTGCTGCCAGCTGAATCCCCTTAAACGAAACTCATTTGGATTGGTATCTGCAATTGGGAATAGTGTTCCCTCCGGCAATACATATAAATGTATTCCTGATACTTTCCCGTTTTCAATCCGAATGGTCATATCTGTACAATCTGCTCGATTGACTCCTGTAATTCTTCCCTTGCTGTTCTTAACATGGTAAACCGACTGCCCGTTACCTTCAACCTGAATATAGTCCAGTTTGCTGTCCTGAAAATAACCGGTCATATCTTTCCCTCTTATCTGGTCAAACCGGACACTGTCAACCGGTGAAGAAATAAAGGCTGAATTGAAGAGCAGCATTCTGTCAATTTTACCCTGGTTTACTAGAATGTAAACCGAATCAGCTGAAAGCTGATTGCTATCACTCCAGAGAACAGGCAGGCCATATAATCTGAAAGTACTGTCTGAGCTATAGTAAGCCAATGAATCACATTTTCCCTGAAGATCGGATTTAAAAATGCGGCAATGATGATAGGCAAACCACTTTCGATCAACTGTATGAAGGCTGTCCCATGTTGCATATAAGGTGTCTGAATGAAGAAACAGCGAATCTCTGCTTATCAGTTGAGATAATAATGCATCACCGGTTATCAGGCTGTAACATTTCCCATCATCGTAATCCATTTTCCGGCCCGATACAATCGCATTGTTTACATGGTCTTTAACTCTCACATTATTAAAAGCCGTTCCAACTGATAATTGACTGTCATAAAATAAACTGTCTGCAAATAAGGTTTGCTCTTTTGAAACAACATAAGTATCTTTTCCAAACCAGGATTTACCGGTTTCTGTCTCATACCAGCCATTCCTGCAGTAAATCCATGAACTATCGTTACCTTTCGATTCAATAATTGTAAATCCGGTAAAAAACACCTTCTTACCCGGAGGTGAATACTGCATGGAGTCGGCAGTCAGCTGGTACCTCGGATTGTCAAGTTCTACAGAATCTTTAAAGAATAAGATCTTTTGCTCTGAGAAATAGGTTCCACGTTTACTTTTCAGAATATTCTCACCATCCTTAATAACAGCTCCGGTTGAATAGGTTGCCTGATCAGTTTCCAGGCTGTAATTCAGTTCATCTGATGATAAGGTCATTTTTCCGTCATCCATCACAACATTCTTTTGCATAATTGCCAGGCTGTTCTTCCCAAAATATAACAATCTCTCACCGGTAATAGTCAGGCTGTCTTTCTGAACAATTTTTACATTTCCAAATGCTTCAAAGAGGTTTTCCTCGCTAAACCGGTAAGCACTGTCACAAAACATAACGGCATCGCTGTGACTAAACTGAACATTGCCAATCAGGCGGGCTGCATTTTTTCCGAGTTTTTCATCGCCTTCAAGAATGTCTGCATTCAGCAGATTAATCCTTTTCCCCTCCTGGGCAAAACTTTTGCTAACCAGAGAAAGAAACAGAATCAGGAAAAGAAGGAAACGCATTTTCTTTTTGATGCAGCGAAAATAAACTTAAGCAACTGAATTTATTTTGCTGTTTTCATGACTTCTTTTAATAACATAAATAATACACTTTGAGCGGCAACCTCAATTACCCGAAACCGGTCATTGCCAAGCTGGAATTTCCGGGTTACAATTCCATTCGGACCGGCAACAGCAGCCCATACTGTTCCAACTGGCTTCTCAGCCGAACCTCCATCGGGACCTGCTATTCCGGATGTTGCCAGAGCATAATCTGTTTTAAACAGTTTGCAGGCATTACCAGCCATTTCTCTTACTGTTTCTTCACTGACTGCCCCTTGTTGCCTTAAAGTCTCAGTCTTGACTTTCAGCAGATCCTGTTTAAGCTCATTGCTATAGGTTATCAGTCCGCCTTTAAAGTAAGCTGAACTTCCCGGAATACTGGTTAGCTTATGACTAACCTTTCCCCCGGTACAACTTTCGGTTGCAATCACTGTTGCATTCCGTACTTTCAATTCTTCCCCTACTCTTTTCTCCAAGGTATCTGTATCAAATCCGAATACATAATTTTTAATCAAAGGCAACAGTTTCTCAATTTCTTTTTCCATTTCATTTAAACTGTTTTCATTTGAATTTAATATTGAAAGCCGGAGTCTGACCATTCCAATGGACGGCAGGTACGCCAGTTTGATTTGTTTGGGCAGATCCTCTTCCCAGCCTTTTATTTTTTCAGCAATTACTGATTCACCGATTCCTTGAGTTAATATCGTACGATGAACAATTGCAGGCAGATTAAATTTAAGCCTGAGCTCAGGCAAAACATAACCTGTCATCATTGCTTGCATTTCATGCGGAACACCCGGCATGGAAACAAAGACTTTCTGATTTTTATCAAACCACATTCCAGGTGCTGTTCCATTCTTATTATAAATGGTTTTACACAATTGCGGTACTTCAGCCTGCTGGCGGTTAATGGGTGTTACTTCCTTACCTCGAGAACGGAATAATGCTTCAATGTCCTGATAAGCAGTCTCATCAAATCTTAGATCAGAGTTAAAATAGTTACAAAGTGCCGGTTTTGTCAAATCATCACTGGTAGGTCCTAGTCCTCCAGTAATTAAAATAATATCTGCTCTTGATTCGGCTGCTTTAAAGGCGTCAAGGATATGTTCCATCCTGTCCGGAACTGAGGTAATTTGATTTACTTTGATGCCGATTGAATTTAATTGCTGAGCCATCCATGCCGAGTTTGTATCAACAATCTGACCAATTAAAATCTCATCCCCAATCGTTATAATTTCTGTTTGCATACTTATGAAACCGTTATGAAAATCTTAGAAGGCAAATTTAATCTGAAAGCAGTGGCAACATCTTTGAACTCTCTTAGCAAATAACGTCTATGAAATCATTTAAACTTTTTATTCTGGCAGTTTTGTTCCAATCCTGCAATGTTCAGTCACAGGTAACAACCAAAGATATCTTAAATGTAATCAGCGGTTCAACAAGTGGCTTCACTAATGAAGAGGCAGTCAGGGCACTTAAAGAGGCATTAACAATTGGCAGTTCCAATTCTGCGGGTAATGCTTCAAAACCGGATGGTTATTATCTGAATCCATTAATTAAGATTCCATTCCCTGAGGAGGCAAAAAAAATGGAGGAAACCCTAAACAGTCTTGGTTTTTCTAAACAGACTGCTGAATTTATAAAAACAATGAACCGGGCAGCTGAAGATGCAGCTAAGCAAGCGGCTCCGGTTTTTGCTAAGGCCATTACTAAAATGACTATTACCGATGGAATTAATATTGTCAAAGGCAGCGACAATGCAGCAACTCAGTATCTGATCAATACTACTTCAATTTCTCTTAAGCAAGCCTTTGCACCGATAGTCAAACAGTCACTGCAAAAGGTTGAAATTACAAAATACTGGAATCCCCTGATGACTGCTTACAACCAGGTTCCGTTTGTATCACCAATGAATCCAAATCTGGATGAGTATGTTACTCAAAAAGCCATTGACGGGTTGTTTGTACTGATTGCCAGGGAGGAGTTAAAAATCAGAAAGGACCCGTTAGCTCGAACTACTGAATTATTAAAAAGGGTTTTTGGAAGTCATTAAGCAGTTTCTTCTGCCTGCCGTAAGAAAATAAAGGATAATTTTTTCTGCTTTCTTTGCGTGAATCCATTAAACGATGTCAATTATTCTAATCACCGGAGTATCCTCCGGAATTGGAAAGGCAACAGCCATCAAGTTTGCTCAACAAGGCTGGGATGTGATTATTACTGCCAGAAGAAAAGACCGGCTCCACCAAATTGCATCAGAAATAAAATCTGTAACCGGCTCATCGGCTTTACCTCTTGATTTTGATGTGCAAAACAGGAATGAAACCGAGCAGCGTCTGAATTCCATCCCTGAGAACTGGAAATCCATTGATGTACTGCTAAATAATGCCGGCCTTGCCAGAGGAATTTCAGCCATCCAGGATGGTGATATTGAAGATTGGGAAACAATGATTGATACCAATATCAAAGGGTTGCTCTATGTTTCTAAAGTCATTATGCCCTGGATGATAGAACGCAAAAAGGGGCATATTATCAACCTGAGCTCAGTTGCTGGTAAAGAAGTCTATCCGGGAGGGAATGTTTATTGCGCCACAAAGCATGCTGTTGATGCTATCAACAAAGCAATGCGAATGGATCTACTGGAGTATGGAATCAAAGTCACCTCAGTTAACCCGGGGATGACAGACACCGAATTTTCATTAGTCAGGTTCAAAGGTGACTCCGGCCGGGCTCACCGGGCTTACAGCGGTTATGAACCTCTTCATGCTGATGATGTTGCTGAAGTTATCTATTTTGCTGCAACCCGCCCTTCTCATGTCTGCCTTAATGAAATCATTTTAACTCCTACAGCTCAGGCCAATGCAATCCTTCCAATTAAAAGAACTCTATGAAATACCTGCTCCTGGCTTTATTTGCAGTAACGCTGCACTCCTGTAAACCCCATAAGCAGGTTGATCTTATTCTTTACAATGGGAAAATTTATACTGTTGACAGTAATTTTTCGGTTGTATCGGCCATTGTAATTGATCAGGGAAAAATTATTGAGACCGGCTATGACGATATTACA
>JADLBQ010000044.1 GCA_020847635.1 Bacteroidia bacterium
AATAAAGAGTACGCTTAGCCCAAGTACACCAAGACCTACAACACCAAGCCCCATGACGGAACCACCTGCAAATGCAATTTCAAGCGCTTTACCCAGACTTGAACGGGCAGCGTTAGTAGTGCGGACATTTGCCTTTGTTGCTACACGCATACCAATATATCCGGCAAAGGCAGAACAAAAAGCTCCCATAATAAATGACACCGCAACAAGGGGTGAAGAAGCTTCTTTGTCAGCAGTAGCCCCGAGCAAAACAGCTACACATATAACAAAGACTGCCAGTATGCGGTATTCAGCTTTTAAGAAGGCCATGGCGCCTTCAGCAATATGACTGGCAATTCGCTTCATTTTATCAGTTCCTGCATCAAGCTTATTTATCCAGGCTGATTTCCATAAGGTATAAAGCAGAGCAAAAATCCCGAATGCGGGAATTATCATAATTAAGGTTTGTGTTGACATTGAAATAGTGATTAAAAAGAGTTTATTTTAATGGAAATTACTAAAAGTATCAGGTTAAAAATTCAGGGCGGCAAATATAGAACTATGTTGTCAAAAGGCAAGTTCGGTTGAATTGGATATTAACTGGGCTTAAGATTAATTGATTAGAAGAGGAAAAAAATAAAAAAACCGGAGATTGGCTACTCCGGTTTTTTATCGAATTATAGTACTTCTATTTGATACTAGCTATTGTGCAATGTATGAACGTAACAAGTTGCCTTTTGCAGCGCTGTGACGAAGACGTTTAATACCACTGTCCTTTATCTGCCTAACCCGTTCGCGGGTCATACTAAGTTTAGCGCTGATTTCTTCCAATGTGTAAGCCCTCGGCTCTCCGATACCATAGAAAAGTCGAAGGACATCGCTTTCCTTAGTTGGCAGTGAATTCAATGACCTCATTACATCATAATGCAAGGATTCATTAATAAGGATCTCATCAGTCGTGGGAGTAGTCTGATTGACCATTACATCCAGCAGGCAACCCGAATCTTCTTTAGTATCCAGTGGAGCATCTACAGAGACTGCTTTACCTGAACTTCCAACCACATCATTAATTTGATCCTGGGTCATTTCCAGAACCTTTGCCAATTCTTCTGCACTGGGTTCACGTTCAAACTCTTGTTCAAGCTGAACAAAAGCCTTGCGTATTTTGTTCAAAGCACCAAGTTTATTTAACGGAAGCCTAACAATACGAGCCTGTTCAGCTAAAGCTTGAAGAATGCTTTGGCGGATCCACCATACAGCATAAGAAATAAATTTGAAGCCTTTGGTTTCGTCAAATTTCTTAGCCGCCTTTATCAGTCCCAGGTTCCCTTCATTAATCAAATCCAGTAAACTCAGTCCCTGGTTCTGATACTGTTTTGCAACAGATACAACAAACCGAAGATTAGCTTTTACCAGCTTATCCAAAGCAGCCTGGTCGCCTTCACGAATTCTTCGGGCCAGTTTAGGTTCTTCATCCGGGGTTATCATACTCTCCTTGGCGATATCCTGAAGGTACTTTTCCAACGAAGCGCTGTCGCGGTTAGTTATGGATTGTGTAATTTTTAGTTGTCTCATTATCTTGTATAAATTATGTGTTTAACAATTGTGTTTTATCAAAGTTTATTCCTGTCCGGTTGATGCTGTCTGTTGGCAGGTCTGATTTAAAGTATTACTTATTTTCAATTTCTATCAACGAAATTTGTTTTAGGATATTGGCTTAAAAAGAAATAGCCGATTGCATATTCCTGAGTTTCAATACTTTAAGTTTAATTCAATCAGTTTCAATCGGTGAGGCAATATACAGGCAGATTCAGAATTTGCAAAATGTTTTTATTAAAAAATTATTAGCTTCCTGTTAAATGATGATGCACGTTTACCTATTCTTCATAAATCAAAGGAAAAAAAGGATCAATCTGGACACAACTCTTTGTAATATAACGGCTTATTAAGGATTGTTAATCTAAAGGTTCAGATGACTTACTTTTAAAAATCAGTGAGATTGGAACTCCCGAAAAGTTAAAATGTTCACGCATTTTGTTTTCAATAAATCTGCGATAGGGCTCCTTAATATATTGAGGCAGATTTGCAAAGAAGGCAAACTTCGGATAGCGGCCAGTCAACTGGGTAATATACTTAATACTGATTGTTTTGCCTTTGATAGATGGCGGAGGCGTTGCAGCAATCAGAGGAAGAAGTACTTTATTTAATTGTGATGTGGAAATCTTTTGTTTCCGGTTTGCATAAACTCTGACAGCTGTTTCAAGAGTTTTATGAATTCGAAGTTTTTGAGTTACTGAAGTAAAAATAACCGGCACATCGGTAAATGGAGCAATTCTTTCTTTCAATATTTTTTCAAAATGCTTTGTGTTCTTTTCATCACCGCTGAGCAAATCCCATTTATTCACTATCACAACAATTCCCTTTTTATTTTTTTCAGCCAGGAAAAAGATATTGATATCCTGTGAAGTAATTCCCTGAGTTGCATCAATCATCAGCAGGCAAATATCTGCAGACTCAATTGCTTGAATAGTACGCATAACGGAATAAAACTCAAGGTCTTCCTTAACCTTGGTACGTTTTCGTAAACCGGCTGTATCTATCAGTAAGAAATCAAACCCATATGCAGTATATCTGACATCAATCGCATCGCGTGTTGTTCCGGCTACAGAAGTCACTATGCTTCTTTTTTTACCAATCAAAGTATTCAGAAGAGATGATTTTCCGGTATTTGGCTGTCCAATAATAGCAAGCCTGGGAATGGGTGTTTCTTCAGGCTCCTCCTTAATCAACTCAATTAGTGCATCGAGCAGTTCACCCGTGCCAGAACCGCTAGCAGAGGAAATCGGAAAAATTTCACCAAAGCCGAGTTTATAAAATTCGCTGGTATCATAACTGCGTTTCAGGTTATCCACTTTATTAACGACCAGAAAAACCGGTTTCCCCGATTTCCGGAGAAGCTTTGCCATTTCTTCATCCAGGTCTGTCAGTCCAGTTGTAACATCAGTCATAAATAAAATTACATCAGCCTCATCAACAGCCAGTTCAACCTGCTGACGGATTTCATCTGCAAAGTCATCTTCTTTTTTATAAACATAGCCACCTGTATCAATAACAGAAAAGTTTTTCCCGTTCCATTCGGCTTTACCATAATGTCGGTCACGGGTAACACCAGAAGTCGGATCAACAATGGCATCCCGGCTTTCAGTTAGCCTGTTAAAGAGGGTAGATTTCCCTGTATTAGGTCTTCCAACAATAGCAACGATGGTTGGCATAAGGGTGCGAAAATAAACGGACAGCTCCGAATAAAGGCAATTCACCCAAACTCAGTTGCACCGGAAGGGCAGGTTAGGCTATATTCGCACGCTATGAAAAATATTCTGATACTGGGGGCGGGGAAATCTTCAACAGCTTTGATTAAGTATCTGCTTGAAAAATCTGGTGAGGAAAATTTTACAGTTACTGTTGCTGACTTATCTGTTGATGCAGCTCAGAAAAAGATCGGTGTACATCCGAACGCAAAAGCCATTTCATTAGATATTAATGATGCAGTAAGGCGTGGTAAAGCAATTGGGGCTTCTTCCATTGTCATTTCCATGTTGCCTCCTGACCTGCACATCATAGCTGCCCGTGATTGTGTGAATCTGCGGGTAAGCCTTGTTACGGCTTCCTATGTTTCTGATGCTATTAGAGCACTTGAACCTAAAGCTAGGGAAGCCGGAGTGCTTCTGCTTAACGAATGCGGCCTTGATCCCGGCATGGATCATATGAGTGCAATGAAAATTATTCATCAACTGAAGAAAGAAGAATGTACAATTGAATCATTTAAGTCTTTTACCGGAGGCTTAATTGCACCTGAGTCCAATACTAATCCATGGGGATATAAATTTACCTGGAACCCCCGGAATGTTATCCTGGCAGGGCAGGGGACAGCTCAGTACCTTGAGAACGGAAAGCAGAAATTTATTCCATATTCAAGATTATTTAACCAGCCGGCAAAGATTTTTATTGACGGATACGGCTTATTTGATGGTTATGCCAATCGTAATTCACTTGCATACTGTGAGCACTATGGATTACAAAATATTAAGACATTACTCCGGGGCACCCTCAGAAATATAGATTTTTGCAAAGCCTGGAATGTTTTTGTTCAATTAGGATTAACTGATGATACATTTCAGATTTTTAATACAGAAAATCTCCGTTGGCAAGAGTTGACAGCAGCTTTTATTCCGGATGCAATTACAGGCTCTTCTTTAAGACAGCGAGTCGCAAAACTTTGTCAATTGGAAGAACAAGATCCGGCACTTGATAAAGTTGAATGGACAGGAATCTTGAGTGATCTGCCTGTTGGTTTGCATCATGGAAGCCCCGCCAGGATGCTTCAAACCTTACTTGAATCAAAATGGGAACTGGAAGAGAATGATAAAGATATGATAATCATGCATCATGATTTCGGATATAAAACAAAGTCTGGAGCGGATGGCCGTCTTGAGTCTTCACTTGTCATTAAAGGAACCGACAGTACCATGACTGCAATGGCTAAGACTGTTGGCCTTCCGCTTGGCATTGCAGCCCTCAATCTATTAAATAAAAATATTAAACTAACTGGAGTGTCCATTCCTGTTCATCAAGAGATTTATATTCCCATACTCAAGGAATTGGAGAAACACGGAATCAACTTTACTGAAAAAGAATCAGTGTCTTCGGTGTGACTTTAATCCCAGATAATAGTCACCGGTAAGAGTTACATATTCTTCACTAAAAGCTGCATCCTCATTCTGAATTACAAGTTCACTACTGACCGGTTTATTACTGACTTGTGAAAATGACAGCAACAGTCTTTTTGGTAGTTTTCCTTTTCTGGTCAAAACGCGGGTTTCATTTTTCAGAAAGAGCTTATTCTTTAGTGCTTGTTGAATGAAAAGACATCCTTCATGAAATGGGAGAATCAGATTTAAGATACCATTAACTGTGAGCAATTTCTTGGAACACTGGATCAATTCATCAAATGAAAGGGAAGCAGCGTGATGCCTGGCAATAGTACGCGCTAAATCTGAAGCTTTATAACTTCCGTCAAAGTAGGGTGGGTTACTGACAATCAAATCATATTTCTTATTGCAGCATTCCGAATATTGCTGGATTGACTGATGAATAATCCGAAATTTCTTTTGCCATGGTGAATTTGAAAAATTTTCATCCGCCTGTAAGCAGGCATTCGGGTCAATATCAATGGCATCAATTGCGGCTTCTGATTTTTGGGCAAGCATGAGTGCAATCAGACCGGTACCGGTTCCAACATCAAGAATTGAATTTGCAAAAGTTGGATCTGTCCAGGCTCCAAGCAGCACACCATCCGTTCCAACCTTCATGGCACACCGGTTCTGATGAATTGAAAATTGCCGAAAGTTGAATCTACACTCATGCATAAGGACTAAAAAAATACTGGCAAGATTTAAACTAATAAAAGATAACTCTAGAACTAAGATCAGGTTATTCTCGCAAGGTAATAATTGAGAATTTCATCAATAGGTCTGATTAATATTTTGCCGCTACGAAAGCCACACATATCAGCGACTGAATTGAGAATGTCACTAAAATAATAGGCGATACTACCGATGAAATGAACAGGATAAGTTTTATATTCAGGATAACTGATAATATTCGTTTCAAAAAATTCTGTCATTCCTTTTCTCACAAGTTGCTGAATCCATTCGTGATTCTTATGTTCTGAAAGAAAATGTGCAAATGATGCCAGGTAAACATTTGCATGTGGCCGGTTATATACATTTTCGTTCATTACTTCTTTCGTTATACCGTACTTAGCAAAAAAATCTTTTCTCAGATCTTCCGGCATAATCCGATATAAAAAGAGGGAGATAAGCTTCCGGCCATAATAACTTCCGCTTCCCTCGTCTCCCATGATATAACCGAGGCCGTGCAAACTGTCTGAGAGAGTTTTCCCATCATAAAAAGCAATATTGCTTCCTGTTCCAAGAATACACACAAGACCAGAGTCATCACCACAGGATGCAATGGCAGCACCCAACATATCATGTTCAACAGTTATCTCAGCACGAGTAAAGAAGTTTTTCAACCCGGCTTTAATCCGGTCTTGTCTTTCAGGACTGGAACAACCTGCTCCAAAAAAGTAGATTCTTGATTCAGAATCAGAATAGTTTAATGCCGTTTCATTTTTATTCAGTGCTTGGGTTACAGAATCCGAATTGTGAAAAAACGGATTGAATCCAATAGTTCTGAATGTATTTATGATATTCCCATTTTCGGCTACAATCCAGTCAGCTTTAGTCGAGCCACTGTCACAAACAATCAACTTCATAGTATCTTATTTTTTACAAAAATGGAGAAGTGTAAGTTAAGACAAAAATCAAATAGTAAAGAAAAGAGTTCTTCCTAATTTTCCGGGGATAGCAAAGCTGATATTAAATTTTTCATGCCTGATTCCGAATACATGCAGTGCATCCGGCTTATGAAGTTGATTGACTGTATTGAGTTGCTGGATATCCTCATAAATCCCTGAACCCACAGCTTTGACAACTGCTTCTTTTTGAGTCCAGATTTTAAGAAATGCATCATCTGGATTTAAGGAAGAATGAACTTCCCTTCTTTCTTCCGGATGAAAATACCGGTCCATGATCTCATCCCGGCCATTTATTTCTCTTGTTCTTTTTTCCATGTCAATCCCAATAGGGCTCCGGGAAACAGCAATTATAAAATGAAAATCTGCATGGGTTAGATTGAAATGAATATCGGTATCCTGATTCCCGATAAAAGGTTTCCCTGATGCATTTCTGTCATATTTTAACAGGGCAGGAGCAATTCCTGTATAACCAGACAGAACCTGGTTTAAGTTGTACCGGATCTGAACATATTCCTTTTTTCGTTCCCTGTTTTTAAATTTTTCAGCATTGATTTTTTGCTCCAAATTCAAAAGAGATATGTTATCCACTTCCTGATTACAAAATTTGAGATTCAGCATTCCAAACCAAAAATGAATATCATTTTCTTGCAGAGCCGGAACCTGATTACCTTTTGATATTTCAATATCAATCTTCAATTGATGACAAACCACAACAGGAGTTAGAAGCTGGTTCACGATTAATAATTAGAGGTAGCCTGTACAGCAGTATTATTTAGTTTTTCCCTGATAAAGGAAGCCAGCTGACGGTTATATTGCTCATCTTCAATAATAGTATCATTATTACTTCCTTCAATCTGAACAATTTCAATCTTCCCGTTCACCCAGCTTCTCCATCCCAGAGTAGTGTCATAAAATTCAGGATCTTCAATGGGGCCTCCGGCTCTAATAATAAAAATATCACCATTGTACTTTGAAGCAGGATGATAAGCTAAGATAGCAAGTGAATGGATTACCCGGATATCTTCCTGTACCGGAGTTGAGTCAGTTAAAGAATTTCCGTTTTTCTTTTTACTTATAATGCTCATGGCCTTATCCTTAATTTTCCGGCCGATTGATATGTTTTTCTCAATTGCATAATTTAACTTCTCAGACAGATTCATTTTTACAAAGCGTTGGAAGCTTTTGGTCATTCGATAAACTTTTTGATTCTCTAAGGGAGCATAGTTGTTAACCATCAGGCAAAGAGCAACTTTTTCACCCAGCTGTTCAAGTTGGCGGGCCATTTCAAACGCCAGCATTCCGCCATAACACAATCCAGCAAATTGATACGGACCTTGAGGTTGAATTTTCCTGATTTCCGTAATATAGTCTCTGGCCTGATCTTCAATGGTCCGATGAGGTTTCTGATTCGGATCTAATGCTCTGGGCTGAATGGCATAAATAGGTTGATCCTCCGGCAGATATTTCTCAAGTATTTTCCATCGGTAAATATTACCGTTGTGCATGTGAATGCAAAACAACGGGATTTTATTACCATCTGTACGGAATCCTACTATTGGCTTCCATTCAATTGCAGATTCCTTGCTGTCGATAATGACCGCAAGTTCTTTGATAGAGGGAGCTTTGAATAAAGTCTGCAACGGAAGGTTTACACCCATTTGCTTCTCAAGTTCGATAAACATTCTGACTCCAAGCA
>JADLBQ010000045.1 GCA_020847635.1 Bacteroidia bacterium
ATCTGCTCACTTCCGGTCTGTTAAAGGAAGCTGATCTGGCAATTGAATTCACACAGCCTGAGGCTGCATTTGAAAACCTACGAACCTGTATCCATGCCGGTATTCCGGTAGTGAGCGGAACAACGGGCTGGCAGAATCAATTGGATCAGTTGAAATCATATTGTCTTGAAAATGACGGCAGCGTACTTTGGTCTTCAAATTTCAGTATCGGTGTAAATATTTTCTTTGAGATAACTAGACAATTAGCTTCACTTTTAAAGAACCGGTTTTATACGGTCTCAATTAATGAAACTCACCACCTTCAGAAAAAAGATAAACCCAGCGGAACCGCAATTACACTTGCACAAAAATTTATTAATGTCGGAATTTATGATCATTGGACTAGCAATCCAGAGGAAAAGGGATTACTGATTACCAGCCAGCGTGAGGGCGAAGTAACCGGAATTCATTCTGTTAACTGCAATTCTGAATTTGACCGGATTTCACTGACTCATGAAGCATTTTCACGAACTGCCTTTGCTATGGGAGCTGTAGTTGCGGCTGAGTGGCTTAAAGGGAAAAAAGGATTTTTTTCAATGCAGGATGTCTTAACTGAAGTTAGGTAATACCGATCAATAAAATGTATTGGATTTATGAATAGATCTAAATCCAACACAGGTTAAGCAGTTAATGATAACTTCTTACCTTTAGTATAACCTTGAAATCAATATTATAGCTGTATGAAAGGAGTAAATCAGCTTGCTGAAGCAGGCAATGTGGCAATTACTGTAAATTCTGACAATGAGAAAAGTAAATCAATTGACGGTAGCAAGGGAGTAATCAGGCTGATGGTAAAGGTCTGTCATGCAAATAGTTTTTGATTATTAAAGTAAATACACAATGCAGAAGGACTTATGATGATAAGAAATAAGAATAAATACACCTGTGGTTAAACCTGGCTCAGTACAAGGCTGATAATCGTTTTAGATTATTCACAGAAAATTGTTTGATTCATTACTTTTGTGGTTCATGTGGTTCAAATTGAGATTTTAAATAGCATGAAAGTAGTTGTCTTCTTTTTTCTTTTGCTGTTTACAAATACAGAGATTCAGGCACAATCGCTGATGACTGTTGGACAAATCTACAATTACGATATAGGTGATATTTTCATTAAATCTGCTGGAGGTATTTATGCGTCTCCAACTTACACAACAATAAGCATAACGGACAAATATTTCAATACTACACTTGATTCTGTTGTTTACATCTTTAATGCCACTTTCTACACTTCTCCTGCATGTGCTGGGTGCCCCCCGGTATATGACACAATCTACAACGATACCATTGCCTATACAAACCTTAATGATACAGTGGGTGCTGGATTAGGGAGCAAGATTCATTATTGGAATATGGACTGTATTGATACTGCGGGATATACCGGAGTTTGGGTTGATTCAGTTTATTACGACAGTTCTTTTTGTTCAAGACTTACAACCAAAATTAGCAGAATGGATAACGGACCTTTTTTAACAGATTCATGCTATTGGTACTTTGAGCCTTTTTACGGATATGATGAATATGGAGAGGGAATCGGATTAACACATCATTATTATAATACATGCTCGCAAGGCTTTCCTTACTGTCAGGAGATCGGGAGCCTGCTTTTTTACAAAAAAGGAATTGATTCATGTGGACTCAGACCCATTATTCCACTTCCGGCTTCTGCTGAAGAGTATGGAGTTGAAGAACCATTTGTGATATTTCCGAATCCTGTTGCCGATAAAGCCGGGATAAAATTTAATAGGGAGCAAAATAATTCATTGTTTATAATGACGAATTGCTTCGGAGCAGAAATGCAACGATTTATTTTCAGTGGCAGTGAGTTGTCCGTTAATTGTGAAGGACTGGCAGAAGGAATTTATTTTGTGTCAGTTATAAGCCGGTATAAAAAGTACGAAGCCAAACTGGCAGTAAAACGATAACCAGCCATTTCCACAGATTTCAGATGGATGTTCAGCAGCTTAGCAGGAAATTTATAATATATAATATAAGTAACTGAATGCAGAAGGTTCACACTATCTGGAACCTTCTTCATGGAGATCAGCTTGTACTCTGTTGGTTTTGATGGAATGCGTTGATGTATATACGTAAAGGAAGGTTTGCTGCCTTGCCGTATCCTTTTTAACCAGGTGTTAATATCTTTAGACGGGAAATGTTCTGGAGGCTGTCTTTTCATTTTTAAACTTGTTGTTTATTCAGCAGACTTAAAAAGTAGGATTAAATTAGCGGAATGAGAATGACAATTAAAACAATTTTTAAAATAGCTGTCTTCGCAGGACTTTTTTCCCCTGCATCACTTAATGCACAAATCAATCCGGCATACAATAAAATGGCGGTAGATGTCAGCACGTATCATGTTCAGAACCCGGCTTACAATTATGATTCAAGTTTTCTTATTGGTAAAGATTTAGGAATGAACGAGGTTGGACTTTTTATAAATTGGACGATGCTGGAAATTACACCTGGTATGTTTGATTTTACTATACTTGATATGGCAAATGCTTATTATCCTGCACATTCAATGGCAGTTGACATCAATCTCAATCCCATCAATACAAATCGGTTGGAAGTACCCTCTGACCTTGATTCGATAGCATTCGATAATCCGGTTTTCATCAGCCGATACAAGACTCTTTTAGATTCTGTAAAAGTTCACCTGACTGACCTGTCTATCTCATCATTAGTGATAGGCACTGAAATCGGAGCCTTTTTACAGAATGATTCTGTCAAATGGAATCAATACATTAATTTTTATAATTCAGTGTCAGCCTATGCAAAAACAATTTGGCCCGGTTTAAAAGTAGCAGTAGAATTGCAATTTACTGATTTGATTGACTACAATTCGTTTGCACAGCAAATCAATGCCGGTAGCGATTACATCGGTGTTTCCTATTATCCCATTTGGGGAAATTATACCGTTAAGCCCGTTAACTCTATTACGTTGGATATGGATACATTGGTAAGCCTTTATCCTGCAAAACCTATTTGCTTTTATCAGTTTGGATTTCCCAGTAGTCAAACCTGCAACAGTTCAGATTCACTTCAAGCAGAATTTATTAAGCAGGCTTTTACCTCATGGGATTATTATGCATCACACATTCGCTTAATAGATTTTACGTGGATGACGGATTTGGATACGACAGCTGTCAACTATTACGGAACCTATTACGGAGTATCGGATACTGTTTTTCTTGAATTTCTACGCACTTTAGGTTTGCGAACATGGAATGGGAATGGGACTGACAAACCTGCTTTATATGAATTACGATGTCAGGCTAAACAAAGAAATTATAACAATCTGAACATTAGTTGTACCACAACTGTTACTAAACCAAATGAGAACATAAATGATTGGTTTTCTGTTTATCCAAACCCCGTACAAACCAGATTAAATATTGAAATGCCACCTGGTATTATGGTTACTAACCTGGGAATTTATAATAATTTAGGGCAGATTGAAGTTTATTATTCCAACCTTAATAGCAATAAATTCAGCATTGAAAATCTCAATTTAATAAATGGGCTGTATTATGTAGTTGTTCAAATAGGAGAGAAACTGGTCACCAGGAAATTTGTAACAGGCATGTAACTGAATGCAGAATGCACATCATCTGGGTGCTGCGGCAAGGAGGTCAGCTGCATGCAATTGTTTATGATGGAATGCGCTGATATATATACAAAAAAGTAGGTTTACTGTAGCTGGCTCTGCATAAATTTGCAAACAGGCTGCAGAAGTGATGTACGTAGGTATTGAAGTTATAGCCTGGCTGGCGTAATGATATATTTCAATCTATTCAATCAGGGAGTATTTGATTAAACATTGGTAACTTCAGCCTTGTTTATGAATTTAGCTTTGCGGGAGTGGAGGCAGTTTTTCACATTCTGTTGTTGGTAGGATAGTAAAGGGTTAAGAAGGGATAACCATTAAAAAACTAATTTTCGGGAAGTTATGATTTAAAACAATCTAAACTTATAATAAGACCGTAAACCGGATGGAAACGAATGGGGTACAAACAGAGATAAGGTAATACAGGTATGAATTTAACAATTGAAAATATCCTTTTAATTGGTTCCATATTACTATTTGTTAGCATTATCGTTGGTAAAACTTCTTATAAGTTTGGTGTACCAACATTATTATTATTTCTGGCAATCGGAATGCTGGCAGGCTCTGAAGGGATTGGCGGTATCAGGTTTGATAATCCCAAAACAGCTCAGTTCATTGGTATTGTCTCTCTAAATTTCATTTTATTTTCTGGTGGTTTCAGTACCAATTGGGCCTCTGTAAAACCAATTCTTAAGGAAGGACTTGTTCTGTCAACTATTGGAGTTTTACTGACAGCACTTTCACTAGGAGCCTTTGTCTGGCTCGTTACAGACTTTACCATTTATGAAAGCATGTTGTTAGGTTCAATTGTTTCATCTACGGATGTGGCAGCTGTATTCTCTATTTTACGCTCAAAAAGCCTGGCACTAAAAGATAATTTACGACCAACCCTGGAATTGGAGAGTGGAAGTAATGATCCAATGGCTTATGTATTAACCATTGTGTTTTTAACCTTAGTTATTAATCAGGATCAAAGTATCGTTACCGTTATTCCGTTGTTTTTACAGCAAATGATTTTAGGAGGACTTTCAGGGTTTGCATCTGGGAAACTGAGCAAATTCATCATTAACAGGATTAAACTTGACTTTGAAGGGCTTTATCCCGTTTTAGCTATTGCATTAATGTTTATTGTTTTCTCAGCAACAGATTTTGTTGGAGGTAACGGATTTCTTGCAATCTACATTTGTGCTGTTTATCTGGGGAATCAGGATTTAATTCATAAAAGAACAATTTTAAAAATGTATGACGGATTGGCCTGGCTGATGCAAATAGTGTTATTCCTGACTTTAGGCTTGCTGGTTTTCCCTTCCAGGATTTTTCCCTATATTGAAATTGGACTGATTATTTCCTTATTCCTGATTATTGTTTCACGTCCGTTAAGTGTTTTTCTCAGTTTGATGTTTTTTAAAATGACGTTACAAAGACGGTTTTATATTTCATGGGTGGGATTACGGGGTGCCGTTCCCATTGTATTTGCTACTTATCCGCTTATAGCAGGAATTGACAAAGCAAACATGATCTTTAATATTGTATTCTTTATTTCAGTTACATCCGTTATAATCCAGGGTACAACCTTATCAGTCTTTGCAAAATGGTTAAATGTCTCTTTACCTGAAAAGGCAAAAAAGCTGACTGAAGTAGATCAGCTAATTTTAGATCTTCCAAAATCATCTTTGCAGGAGTTTGAAATCAGGGAGGACTTTTTTGCAGTTAATAAAAGAATTGTTGATTTGAATTTTCCTAAGTCTGCTTTTATTATAATGATCAGGAGAAACGGAGATTATATACGTCCCGCAGGTTCTACTGAATTACAAGTTAAGGACATCTTAATGGTTCTTGCTGATAGTTCTTCAGATTTTGAAAGGGTTAGAGAATCTATTCAATATTCGGGACTGATTCGCAAGATCTGATGAAGCATACAATGCATAGAAGGAAGTTTTAAAATAAGTCTCCCTTGAGTATGGGTACTGTCCTTGAATGAAATAATGTGAATTGATCAAAGGACCCGTTTATTAGCATTTCCTGCCTGCAGCTTATGGAAAGATCTGTGTTGAATCTAATTTAGCAGTTGTAAGAAAACAAACATTAACCTCTTAAGCTGTCTGGTTTACTGCCTGATTGATCAATTACTTTAAGAATGAATAAAAGAGGCAGTAAACTTCAAATGATTATTAAATTAGATATGGATGATTGAGTTTGTTCAATCAGATGTTTATCAAAAGCAGGATATTCAGTTTCTAATAAGACAGATTTGCCGGTCATACAGTAATTATTTAGTAATTAAGATAACATTGAATGCTAAGAGAGGGGTAGCTACCCGGTTTGATATTGAAAAGTTGAGCCGGTTTCTTAAATTCGCACAGATGACTTACAGACTGAGATTACCGGTTAATATAAAAGCAGAAGTTAAATCTCATCTACGTATTCAGTATTTGAATTATGATAGCTAAGATTAAAAAAGTAATTACACTAATATTCAGCCTGGTTATATACTGCACTGTTTATGGTCAGAATATGCTGACTGCCACTTACCAAAGCTGGACAAACGGAGTTTGGACCAATTCAATGAAGCAAAACTACTCCTATGACATGAATGGTTATTTGATTTACTCATTAACTCAAATCTGGGATAGCTCTTCGGGCTCATGGAAAGGAAACTTACAAATTAGCTATAGCAATAACAGCAGCGGGCTTATGCAGCAATTCATTGCTCAATGGTGGAACAGCCAGTCGGGCACTTGGGTAAATTCCCAGCGGGCAACATTCACTTACAACAGTTCGGGCAAAACCCTGACTGCAACGTTCGAAATCTGGTCTAATGGTGTTTGGGTAAATTCTTCAAAACAAAGCAATACCTATGATAGTAATGGCTATTTAATCTACAACCTGTCGCAAATCTGGGACAACGCTTCAGTATCCTGGAAAAACAGTGGGCAGATTAACTATACTAACAATGCTAACGGAACCATTCAGTTGTTCATTGCTCAAGTGTGGGACAGCCTTTCAACTGCTTGGATTAATTCACAGCGGGCTGAATTTACTTACAATGGCTCAAATCAGGTTCAGACCTCAACCCATGAAACCTGGATTAGCGGAGCCTGGATAAATTCCCTGCAACAAATTAATACCTATGACGGGAATGGTTATTTAATTCATAATCTGACGCAAATCTGGGATAACACCTCAGGTATCTGGAAAAACAACGGACAGATTGACTATACTAACAATGCTAACGGAACCATTCAGCAATTCATTTCTCAGATGTGGGACAGCCCTTCAGCAACCTGGATTAATTCACAGCGGGCAACCTTTACTTATATCAATACTACCGGGATGAATGAAGCGAGTGATATACAATTCCTTTTCTTTCCGAATCCTGCTAATGAAGTACTGAATTTAATTCTTGGCAATAATTCAGAAACAAAAATTGAGATTCGGGATCTGACAGGCAGATTGGTTTTTACCTACAGTACCTCAAAAAATTCTGCAATCCTTAACATTAAAAACCTACCTTCTGATGTTTATTTCCTGTACGTGTATCAGACTGGTATGGTTAATGTTGCCAGGTTTATTAAAAATTGATTTCTGAGATGTTGACCATTTAACGGAGAGTGATTGATAACTGGCAAATAAGGGATTAACCCGGTACCAATCTTAGGATGTTATAAACCATCTGAAAGGCTGCTGAATCAGATAGCAACAAAAAATGAATGGATATGAGAAATAAATATCTGGTAACCGTTATAGTAACCGGAATAATTCTCATTGCAATGTTGACAAATCCTGGCCTCAACAGGCATAAGGAGGCAATCAAAAATAAGCTTGACTCATATATGCAAAAGGAGATAAACGGAAGTCAGGATGAAACAGACAATAAAAGGGAACAATCAGCAGAAAAACTTGGAATGAGTCTGGGCGGGGTAATTACAGATGCTTTGACAGACAAGCTTGTCAGTTCTGATAATTACTTTTTATTCTCTACAACAAAATTAAATTGGAATGGTGGAGCCAGAGTTGTTGGGTTAGGTTTATTCGGAAACGTCTTTATAACACGCGAGCTGAAAGATGTTTTAAGTGAAAGCGTACCTCAAAATCAGAACCATTAATAGTTCCCAAGATGCTCTTTGCAGAGATAGCCTAAAAATCATATTCAGCAATCAAATCTGATCTTGAACTACAGTCAGATTGTGTTACTGGCTACCGGTGAAGTCAATGGTATCCGGCCCATTTACCAGATGCTGCATAGTAAGCAATCATTTTACGGAAAAGGAAGGAATAAAAACCAGCAACAGATTCGTTGCGTTTCACCTGGGCAGGTTCAGCGGAGAGAGAGTGATTCGAACCCCCGGACCCCGGAAGGGTCAACAGTTTTCAAGACTGCCGCATTCGACCGCTCTGCCATCTCTCCGCGGGCGAAAATAGAAGATTTGTTTTAAGTGGCAAGGCTTCCGTAAGGATCTTCTGAAGATTTTTTTATAAGGAATAAATATTTCTTAATGAATGTGTTGGGGGATGATGGATTCAAAATCTTGGTTGCCCAAGATTGTTAAGCTCAGGTTGTTTATAACGGGATCACAGCATTTGTTTCGTCCCAGCCTGAAGGTTACCTGCCGGTAAAGAGGATGTGTGAGCCTACCTGCGAAATGCTGATATGAATTACCTGGTCGGCAAAGGCTACTTAAAAGGGTGATTTACTCCCGTTTAATTCAATTGTAGAAGATCTTTCTTAAGATGCAGGATTGGTGATAATTCAAGTCATTGTATCTATTATGTTTCTCTTAAAAATCTGAAGGCAATTGGTAAATTCACCTGTGTAGATAGTTCAACTGTATCCAAAACATCCGTGAGAAAGGTTAAATAGGCTAGAGTAAGACGATATGTTAAATTAACAGCCTGATGTTACTTGATTCGGTTTTCTACTCGTAATTCTGCAGCATGTGCAGTTACCTTTGTGTTCTGTCAGATTATTGTTCTTGTAAGCCAGTTTCTCTTTAATGCGATTTCTTCTTTTTCTGTCCATTTTTTCCGGACTGTCGGTTTATGGCCAGCAGCCTCCTTTTATTTCACCTGCATCAGCCGTTTGGGCAGACTCGGTTATCAGTACGATGACCCTGGAAGAGCGGGTAGGCCAGCTGTTTATGGCCTATTCAAGAAGTGACAAAGAAGCAAAACCCGATTCATTAGCTGCAATTATCCGTAAATACCATATCGGTGGGATTATGTTTATGAAGGGGAGTCCGCAACGGCAAGCTGAATTAACCAACCTTTTCCAGGATAGTGCAAAGTTTAAAATGCTGATTGCTATTGATGCCGAATGGGGATTACAGATGAGGTTAGATTCAACAATCCGTTTTCCCCGCCAGATGACCCTCGGAGCCATGCCTCCGGATTCTTCAACTTATTTTATGGCAGCCGAGATTGCCCGACAATGTAAACGATTAGGCATTCATATCAACTTTGCACCCGATATTGATATTAATAACAATGCACTGAATCCCGTAATCAATTCCCGGTCGTTCGGTGAAGATAAATATACGGTTACTTCAATGGGACTTCAGTACATGAATGGGATACAACATAATGGTATTCTGGCAACCGGTAAACATTTTCCGGGACATGGTAATACCGATACGGATTCACATCTTGCACTTCCTGTTATTAACCAATCCAGGGCAGAAATGGATACTATGGAGTTGTATCCGTTTGAACAACTGATTCGCAAAGGCCTAGGGTGTGTGATGGTAGCTCATCTATTTATTCCGTCAATTGACAGCACTTCTAACCGGGCTTCAACTTTATCGCCACTGGTTGTTCAGAATCTTTTAAAGGATAGTCTGCAATTTAAAGGATTGGTGTTTACCGATGCTTTAAATATGAAAGGCGTAAGCAGTTTTTATAAGCCCGGAGAGCTTGAGTGGCTTGCTCTCAAAGCCGGAAATGATATGCTGTTATATTCTGATAACATTCCGGAAGCTTATAACCGGATTATGAGTGGTGTTTTAAGCGGTGAAATGGATTCTTCAGAAATTGATAACCGGGTACGGAAAATACTGATGGCAAAGTTCTGGTGTGGAATTCCTGGTTATAAACCGGTTGACCTGTCTAATCTGACCGCTGATCTGAATTCGTCAAAGGCGGTACAAATGACTGCAACATATTTCGGACAGGCTGTAACCATGTTGAAAAACAAAAGGGAAATCATACCTTTCTCGGAAATTGAGGACTTAAAAATTGCATCTTTAGTCATTAATGACAGCTTGAATAATCCGTTTCAGTTTTACCTGAACCGCTATGCACCGGTTAGTTGTTACAGGATGGTTAAGGAGCCTGATCTGAAGGTGCTGCTTAATCTGACTGAAGTTTTAAGTGAATATGACCTGGTACTGATCAGTATTCATAATACTAGCACCCGTAGTGGGAACGCATTTGGAATAACTCCCCAGATGAATGATATCATTTCGCGGCTGAATGCCAAAACCCGGACGGTTGTTATTCTCTTTGGCAATGCTTATTGTCTCAATTATCTTCCTGCAGCTGAAAAATCAAATGCACTGATCATTGCTTATGAAGACACTTTTTATCCGCAATGGGCAACAGCTCAGGTCTTATTCGGTGCTAAATCAACTAACGGCACATTGCCTGTAACAACCAATGATTTTGAAAGAGGAGCCGGTGAAGTAATCCGTGATTACCGCTGGCGGGTTCGTTTTGGATTCCCGGAAGATGAACGAGCTGATTCAAAGTTATTTTTGAAAACAGACAGCATCATTAACCAGGCAATTTCGGAAAAGATATTTCCGGGCTGCCAGGTACTTGCTATAAAAAATGGAACTGTTATCTTCGAGAAAGCTTATGGATATCATACCTATCAGAATCTGCAACCAGTAAAGACAACCGATTTGTATGATATTGCTTCAGTAACTAAAGTAGTTTCAACCGCATTGGCAGTCATGAAGCTTTACGAAGCAGGTAAAATTGATCTTGACCGGAAAATATCGCGCTACCTGCCGGAACTGAAAAAAAGCAATAAGGCAGATCTTACTGTCAGAGAAGTATTGACCCACACTTCAGGATTACAGTCATGGATCCCCTTTTATCAGAAAGCATTGGAAGAAAATACCGACAGCAGCATTTTCAGAAATCAATTAACTGATGAATTCAGTCTGGCTGTTGCCGACAGTTTATGGATGAACAACCATTATACTGAAACAATCTGGCATGAGATTATAGCCTCACCAGTGAAAAGCAGAGGTACTTACCTATACTCAGACCTTGGTATGATTATCATGCAACACATCATTGAGAAGATTACCGGGGATCACCTGGATGATTATGTTCAGTCAAATTTTTATGAACCTTTAGGACTACAGCGAATTCTTTACCGGCCACTGTCCAGGTTCAGTAAATCAGAAATTGTTCCAACAGAAGCCGATACGATATTCCGGAAACAGTTGATCCATGGGTATGTTCACGATCCGGCAGCTGCCATGATGGATGGTGTAGGTGGTCATGCCGGAGTTTTTGCAGATGCTTATTCGGTAGGTGTGATTTTCGAGCTGCTACTCAATCAAGGAAGTTATGGAGGTGTTCAGTATTTACATCCGGAAACCATAGAGTTGTTTACATCCAGGCAGTCTGAACAGCACAGGCGTGCACTTATATTTGATCGTCCTGATGATGATCCCGGAAGAAATCCTGTAGCCTCTGATGCATCTGCAGCCAGCTTTGGCCATCAGGGCTTCACCGGAACCTGTGCATGGGCAGATCCGGGTTCAGGAATTGTATTTGTCTTTTTATCAAACCGGGTTTATCCGAATGCTTCAAACAACCTGATTACAAAACGAAGTATCCGGCCCTTGGTGATGCAGTCAGTATATGATGCCTGCCAGCCTGGACATCCATAAAAAAATTTTTTCATTCGTTTGCAACATTCAAGTAACTTCTTCTTCTTTGCAGTACTATTGAGCTAACCAAAATGTAGCACTATGATCAAACCACTTCCTAAAGAACAATGGAAAGAAATCCTGTTCAACATAAAAGGTAAACGTAACCGGTATGCAATCTCAAATTTGGGACGTGTTGCAGTTTTTAAAACTCAGTTTGAAGATGGACAGCTGTTGAAGGGAACAATGAATAACGGATATGCATCGCTTAAAATCAAACCGGGAGGAAGAGATATTCAGCTGATGATTCACCGGATTGTAGCAGATGCATTTCTCCCAAGACGAAAAGCCAATCAGGAAATTGTAATTCATAAGAATTTTAAGAAGACGGATAATGATGTCTCCAACCTTAAGTGGGTAACCAAGGAAGAAGCGTATAAGCATGCGGAGAAGAATCCGGTAATTATTCGGCTTCGCAAACAACGCATGGCCGAAGGTCATAAGCTGAACATTGCGAAGGTCAGGGAAATAAAAAGATTGATTCGTAATCCCGGGAAACTAACCATGAAGCAAATTGCCAGAAAATTCAGGATCTCAGAAATGCAGCTTTACCGGATTAAGCGTGGTGAAAACTGGGGCCATGTAAAGTAAGACCGGATTAAATCCTAAAAAAATCAGGCAGGAAGAAGAGTCAGATCAGCAACCGTAATCGTATTATTTTCGGCTAACAGAGCTGCCCGTTCAATAACTGCTTTCAGTTCGCGGATATTACCTGGCCAGGCATATTCTAGCATATACTTAATAGCCTCTTTTGAAATCTGAACCGTTTCAATTTGATTCTGTTTACAGTAATCAGAAAGGAAGTTTTTTGCAAGCAGGATAATATCATCTCCTCTTTCACGAAGCGGAGGCAGATGAATCAGGAACCCTTGCAGGCGATAATATAAATCCTGGCGGAAACGACCAGCTTTGACTTCTTCAGCAAGATTCCGGTTGGTTGCCGCAATGAGCCTGAAATCAAGTTTGATTGTTTTATTACTGCCGATTCGTTGAATTTCGCGCTCTTGTAAAACACGTAAGAGTTTGGCCTGGTGGCTTAGATTCATTTCACCAATTTCATCAAGGAAAATGGTTCCATCATTTGCTTCTTCAAATTTGCCGATTCTGCGTTCACGGGCATCCGTAAAGGCTCCTTTCTCATGACCAAATAACTCACTTTCCACCAGTTCTTCTGGAATGGCACCCATATTAACAATTACCAGTTGTTTCCTGCTTCGGGGTGAGTTGTAATGAAGTGCTTTGGCAACAAGTTCTTTACCGGTTCCGCTCTCACCTGTTACCAGTACCATCATGTTGCTTTTTTCAACTTTTTGAATGAGCCGCAGGGATCTGAGGATTCCATTGCTGCTTCCAATAATGTTTGAATATTTATTCCTGTCAATAATCTGATCTTTCAGAAACTCAACTTCCTTACGCAGGGTGACATTCATGCTCAGGTTGCGGATTGAATTTTCAAGGTTGGCAGCCATATTGTTATTCTTGATAATATAATCCTGGGCTCCCCGCTTATAACAATTTACTACTACTTCAAGATCTTCCTGACCTGAAACCAGAATACACAGAATACCTGAGTCATAACTTTTAATCTTATCCATCAGGTCAAGTCCGTTAATCCCCGGCAGGTTGTAATCAATTGAAACTATATCGGGCCTGAGGTGCAGGTTGTTAATGCATTCTTCTGCAGTTGAGAAATGAGTGATCTCATGATCCTGCAGTTTATTGATTGCTTGTTTCATAAGTGAAACAATTACAGGGTCATCTTCAACAATAAAAATCTTAGCCATTGAATTTGTTATTTTGTGTTAAATGAATGAAGTCCTTTTTCAAGTTCAATATAAGCCTGTTCACATGCTTTACTGATTTTTTCAGCCATTAGTGGGATCTGTTCGAGATGGGTTTTTGTTTTTGCGAATTCTTCTATTCGGGCAGTCAGATCATATTCCTCTTTCATACCAATATAGCTTAAGGAAGGTTTCAGTTTGTGAGCGGCCTGTCTAACTCGTTCCCAGTCATCCGAATGAATGCCGGCAAGAACTTCCTTAATAGTCTCCGGTGCATTTTGTAAAAACAAAGTGATGAATTCACGGAAAAATTCCTCATTGCCTTCAGATAATTCATTCAGGTAAGTAAGATCAGTAATGCCGGATCCGGCTTTAGTATCGGGTGTAGTCTTTTCCTGATGCAGCTGCTGATAGGTTTGTTGTTTCTCAATAGAACTGTAAATAATAATTTTCAGATCATCCGGGCTGAAAGGCTTCGAAATATAATCATTCATTCCGCTTGCAAGGCATTTTCTCTCTTCTTCCTTACTGGTATGAGCGGTCATGGCAACTATCGGCAGGTTAGCTTTCTTTAATTCCTTCCGGATATATTTCGAGACTTCATAACCTTTCATGCCTGGCATTTCTACATCAAGTAAAATCAGGTCGTACTGATTCCGTTCAGCCAGCTCGATGGCTGTTAGTCCGTCATGAGCACAGTCATAGGTGAAATTCCAGTCATTAAGCAGTTTGGTAATAACAATCCGGTTTATATCATTATCTTCAACCACCAGAATGTGGAATGGTTTAAAATCTCTTTCCTGCTGATGAACAATTTCAGCCTTTTGAGCAGGTATCTGATCTGGAGCCAGTTCAAAAGGCAGGCTGAATGAAAAACAGGAACCCTTACCGGGTGTGCTTTCAACATGAATTTCTCCACCCTGCAGTTCGATTAGTTTCTTACTAATACTCAACCCTAAACCGGTACCTCCGAATTTTCGTGTAATATCATCGCCAGCCTGAGTGAAAGCATCAAAAATTTTGTTCAGCTTATCGGGTGGAATACCAATTCCGGTATCCCGTATTTCAGTTTTAATGACAACACAATTTTCATTACGGTCCAATGAACTGACTCTGATGGAAATTCCTCCGTTCTCAGTGAATTTCATCGCATTCCCAGTCAGGTTATTAATCACCTGGCTGAAACGGACCGAATCTCCGTTAACGAGTTCCGGTATATCATCATCAATCTGATACTGAAAAGACAATCCTTTCTGTTCTATAGCCGGATACAATAATTCATAAAGGGTTGCTACTGATTCACGAATTGAAAACGGGTAGTTCTCAAAAGCCATTTTATCAGCCTGGATTTTAGATAAGTCCAGAATATCATTAATAATGACATGGAGGTTATCAGCTGATTTCTTAATAGCATCAATAAATTTACGCTGATCGTCATTCAAAGAAGTTCCTAACAAAATCCCTGAAAGATTGATGATTCCGTGAATTGGAGTCCGGATTTCGTGACTCATATTTGCCAGAAATGTCTCTTTCAGTTTCTGCAGGTCAAGTGAGGATTGGATTTCAGACTGAATTTTCTTCTGTTCTTCAAACTCAGAAGTGATATCTGTAATAATACCTCCGATGAACGACTTATCATTTTTACATCCGGAAAAGGAAAAGTAGGAGAAATGAATCATGCGCCCGTTAATCTCAGCTGTTGCCTCAGTTTCGTTTCCTTCAAGTGCTTGCTTATAATTCGAAAGGCTGAACGGACTTACTCCTTCCAGATCATAAATGGATCTGTTTAGGATTTCATAGCCAGAAACAGCAAGCAGTTCACTTACTTTACCATCAATAAATTTAAGAGTGCCTTCGCTGTCAAAGGCAAAAATGACAATTGGCAGATTGGAGATAATCTGAGTGAAAAAGGATCTGGAAGTTGCCAGTGCCAAATTGGCTTCCTCGGCAGATTTCTCGGCTTGAACAATCCGGCTTATATTTTTTAGAATTTTATTGATCTGTTCAGGGTTAATTGAATTCTTAGGTAAGTAATCAAATGCACCGTTTTTCATGCAGTCAACGGCAAGTGCTTCATCACCTTGCCCGGTCATCATTACGCAGGGGGTGTATAAACTTTGTCTGATGCATTCCTTTAATAGATCAAGTCCGGTCATTCCCGGCAAATTGATATCGATAAATGCCAGGTCGTATCGTTCGGCAGTCAGTTCATCAATTGCTGCTTCTGCTGAAGCACACTCTTTAAGAACAACCTTGTATCCCGACATGCGTGCTGCCCGTGCAACCGACATCCGGTCAGTCATATCATCATCAACAATCAAAAATTTAATCTGATTTTCCATTTTTAATAAGTCTGGGGCATTTCACACAATTGCCAGTAAGTATTTAATACTGATACAGCTTGAACAAATTTTTCAAAGGATACGGGTTTAACGATATAGCCTGCAACATTGAGGTTGTAGGCTTCAAATTTGTCTTTATCATCATTAGAAGTAGTCATGATAATCACACTGATACACCTGAGAACGGGGTCTTTACGAAGCTCACGTAAGAATTCAATTCCATTCATCCGGGGCATATTGATATCAAGAAGAATTAACTGGGGAGTAGGAATAATTTTCTGCTGTCCTTCAGTTCCCCTGAGTTTATCCAGAGCTTCGATCCCGTTATGAGCCACATACAAAGGATTCAAGATATTATTCTTTTTAAATGCTCGTTGTACATTCATGACATCAACCAGGTCATCATCTACCAGCAGGATGTTGTATAATTTGCTAATCATTATGGTTTGTTTTGTTACTATGTTGAGTGTGTGAGGTATTTTGTTCAGGCTTGACAGGCCAAGTAAAAACAAATTTTGCGCCTCTCCCGGGTTCTGATTCAACCCATACCTTTCCGTTATTCCCTTCAACTATTTTTTTTACGATAGCCAGTCCGATTCCGGTTCCTTTTGTCTGATGATCGTCAATTACCTTGAACATCTCAAAAATTTTCTGATGATATACAGACGGGATTCCAGGACCATTGTCCTGAATAAAAAACTGGTAGCAATCATCAAGACGGATGTAACCAATTTCCAACTCAGGGTTATCACAACTGTATTTCATTGCATTTCCGATCAGGTTTGAAATGACCTGGCTGAATTGAAGTTTCTGCCCTTTAAAAGCTGGCATTCCATCCTGAATAGTGAGTTTAAACTTCTTTTCAGGGTCAAATAATTCGGCAGCTTCAAGGCAAATAAGCCCGGTTTGGATAAATTCATCTTTTGATTGGCGGTTGGATCGGGAAAAGAAAAGTATTCCTTCAATCAGGTTTTCCATTCCGGAAATCCTGCTTTTTATCAATTCAATGTGTTCAGCCATACCTTCCGGAATTTGTGAAGAAAAATCCTCTTCAATCCAGTTGATGATGCTGCTGATATTTCGCAAGGGGGCTTTCAGGTCATGAGAAACAATATAGGCAAACTGGTCCAGTTCTTTAACCTTCCGTGCCAGTTCCTGGTTTGTATGTATTAACTGGGTGTGTGTATCAGAAATCCTGCAATTTGAATTTTCATCAGTCTGATAGTAGAATTGGCTGATGTGTTCCAGTAGAATGGAAATCCCATCGTGACCAGATGGCAGAAAACCAAGCACATCAATTACTTGTTTTTCAAGAACAGGGTGAAGCATATTATTTTTCTGAAAGAGCGGTAATAATTACGGACTGGTTGAACAGTTCACTTTTTAGATCAATGGAAGCAGGTGAAATTTCTCCCGGAGCATAAAATCCGGTAAGTGCAGTATCATTTCCGAAAATTTTTGTTACTGCCTGAATCTCTTCATTCAGACGCTCTTCGAGCATTCGTTTTCGTTCACTGCAACTGATCACAATTGCCAATTCAGGATGGTGACTCATACCCTGCAGGGTCATTTCAGCTGAAGATTTTGCACCTTCTATTAACTGTTCACGGGTTGATCGCAACAAGGTGATCCGTGCTCCTTCAGGTACTGAACCTGCATAGGTAATGCTAAAATCACCTTCGTTAACTGATTTTATAGTTCGGATAACCGGAAATGAATTTTCATCAAACCTGACAGCAATCGGAAATAACATTTCAGAAACCGGGATACGGTAAGCCTTATCACGCAGATACAAATTATAGATTTCGAGAATTGGGATTCCTCCGGCTTCAAAAACAGTGCAGTCTTTAGAACGGGTAATGGTTCGTTCAGGACCAAACGGCTGCCATCCGCTCATATTTCCAAAAGATACCTGAATAGAGTTCCCATAGAAACCGATTGCCGCTATCTTGCCGGATTCGGGTTTATTATTTAGACCAATCAGGCTTTCTTGCTGATCGGCAGGTGCTGCTAACCCACCGGTTATCATAACATCTTTAGGAAAATATTTCTGCATACTGAAAACCAGTTGAGAGGCATTCACTTTTGTGCTGTCGCAGATTAGCAAAACATTCTTCAGGCCAACAGGATCAAACGCCCGTGTTAAATAATAACCCGCATCAAAACTGTTTTTACAGGTTGAAATATCGGTTATGGCTGTTTTGATTTTTGATTTTTCAAATTGAATTGCTGTGACGGAGACAGAGTTTTCGTTTGTCTGAGTTCCGATGATCTCACCAGCTGAAGAGTTGAAAAGTATACTTGCCATCGGGAACTGATTGCGAATAAATATGTAAATCTCATCTTGTTTAAAGAGGCTGAAGGCTCCAAATGCAAGTACTAACTGGATCTCATAGTTTTCAACCTGGTCATGACGTAACTCTTCCCATCCTCCATCCGGAGTGAATTTCATTTGTACAATTTTCATGGTTTGCCGTAAACGTTCTTGATTTTGTTCAGTTTTACTTTTTCAGAACTGAAAAGTTACATTCCGTCAGGAATTCAATAAAAAAACAGCCCGGTAAAACGGGCTGCTGACAAGTGCTAATCAGAAGTTTGGTTTCAGCAGGTACCGCGAATAGAACGAATTAATAATTTGTACTGTCTCATCGGCTGTGTCAACAACTGAAAAAAGCTGAAGGTCTTCTTCACTTATATTTTTTTCAGCCAGTAAGGTCTGTTCAATCCATTGATTCAGCCCCGAATAGTAATCACGGCCAACCATAATAATGGGGAAACGACCAATCTTACCGGTTTGAATCAGAGTTAAAGCTTCAAATAATTCATCCATACTGCCAAAGCCACCAGGCAGAGTAACAAAACCCTGAGCGTATTTGATAAACATAAGCTTTCTGACAAAGAAGTAATTAAACATAATTAGCTTATCACGATCAATATAGGGATTTGAGGATTGTTCAAAAGGTAATTCGATATTCAGACCAACTGATTTGCCACCAGCTTCAAATGCTCCTTTATTGGCTGCCTCCATTATGCCAGGTCCACCACCAGTAATAATTCCAAAACCCTCTTTGGTTAGTTTATAAGCAATCTGTTCTGCTAGTTCATAATAATGTGTGCCAGGTTGAGTACGAGCTGATCCAAATATGGAAACACACGGTCCGATTTTGCTAAGCTTTTCAAATCCTTCTACAAACTCAGCAATAATTTTAAAAACTTGCCATGAATTTTCAGTTTTTATCTGCTGCCAGTCGCGTTCGGTAAATGCTTTCCTGATCTTTGCTTCATCTGTTGTCATAATAAATTTGGTTTTGTTAGTTAAACGTAAAATTGAGGTAATTGGTTTATTCAGCTTCTGCAAGTTCTTTCCCAAGATACTGGGCAGTAATGCTCTTTTTTGATTGCAGAAACTTCCTGAATGGCCCTTCAAATAATATCTCTCCACCCTTACGTCCGCCTTCCGGGCCCAGGTCAATGATGTAATCTGCAGATTTAATCACATCCAGGTTATGTTCAATGATAACACATGTATTTCCTTTATCAACCAGCTTCTGAATAACTTCAAGAAAGATCCGGACATCTTCGAAGTGCAATCCTGTTGTAGGTTCATCAAGAATATAAAATGTGTTTCCGGTATCTCGTTTTGTAAGCTCAGCCGCCAGTTTGACTCGCTGTGCTTCACCTCCTGAAAGTGTAGTGGAAGGTTGGCCTAATGTAAGATAACCTAGTCCAACCTCATTCAATGTTGAAATTTTATGAGTTATGGCCGGTATATTTTCAAAGAATTTAACCGCTTCTTCAATACTCATATTCAGAATATCACTAATTGATTTGCCCCGGTAACGGATGTCAAGAATATCCCGTTTATATCTTTTACCATTGCATACATCACAGAGAACATACACATCGGGTAAAAAATTCATTTCAATGGTTTTGACTCCGGCACCCAAACAGGTTTCACATCGTCCGCCCCGAACATTGAATGAGAAAGCTCCCGGAGCGTATCCTCTGATTTTAGACTCTTTGAGGTTTGCAAACAATGAGCGGATGTCTGTAAATACGCTTGTATATGTTGCTGGATTAGATCTGGGTGTCCTGCCAATCGGTGACTGGTCCACTTCAATCACTTTATCAATGTGCTGCAAACCGGTAATTGATTTATAGGGAAGAGGCTTTAAATCTGATTTATAAAAGTGCCGGCTTAGTATCGGGTATAATGTTTTATTAATCAACGATGATTTACCACTTCCCGAAACACCGGTTACACAAATCAGCTGACCTAACGGAAACTCAACAGTTATATTTTTCAGATTATGACCCGAAGCATTGACCAATACAATTTTCCTGGCACTTTCTTTTCGTTGTCTTGATTCCGGAATCTTGATTTCATTCCTTAAGTAACGGGCTGTCAGTGTTGATTTGTTGAGAACTTCAGCTGGTTTACCTTCGGCAATAACAGTTCCTCCGTGTAGCCCTGCAGCAGGACCCAGGTCAATAATATGATCGGCAGACATGATTGTTTCTTTATCATGTTCAACAACAATCACAGAGTTACCAAGATCACGCAGTGACTTTAATGAATGAATCAGTCTGATGTTATCTCTTTGATGTAATCCGATACTGGGTTCATCCAGGATGTAAAGCACACCAACCAGTTGTGATCCGATTTGAGTAGCAAGCCTGATTCGCTGCGATTCGCCTCCTGAGAGTGAAGAAGACTGACGGTTAAGGGTCAGGTATTCAAGGCCTACATCCAGCAGAAAGCCGATTCTTTTATTTATTTCCTTTAAGATATCTGATGCGATTGCTTTTTGGCGGTTGTTCAGTTTGGCCGGAAGCTCTTTAAACCAGCTGGCCAGTTCATCGATATCCATCATTGCAAGTTCGGCAATGTTTTTTTCGGCTATCTTAAAATGGAGTGACTCCTTCTTCAGCCGGGCTCCTTTACAATCCGGACATTCAGTTGTGTGCATAAAACCGGCAGCCCATTTTTTTAATCCTGCTGTTGCTTGCTCATCGTCTGCCTGTTTGGCAATAAAAGATGCAATACCTTCAAAAGCGATATTGAAATTTAAAACATTACCGGTAATGATTTCACGTTTAACATTGAACAGTTCATCCGAACCATACAAAATAATCCTCAAAGCTTCTTCAGGAATGTCTGCAATGGGGGTATCTGTTGTAAATCCATACCGCTTGCCAATGACTGAGATTTGTTCCATCAGCCAGTGTGCTTTTACTTCCTTCATTGGGGCAATTCCACCTGCCTTGATAGACTTTTTCTTATCAGGAATTACAGTTGCCGTATCAATTTCAGAAATGATTCCTAATCCGTTGCAACGCTCACAGGCACCGTAAGGTGAGTTGAATGAAAAATTATTTGGTGCCGGTTCATCATAGCTGATTCCGGTTGACGGGCACATTAAGTGGCGGCTCAGCAATTGGGTTTTACTGGTTTCCTGGTTGAGAATCATGACCGTACCTTTACCATGCTTTAATGCCGTTGAGATGCTGTGTTTAATTCTGTCTTCCGTCTCAGCAGCAACCGTAATCTTATCAATTACAATTTCCACATCATGTGTTTTGTACCGGTCAAGTTTCATTCCCCGCTGAATAGGTCGTTCTTCACCATTCACCCGAATTCTCAAAAAGCCGAGATGACTGATGGTTTCAAACAATTCCCGGTAATGTCCTTTCCTTCCTTTTACAACAGGTGCCAGCAAGGTTACAGGTTTACCGTCATATCTTTTCATAACCATACTGATTATCTGGTCATCGGTTAACCGGATCATCTTTTCACCAGTTAGGTACGAAAAGGGATCAGCACCGCGGGCAAACAACAACCGTATAAAATCATAAATTTCAGTAATTGTTCCAACTGTACTTCTCGGATTGGCATGAGTTGATTTTTGTTGAATGGCAATAACAGGACTTAATCCGGAGATCTTATCAACATCAGGTCTTTCCATATTGCCAAGAAACTGCCTGGCATAGGCAGAAAATGTTTCCATATACCTTCTCTGCCCTTCTGCAAAAATCGTATCAAAAGCTAGAGAAGATTTTCCGCTTCCGCTAAGTCCGGTAATTACAACTAATTTATTTCGGGGGATGACTAGGTCAATATTTTTGAGATTATGAACCCGGGCACCATAAATTTCAATTTCTTCTGGATCGTAAATCATAAAAAACGGGCAAACTGGCAAATTTATCAAATCAAAAAACTGGAAGTGCAGTATTAACTAACCACAGACAAGTCCAAAAAGATTTTTTCCTAAGTAAGAAAAGGCTCTTAAACAGAGCCTTTTCTCAAAAATTATCTGAAGATATTAAGGATATTACCTTCAGAATCAGCCTGATTTGTCGGGGTGACTGGATTCGAACCAGCGACCACTTGCACCCCATGCAAGTGCGCTACCGGGCTGCGCTACACCCCGAACCGGAATGTCTGAGATTCACTTCATTTAAACAGGTAAGTTCCTGTAACGAGAGCTTACCGGTTGAGCTTGAGCGTTTCTCACTAGTAGCGATTACATGCGTGGCCTGCGTTCACCTTGTGAAATCAGGAATGCAAACCTAATTCATTTTGTGGTATTTTGGTTAGATTGAGTTTACCTTTTTGCTGCCAGTTGTTTTTTTTTAGGAATTTTTAAAAAAGAGCTGTAACAACGGCTAGTCGCTATGCGTCTCATTTAAAAAGGTTATTATTTTACAGCGTGACAGTAAGCGATTACAATTCCTGTGTAGATAACCATTCGGATGGATTGTATCGTTTTATCCTTCATCATTGTAAGGATAAAGATGATGCCAGGGATATTGTTCAGGATTCGTTTGAAAAACTTTGGATGAATTATGCACAGGTAGATCCTCAAAAGGCCAAATCGTACCTGTTTACCACAGCCTACCGGACAATGATTGACAAGATCAGGCGGTCGAAGAAGCAAGGTTCATTCAGTGAGGTAGATGAAAGTAAACATACACATGAACAAGCCTCTTTGGATGTAAAGGAAGCCATTTACAATGGGTTGCAAAGACTTCCGGATATTCAAAAGACGGTAATTACCTTGCGCGACCTTGAAGGCTATTCTTATAATGAAATTGCACAAATCACTGGAATTACTGAAACCCAGGTTAAGGTTTATATCTATCGGGGACGTGTAGCATTAAAAAATTTTATTGGTAAAATTGAAAATTTAGTCTGAATGAATATCAACCGCAGTAACTACGAAGCTTATTTACTTGACTGGATGGAAGGCAACCTGACTGTTGAGCTTCAACAAGAACTGAAGGCGTTCTTAGCTGCTAATCCTGATTTGCAGGTTGATCTGGAATTGGATGAATGGATTAAACTGGCTGAACCTGAACAGATCTTTGAATTAAAAGACCGGTTGAAAAGAGGAGTGATCAACCAAGAAAATATTGAATGGTACCTTACTGTGAGAACCGAAGGTGATACCTCTGAAGTGGAGAACAGGATGATTGAGAATTTTCTTGAACTCCACCCAAAATGGAGAAGAGACCAGCAGCTATTTTTAATGGCAAAGGTTCCGGTTGATAAAGAGATCGTGTTTGAAAATAAAGCAGGATTATACCGGAACAGAATCATTCCACTCTACAGAAGAAAAGCCTTGTATTATACGGTTGCTGCTGCTGTTGTTGTCCTTTTAATTGGAGTTTTCCAGCTGAGGCAGAGTGAGAAAAAAACTGGTTATGTTGATTCGTTTCGGAATCATGAAATTCAACTCCAGCCTGATCTGAATGAAGTAAAGCCGGATGATGCTGAAAATAAGCCATCCCAATCCGAAGAATTTGTGAAGAAAGAAATCCACGAACCAGCCCCACAGGTAAAACAGCTTCAGATTAAAAAGGTGACAGAAGAGAATGAATTATTGGGTTCTAATCAGAACACGGAAGTGAAGGTTCAATCAGAGTTAAGCCAACAGGAGGATCCGGTGATACTTCCAGCCGAAGATTTTTTCGCAAATAGTAAAAAGGCAAATGAGGTCCGGAATCAGCAGGTGGATAATGTTCGCCAGTGGTTAACTAACATGATTGTTAAGAATCCGACAGCATTCAAACCTGGCTCAATTGATATGCTCATTGACAAACTCGATAACGGGGATGAAATTTCTCAGGAAGATTTGTTGAGTTGCTTTAAGGAACCGTCACCTGGACAAATTTCAACTGACATTAAAGAAGCTAAGACACCGGTACTTGATGCTTTTGCATGGGGATTGAATAAGGTTACCGGTAAGGATGTTACACTTGAAAAAAAGTTTAACGAAACAGGAGAACTTACAGCCTATAGCCTGGATGCCGGAATTATCAGGTTTGGGAAAAGTGAATAATAAGACTGATGGCATTGATTGGGGTGGGATTGAATGCAATGGTGAATTGGAAAATAAATGGAATTCTGTAACATCAAGGGCGAGCTGAGCGTCACAATTAAAAGGAAATTATGAAAAGTAGAATCATACAAATTGTAACAGTTGTTCTATTATCGGGTTCAGTCTATGCACAGGATACCATTTTTGATGAGACCTTCAGTAAAATTTCAATTATTGGAAATGCAAAGGTTGTTCTAAGTCAGACCAATGAAACTCCTTTTGTAATTTATGGCAATGCAGCCCGGCTTCAGATAAAAAACAATCAACTGAATATTGATGGAAATGCCGGAACAGTGAACATCTCAATAAGGGAACTTTCAGCAATTAAGATTCACGGAAGGGGGGTGGTTGTGGCCAATACACCTCTAAACTCAGACAAGTTGCAAATTGATATATCCGGTTCGGGTAAAGTAACCATGGATAGTTTGAATGCTGGTGAAGTAGAAACGGATATTAGTGGTTCGGGTAATGTTGTTTTATCAGGCAAAGCAGCCAATTTAATAGTTGATATCAGCGGATCAGGAAAAGTGGAGGCGCTCAATTTGGGAACCAATACTGTTGAAATTAATATCAGCGGGTCTGGAAGAGTAACAACCGATGTTTTACAAGAGCTGAATGTCAATATGAGTGGAATTGGTTCAGTTTCCTATCAGGGCAATCCAGTTTCAGTTCAAAAACAGATTTCTGGAGTTGGAAAAATCACCCGGATTGAAAGTCAGTCTGATTCAGGTAGTGAGGATTCACTATTCATTGGTGCAGGTAATAAAAAGATTGTAATAACTGAGGATTCAACACATGTAAAGTCAAACGTGAAATCATACCGGAAAAGCAAACTGACAGGACCGCACTGGGCAGGTTTTGAGCTTGGGTTTAATCAATGGTTTGCTGAACCATTCAGTTCCGATTTACCACGAGGGAATGACTACCTTGAATTAAATTCAGGCAAATCCATAGCGGTAAACCTGAATTTGGTTGATTACGGATTAAAAATTTACAAGCGTAACCTAATGCTGGTAACCGGAATAGGAGTAACCTGGAATAACTGGAGATTTCAGAATGCAGTTACGTTATTTCCAAACCAGCCAGCCTTAACCGGGGTTATGGATACATTGCCCATGAAGAAAAGCAAACTAACCGTATCTTATGTAACCCTGCCGTTATTGCTCGAATTCAACAGCAGTGAACAGGCAAGCAAGAGTTTTCATATTGCTGCAGGAGTAATAGGCGGCTATCGGATTGGAACTCATACCAAGCGGGTATTGGAAGATAACGGAAAATCAAAAAAGGTAAAGGAATATGATGATTTCAGTTTTAACACATTCAGGTTTGATTCGACAGTAAGAATCGGCTACCGGGGTTTTACCCTGTTTGGAAGTTATGGATTGATGTCGCTGTTTAAAAGCAGGGAGGGCCCTGACTTATCACCGTTTACCGTTGGAATTGCATTGGCCGGCTGGTAAGTTCGGCAGATATCAACCATTGTTGAAAAGTTACTCTGACAAAGCAATGCAGAAATGCATTGCTTTGCTGCTTTGGGCAAGGTTATGCAATCAACAGAAAAGTTAAAGCAACTCTGTACACAAGTTCGCAGAGATATTATTCGAATGGTGCACGATGCTCAAAGTGGTCATCCGGGAGGCTCATTGGGATGTGTTGAATTCATGGTGGCACTTTATTTTAATATCATGAAGCATGATCCCCGGAATTTTACAATGGAAGGAAAAGGGCAGGATCTGTTTTTTTTATCGAATGGTCACATCTCTCCTCTATGGTACAGTGTGCTTGCCCGAAGCGGGTATTTTGAGATTCAAGAGCTTTCAACCTTCAGAAAACTGAATTCAAGACTGCAAGGTCATCCTGCCACCCAAGAAGGTTTACCGGGCGTCAGAATTGCTTCCGGTTCGCTGGGTCAGGGCCTAAGTGTAGCTATTGGTGCTGCACTGGCTAAGAAGCTAAATGCAGATTCTACCCTTATTTATTCGCTTCATGGAGATGGCGAATTGCAAGAAGGTCAGATTTGGGAAGCCGTGCTGTTTGCTTCAGCTCATAAGGTAGATAATCTGATTTCAACCATAGATGTCAATGGCCAGCAAATTGATGGTTCAACACAGGAAGTTATTGATCTGGGAGATCTGCATAAAAAATGGGATGCTTTCGGTTGGCTGGTTCTTGAAATGAAGGGTGATGATATTGAAGAAATTAAACGAACTTTTCAAAAAGCAAAATTATTAACCGGTAAAGGGAAACCTGTTGTTATTCTGATGCATACAGTCATGGGGCAGGGTGTGGACTTTATGATGCATACCCACAAGTGGCATGGAGTAGCTCCGGATGATGAACAAACAAAACGGGCTTTGGAGCAATTACCGGAAACAACCGGTGATTATTAAAGTTATCTACCCAGACTCAGACTCTGCGAATATCCGCACCGATTGCATTGAGCCGTTCATCAATCCGTTCATATCCACGGTCAATTTGTTCAATGTTGTTGATAATGCTTTTTCCCTTGGCAGAGAGAGCGGCAATCAGCAAAGCAACACCGGCACGGATATCAGGAGACGACATCTGGATTCCACGAAGTGCATTTTTTCTGTTTAGCCCGATGACTGTAGCACGGTGCGGATCACAAAGAATAATCTGAGCACCCATATCAATCAGTTTATCTACAAAGAATAATCTGCTTTCAAACATTTTCTGATGAATCAGAACGGTTCCTTTGGCCTGGGTTGCAGATACCAAAACAACACTCAGTAAATCGGGAGTGAAACCGGGCCAGATTGCATCTGCAACGGTTAATATGGAACCATCTATGAAAGTTTCAATTTCATAATGTTTTTGTGATGGAATGAAAATATCATCTTCTCTGAATTCCATCCGGATTCCTAACCGCTTAAATACATCAGGAATAATTCCCAGCTCAGGAATTGCACAGTCTTTAATTGTTATCTCACTTTGAGTCATAGCTGCCAGTCCGATAAAACTGCCAATCTCAATCATGTCCGGAAGCATTTTATGAGAACAGCCTTTGAGCGAAGTAACACCTTTAATCGTAAGCAGGTTGGAACCAATGCCGGTAATCTTAGCACCCATCCGATTCAGCATTTTACAGAGTTGCTGAATATACGGCTCGCAGGCGGCATTAAAAACAGTAGTGGTTCCCTCAGCAAGTGAAGCTGCCATGATGATATTGGCAGTCCCGGTAACGGATGCTTCATCAAGAAGCATGTAAACACCTTTTAGTTTGCTGGCACTTACTGTATAGAAGTTTTCGTCTGAATCAAAATCAAATTTGGCTCCCAGTTTCTGAAATCCGATAAAGTGAGTGTCAAGTCTTCGTCTTCCGATTTTGTCTCCTCCCGGTTTAGGCATGGCAGCAATCCCGAACCGTGCTAATAAAGGTCCGGTAATCATAATGGATCCCCGCAATGAAGAGGCTTGTTTTATAAAATCTTCTGTTTTCAGAAAATCAAGATTAACCTGGTCTGCCTGAAAAATGATTTTTCCTTTTTCTACTCTGGTAATCCTGACTCCAAGACTTTCAAGCAGGTCAATAAGCTTGTTTATGTCACGGATGTCAGGAATGTTGGAAACAGAAACCGGTTCATTGGTAAGCAATACAGCACAAATAATCTGTAATGCTTCATTTTTTGCACCTTGAGGTGTTATGCTTCCGTGAAGCCGTTGAGGTCCTTTGATTTCAAAACTGTACATTGGCATCTGTTGGCAGGACGAAACTAAACTATTAAAAAGTTACTGCCAGGGTGTCGGGTTGTATTTAGCTAACAACCAGAGTTAAATAACTTAATTGTTGTTAAAATGTCTTTTCTTTTTCTTTTTCTTCTTTTTTGAAGATCCGAAAGTACCTGAATTGCGATTGGTTATACTGAGATTCTGGGATAGTTTTAAGTCTTCACGAATTGTGATTTTATTTCCAGACAACTCTTTGAGATGATCAAAAATCACATTGTCTTCAACCGAGTCTTTATTCCAGCTCAGGTATTGAAATTTCATAAAGTTTGCAATGCCCTGAACCAGTGCATCCTTTTTTTCACCCTCTTCCATATTGCTAATATGTTCAATCATTGTCTCAAGGGTTTTGCCGTAGTATTTGTATTTAATTTCATGATGAGGATAAGGCACCGGCTTTGGCTTAATCCGGCCTTCTCTAGGTAAGGGTTTAGGATATGGAGAATCCACATCCAACTTATATCCTGACATTATGAACAGGTGGTCCCAGAGTTTATGTTTAAAGTCGGCAACATCTCTTAGATGTGGATTCAGTGAGCCCATAATTGAAACGATGGTCCGGGCTGCCTTATTTCTTGATTCTCGGTCTTCAATGGTGACAGCATGATTAATCATTTTTTGAATAATGCGCCCGTATTCCGAAATGATTAATGGCTGACGTTGGGAGTTGTATTCCATGAATAAGTTTTATTTTGATTACCAGATGTGCTCAAGGTCTTCCGCACAATAGGTATGATTACGTTCAGTATATAAACTTTTTTGACCGCTTTTTCTTTTTTTTATCATTGGATCTTTACCGGCAAGTTTAAAAAAGAGAGCAATAGGAGTAAGAAATAAAAAGAAGATAACCGATAGCAGAATTTTGCCGTTGATATAACCAAGAAGTTCGGCAAGTTTCATCCAAAGCCAGACAATCTGATTTTGGATAAATGATGAAAGTAAAGACAGAATCCCAATAAGCAGTCCAATAGTCAGCAGGATTTTTATTTTAAAAATAAACCACATCAAAATCAGACCGGTTACAATAACCAGAATGGCTTCTGTTTTTTTGGCTTTGTCCATAAATCAGAAAAGAGTATAGATAAAAGGAGCAATGGCAGATCCGCCTCCGATAATAATCAGGACTCCAACTAACAGAAGAACAATTATAACTGGTGCAAGCCACCATTTCTTACGTTTGGAAAGAAACTTCCAGATGTCGGTTAAAAATTCCATAGTTTATCTGACTGTAATTTGTTGGATCAGGCTGTCAAGTACCGGTAAGATAGACCGGGCAGCAACATCTCCGCCAAAAGGTGAGAGATGGCAGTAATCAATAAACAGTTGTTGATGGCTGAATGCCGGGTCATTAAATTTTAAATTAATATCCACGAACGGGGCATGATGTTGCGAAGTTAATGCTTTTAATTCTTCTAATACAACCGGATAGAGTGTGGAAACGTTAGCATTAGCCCTGTAAAAGTCTTTTTCATCTTTGGAATAGAGTAAGCTGTCTCGGAGAACCAGCATAGGCTGAAGGCAAATAAGCGGTTTGATTTGATTGTTTTCAAGAATTGAAAGATTGGTTTCGATAGCTCTTAAATATTGCCGGGGAGCAGATTCCCGGTGTTGCCGAATCATTTCAGCTGCCGAAGCATACTGCATGTTAACCGGGTTTAAGTTGTCCATCTTACGGGCATCATAGTTGAGTTTCCAGGCCATATAACCTCGGGCAAATCCTGAGAAATTGGAAAGCCAATGCATGAAATAATCGGTCATACCGCTACAGGAAGGATGTTGCAGTCTGGCCTTCCAGAATTGATATCGGTTGTCGAGATAATAATTGAATATAGTGCTTGAAAAATAATGGTCATTGGCCCCATCAAAAAAGATGATGATGTCGGGGTGGTAATCAAGCAGTTCACTCAGGATATACGAGGTATGCTGAAAAACCTGATAACCGGTAACTGCAGCATTGATAACTTCAATTTTATATTCCGGATATTTGGGCTTCAGGTATTTCTCTAACCAGGCATCTACGGTTTCATCCATGTAGATATGCCGGATAGGGTAGGGAGCAGCAGATGAAATTCCATGAGCAGCAGAACCTCCCATAAAGAATATGCGGATGGTATTGGCCGGCTTTTGTACCGGAATATCCGTTGCTCTTCTGAAGCCTTGGTTATTAATCACAATCCAGTCACGCTTGCCATCTCCTTCTTTAAAACCGGGTATATGCTCAAAAATACGGGTATAACTGAAACGGAATTTTGGTTTAGTTGATTTATGTAATATTTGCGTCAGATAGATCCTGCCGAAGATTTCAAGGCATACTATCAGGAAAATAAAAATAAACAATGCATAAAGCAGGTTACCTTTACTGAAAATCTGTTTTAATTTCATGATCAGTTAATCAAGAACAAACTCTTCTTGCCATTTTTTGGTTTCTTTCCATTCCGGTTGTTCCTTTTTAGCAAACAGCGAGTTGCCAATGACCAGATAATCCATCTCTGTCCGCATCAGGCATTTGTAAGCATCTTCAGGTGTACAGACAATTGGCTCACCTCTGACATTAAAACTGGTATTGACAATAACCCCGTAGCCGGTTTCTTTTTTAAAGGCATTGATAAGACTCCAATAACGCTCATTGGTTTCTTTATGTACCGTTTGAATCCGGGCTGAGAAATCAATGTGTGTAATGGCCGGCAAATCACTTCGTAAAAAATACAGCTTATCTGTTAACGGTAATTCATGATAGTTTTCCGGAAGCTGGTTTCTCCGTTCTTTTCTGACATCCTGAACCAAGAGCATATAGGGAGAAGCGGATTTAAGTTCAAAATACTGGTCTGCTTCTTCAGCCAGGACAGAGGGTGCAAATGGCCTGAAACTTTCGCGGTATTTTATTTTCAGATTTAATTTTTTCTGCATTTCCGGATTTCGAGCATCACCCAAAATACTCCGGTTTCCAAGTGCACGCGGTCCAAATTCCATTCTGCCCTGCATCCATCCAACCACATTGCCTTCGGCCAGCAGTTTAGCACTTTGACTTGCCAACTCATCAAAATCTGAATAGTTCTGATAAACTGCCTGATACTTTCTTGACATAATACGGACATCGGCTTCGGTAAATTCAGGACCGAGGTAAGACCCTTTCATAGCATCGGCCTGTAAATGGTTTACAATTCTTTCTTTACCAAAATACAGATGGTATGCAGCTAAAGCAGCACCCAGTGCGCCTCCGGCATCACCGGCAGCCGGCTGTAAAAACAAATTTTTAAAAATTCCGGAATTCTGCAGTTTCCCGTTAGCTACACAATTCAAGGCAACACCTCCGGCCATACAAAGGTTTTCTGACCCGGTAAGCCGTTGGGTTTCTTTCCCCATTTTAATGACTGCCTCTTCGGTTACTTCCTGAATTGCAAGTGCCAGGTTACAATGATCTTGACTGATGGGAGCTTCAGATTGTCTTTTTTTGATTCCAAACAGTTTCTCCCACTGATGATCCTGTACCATCCGCAAACCGGTAGCATAATTGAAATACTCCTGATTCAACCAGATGGAGCCGTCTTCTTTCAGGTCAACTAGGTGAGATTTAATAATTGAAATATATTTTTTAACCTCTTCTGAAGCCTGGTTGCCGTAAGGTGCCAGTCCCATCAGTTTATACTCTCCTGAATTTACTTTAAATCCGGTGTAGTAGGTAAAGGCCGAGTAGAGTAATCCAAGTGAATGAGGAAAATGAAGTTCTTTAAGGATTGTAATCTTTTCATTTTTTCCATGGCAAATGGATGCTGTTGCCCATTCGCCAACGCCATCAATGGTCAGAATGGCAGCTTCATCGAATGAAGACGGGTAATAAGCACTGGCAGCATGCGATAAATGATGTTCAGGAAATAATAGTTTTAGTTTATGCTTGTCATAATTACCACAATTTTTAAGTTCATCACGAATCAGTTTCTTCAGAAACATTTTTTCCTTTAGCCAAACAGGAATGGACATCAAAAAAGAAGGTAATCCTTTTGGAGCAAAACCATAATAGGTTTCAAGTAACCGTTCGAATTTTAGCAGCGGCTTGTCATAAAATACAACAGCATCCAGATCATCAATAGAAGCACCACCTTCATGAAGGCAATACTCAACAGCATGTTTCGGAAAACCAGGATCATGCTTTTTTCTGGTGAACCTTTCTTCTTGAGCTGCTGCTGTAATCTGACCATCTGTAATGAGAGCTGCAGCAGAATCGTGATAAAAAGCAGAAATTCCTAGTATTCTCATTCGGTAGAAAGGCAGCAAATGTAATTATCTGGCCAGTATTTACCTAATTAAATTCAGGTTGTCTGACAGTAGTTCAGCTGAATGAAGTCATGATTCAGCTCCCAGTGTTTTTTCAATAATCTTCGGATAATACAGCAATTCAAGTTTTCTGATTTTGTCAGACAGGGATTGCGGAGTATCCTGGTCTACAACTTTTACTTTTGTTTGAAAGATAATCTGGCCTTCATCATAATTCTCATTTACATAGTGAATGGTAATTCCAGATTCTTGTTTTTTAGCATTTATCACAGCTTCATGAACCCTCATTCCATACATCCCTTTTCCGCCAAAATCAGGAAGCAGAGCAGGGTGAATGTTCAAAATCCGGTTTTCAAACCGACTGGTTACTGCTTGGGGAATTTTTCGCAGGTAACCGGCAAGAATTATCCCATCAATTTTATATTCAGTAAGCAGATTCAGCAGGTAAGATGCATCAGCCGGCTGCCCCGGTTTCAGAACAATGGTTTTAACTGCCAGTTTAGATGCCCTTTGCAGAACGGGTGCGTTTGCCCTGTCTGAAACTACCAAACCTACCTGGATAGACGGATGCCCGGTAAAATAACGAATGATGTTTTCGGCATTTGTGCCTTCACTGGAGGCAAAAACAGCAAGTTGAATCATAGAATGCCCGAGTAGAACGAGTGGTGATTCAGCTATTGGTTGTTTTTAATCACAATTTTACCGGATTTAGAAAAATTCTCTGAATAAATTGAATAGAAATAAATTCCATCCGGTAAGTTTCCAACAGGCAATTCAGCATTCTGGCAGTTGCGGCTTAGTTGTTGTTGATGAAGCAATTGACTGTTCATATTGAAGGTTCTTAAAACAGCATCTTCCCGGATATGATACCGGATTTTAAGAAAGCGGTTTGCCGGGTTTTGTATTAATGCAAAATAATCGTTTTGATTTTCAGCAACCGATGTTACTGCCAGTTCGTGGTCAAAGTAGATAGCACTTCCGTTACCATCATCCTGAACCCAAGCAACACCAACATCGAAAACAGCATTGTTAATAAAAGAAACAACAGCAGGACGAATCCAGGAAGGTGTAGTAGTAACATTGAAATCACTGTATGCAACCGGAGTTGAAAAAATAAATGGAGTATTGGTTGTTGAATAGGTAATCATCATTGGGTCAGGTGTAGGTGGAACTACAGAACTAGCATTAAAGTAAGTCAGATAGCATCCCTCACTACCTCCTGAATTGAAAGAGCAGGCATCGAAGCTGAAAGCAGGCTGGGCAATACTTCCGGCAACAACCTGTTCGGCAGAATAACTAATTCCGTTATTTGTACTAACGTTGCATTTGATTGTAGTTTCTGGATTACCTTCGGAAAAGAAAAACCATACTTTTCCATTTGCCATGACTGTCTGAAACTGTTTTTTAGGAACAAGGTTTGAATTAATATCAATAAAGGCTCCGGGAGTAAGCGTTCCGGGAGTTGATTCGTTGTATCGGGCTGCTCTGATTTTTGATGAAATGGTATCAACTGCAACCGGACCATAATAATTGAGAATAAGCTGATTCATATATATAGCCAGCCGGGGTCTTGCTCCCTGAGTGGTTACCGTAGCTGTTAATGGTGACCAAGTTAGTCCGGCATCAAGAGTTGCATACCGCCTGATACTGGTATTACCGGGCTCTTCAACAAATAAATAAATTGCATTTCCTGTCATTGATGCCACCGCATCAAAGTCAACAATTGCTGATGCATTAAACTGTCCTGTAACTCCGGATTCCACATTGAGAAACCGGATTGTTGAATTAGTGGCAAAAATCAGGTAAACAGAGTCTAAAACTGTTCGAACCATTTTTGTTCTTAAAATTGGTTGAATGCTTAAGACTGTTGATAATTCAGTCCAGTTGGTTCCGTAATTTGATGAAGAATAAACGGTAACAGAAGGCTGGCTGCCGGGTGTAGGATTGGCAACAGATTCACCAATATATAATGTACCATTTGTTTTTGCTGCTATACAATGATTGGACAAAGACGGGTTGGAGCTAACTTGTACATCATTTGACCAGGCAGATGCTTTTAATATTGTAACCAATAGTAATAATAAGGACATAAAGGAGGTGAGGTTTTTCATGTTCGTTGAGTTTAAAAGAATCATATTGATAGCTACTACCCACAAAGGTAAACCAACCTTTTATAAAAAAGGAGTTTAAATTTCAGTTATGAATACCTCTCAGCTTTATGTTCCGTCCAATGTTAATTTCTGACCGGTAGAAAAGCAAACTTCTTTCCGTACTCGAGCATTTGAGTCAGGAAGTCCTGATTGTAAACAACTTTGACATCTGTGATATTCTCTCCATCCATTACAGGAATCAGTTCGGGCTGTATAAAGCCACTGTAAGGAGCAATGTTTAACGGTTTAAACCGCTCATGAACTTCATTGAGGAGTTGCTGGTCAACAATAACACCATAATCTTCAACCAGGTTTTTACCGGCTTCAAAATCACCTTCAGATTTAATTCGTTGAATTTCTCTGAGTAGATTACCAAATAAAGTACGAAGCTTAGAATAGTCATTAATTCGGAAATAGGTTTTACCATTTCGGGAAATCCGCTCAATAACACTATCGGCTTTTCCTTTTTCGAAGACCCATCCGGCAACCAGTTGACGGTTTCTCATGTGTGATTCCTCAAGGTTGTCTCCGGGTTTAATTCTGTAAAGCTGAGTCATCAATCCATTAAGAATATAGGAATCGTACTCGGCTCTTCCAACATCGGTTGTAGGCATAACTCCCAGATCAACCAGTTTCTGATCGGTAATGAAATACAGTGCGACCAAGTCAGCACGGGCTTCTTCAAGAGTACTTGCATAATTTTTGAGGGTAATATCTGGGCTGGCTACCCCTTTATTGATCACTCCCGAAGCATGACCAATTACTTCATGCATATCTGTGTGCAGATCAGCTGCCAGTGCTCCGTATTTTTTAACCCGTTCAATTACTTCAGCACTTTCGCCAAACTCGTCAATCATCGGGCTTTTAGCCTTTGCAAAATTATACGACTCAACAATGTTACCTAATGAAACAGATTTAGATCCGGCAGTTTCACGAATCCATTCCTGGTTTGGCAGGTTAATTCCAATGGGAGTTGAAGGTGCTGCATCACCACATTCATTGATGACAGTAATAACCTTGGCTGAAATTCCGGTAACATTCTTTTTCTTGTGTTCAGGCAGAATTGATGAGTTGTCCTCAAACCATTGAGCTTGTTTGGCAATGGCATCTATCCTTTTGGTTGCTTCCAGATCCTTCATACTCAGCACTGCTTCGTAAGCACCTTTCCTGTGCATCGGATCCAGGTAAACTTCAATAAATCCGTTTGCGAAATCGATTCTGCTGGCCGTGTCTTTCACCCAGAGAATACAGTAATCATCATAATCTTTAAGGTCACCGCTCTTGTAATATTTGCTCAATGCTTCAATAGTTTGTTTTTGAATTTCATTTTCAGCAACCGTAGCTGCTTTATCAAGCCAGAATACAATCTGATCAATTGCTGCTCCATACATTCCACCTGATTTCCATACTTTTTCAGTAACCTTCCCATTTTCTTTTACTACTTTGGTATTTAATCCCCAGGCCGGTTGTTCTTTTACTCCGTGAATAGTTTTACTTTGGTAATAATCTTCCACTTCTTTCTGAGTAACACCTTCATAGAGGTTGTTGGCAGATGCTTTTACATTGTCGGTATTTGCAGCCAGGGAAACACACTTGCCGTCAACTGCCGGATCGAACAGAACCGGAGTTAAGAATTCAACAAATTCGCTCACAGATTTACCTTCTGATGGAACTTTGCTGAAGTCACTGTTTGAGAGTAAGGTTGCCAGATAATCAGGTGAAAAGCCAGGAATAATTTTGTCTGCTGAATAATGATGATGGATACCGTTACTAAAGAAAAACTGCTTGGCATAGATAACAAAGGATTTATAATTAGAATCATTTTTATCACCCTGGTAAGTTTCCAGAATAGTTTCAATTGTTTTTCTGATTTGAAGGTTGTAACGGTATTTCTGATCGAAAAATATATCTCTTCCGCTCATTCCTGCCATATACAGGTAATAAGCTAATTGCTTTTGCCGGAGGCTTAATTCCTCAAATCCGGGAATAGCATATCTGAGAATCTGGAGATCTGCAAAACGATCCGCAATAATTTCAACTTCAGGTTTAGTTTCCTGAGATTTCTGTTCCTCTTGCCTGGATGGCTGATTACATGATAACATAGTGATAATTCCAGTGGCTGTTGCCAGTTGTATGAAGATATTTCTCATAGAGATTAGTGCTGTTTAAGGATGGCAAATCTGCAAAAAAATATTTCTAATGTTCAGAAACAGGCACATAAAAGGCAAGATTGGCCGCAAAATGATCGCATTGACGGTTTGAAAATAAACCGGCTGAACTCCTTTACAGCCCGTGATGAAATGGAAAAAACTATTAGTAACTTTGTTAGCTTATTTCCCATTCCGATGAACAGAATACAATATCTGTTAATTCTTTTTTTAATTCGCAATAGTTCAGTTGGTCAACCAGTTATCAAATGGACTTTTGATACGAATGATGCTTCTTTTGGTCAGTCAGCTGCAGCGGATATTGATGGTGATGGTAAGAATGAAATAGTATTTGGCTGCTACCGCAATGACAGTATGGTTTATGCATTAAATGCTGAAGACGGAACGCTACTTTGGAAGTATAATACGCATGTTGTAAATGGAGAAGGTTGTAATGATGTAGCTCCTGTCATTTATGATGTAGATGGGGATGGTACACTGGAAGTAATTGTTCCCAGTTCCTGTAATCCAAAGACATTTTGTTTTAACGGGGCAACTGGTTCGGTCAAGTGGGTTTGTAATACCCGGGGCAGTGATTCACCACCCACAATAGCCGATATAGATGGTGATGGCAAGCCTGAAATTCTCCATGGTGAGTTTGGAGGTTATGTCATTTGTATCAATGCAGAGGACGGTTCTGTTAACTGGGAGATTCCGGTTGATCTAAACTCATGGATTCAGACAGCACCTACAATACTGGATATTAATAGTGATGGTATTCTTGATTTTGTAGTTGCAACCTGGAATGCCGTGAATACTTCAGCCAATAAAGTATATGCCTATCAGGGCGATACCCAACAATTGCTCTGGTCAAAGGATCTGGATGATGTGGTTTATCATGGCAGTGCTGTAAGTGACCTGGATAATGACGGAGTTACAGAACTATTGATTGGATGTTATAATGACACCTTATACTGTCTTGAGTCAGATAATGGTTCTGTCAAGTGGACTTATAGTGCAGGAAGTAATTTTTATGTCGGAGGACCGGCTCAGGTTGCTGATTTGAATCACGATGGATCTTGTGAAGTAATCTTTACTACATGGTATAAGGTGATTGCCCTAAATCATGATGGTACATTATTCTGGCAGTATGATAATCTGAATTATAAGCAGTCATTCAGAGGTGCAGCAATTGCAGATATTAATAATGACATTTATCCGGATGTGATTTTTGGAAATGATGGCGGCCATTTAATTGCATTAAACGGGAATAACGGAACACTGATTTTTGATGTAAATCTGCAAAGTCAATATGGTAATCCTCAATTTGAACTTGATCATGCTCCTTTAGTTGCAGATTTTGATCAGGATGGCAGTATGGATGTGTTTATTGTTGGTGGACATGCAGAATATCCGAATTTCTTCAATGATTTTGGGAGAGCTTATTTGTTAAGTGTAGGACCAGCTAACGGTCCCGATTGGCTAATGTTTCAAAACGATATCTGGCGAACCAGCAATATTTGTAATAACATTATGGCACTTGGCGAACCGAATTCACTGCTTGCAGGTATATCGTTTTATCCGAATCCTGCTCATGATTTTATCAAGTTAGAACTGGCACTTGATAAAACAACAAGGGTAAGTTGGTCAATAACTGATCCATTAGGAAGAGAAATCCTAGCACAAATTCCAAAACAATTTGGAGAGGGAAGGCAAACGCTTTTAATCGCTTTACCCGTAAACCTAACTCCCGGAATGTATTTCTGTTGTGTATGGGTTAATTCAGAAAGATCAGTTGTAAAACTAATCATTGAATAAATTTCCGGCAAATTGATTGGCTGATCAGGATTGTGATGATTTGATGAATTTAAATTGATTCAGAAAATTAATGGACGAAAAGAAAGAAACGCCTGATTGGTTGGAGTAAAGACACAAACAAAATATGTTAAACATTTGTTATTCGAGTTTTTTAATGAAAATTGATTTCTTAAATTCGCACTTTATTGTACTTTGAGGTACTAAAAACAATAAATTGAAAATCAAAACTAACGATATGGCAAAACTGAACGCAATCGGGCTGGACATTCAAAAGGCAGAAAAGCTTGCAGCTAGGCTTAATGAGCTTCTGGCTGATTATTCAATCTTCTATCAGAATGTAAGAGGCTATCATTGGAATATAAAAGGTGATAAATTCTTTGAGCTTCATATGAAATTTGAAGAGTTGTATAATGACTTGTTTGTAAAGATTGATGAAGTAGCTGAAAGAATACTAACTTTAGGTTATTCCCCGAATCACAATTACACGGATTATAAGAAAGAAGCAAAGATTGCTGAAAGCTCAGAGGTGTCTGACGGTGAAAAGGCAGTTAAGCAACTGCTGGATTCATTCCGTACCATCATAACCTTGCAACGCGAAATTCTTGACCTGTCAGCAGATACCGGTGATGAAGGCACCAATGCATTGATGAGCGATTATATCCGTTCCCAGGAAAAGCTGGTTTGGATGTATTCAGCTTATTTAAAATAAATAAATTCGGTTTGAGTCTTCGGAACAGAGATGCCAGCATATGCTGATTGGATATAATTTAAGGTATTGGTTTAAGCATAGAATGGACAATAGCCTTTATTGAAAGAATGCTGTTTTAGGTAATCCGGCTTTAAAAGAATGTACAATGATGAATGAAGGAAACATTGTTATGAATACATCAGATGCCGAATATTTTCCGGAGAAATTTAAATTTATTTTTTGGTGATTTAATGGAATGATAAGAAAATAAGATAAAAAATTTATTCAATTCGTATCTGCAGGAAAATAACCTCTGAGATTCGAGTTGTATTTATTTGGAAAGTTTAATTTTAAAAAGAAATAATATGAAAAGATTACTCTATTTAGATTCATCTCAAACAGTTAAAGAAAGTATGCTGCTGTTTATCCGGGTTATAATTGCATTCCTGATGTTAAGTCAACACGGCCTTTTTAAATTACAAACACTCTTATCTGGAGAAGAAATACGGTTTGCTTCTGTTTTGGGAATCAGTCCGAAAGGAACAATGTCATTAGCCATGTTTGCCGAATTTTTTTGTGCGTTACTAATTGTAATAGGCTTGTTTACCCGGTTTGCTGCCCTTGCCCTGATTGTTAATATGCTGGTCATCGTTTTTCATATTCATGGTACAGACCCGGTCTCAGCAAAGGAATTGCCTATCTTATATCTTGCAGGTTTTATTTATATAGCATTTAACGGTGGTGGCCGCTATTCACTTGATAGGATGTTATTCAATAAATCAATTCAGGAAAGTTAGCAGTACTACAACATCCAGTAAGATCTCAAACTTAATGTATTCAGCAGGTAAGTCGCTGACTCTTATTTGCTAAGGGCTGCGGCTTCTTTTAATGAAATTCGTTTACCCTTATAATATGGAGTTACAAAGGCATCTTTATATCCCTGATTGCGTAGTTCAATTTGCTGGTTTATTGCTTCAGAAAGCTTATTAAATCGCCCGACTGTAAAACGGGTAAAGCCATCATCACCATTAATCGGAAGTGCATTTATCTTTTGAAAAGGTTCAAGATTAATTTCAGTATTTGAAGCTACAGCACCTATCTGAACCGTATAAAAGAAATCGGGAAGCTGAGTTTTTTCAGGTACTGGTTTAACCAAGTCTGTTTTTTTAGGCTGTTCTTCCAAAGGTGAGGGAGGATTTTCTTTTACAGGCTTGAGCGGGTCAACAGCATTTTTTTCCGGGGTTTCCTTTTCTTCTGTTATCTTATTAACTGCAGGCTTTGATCCTGGTTTGGGAGATGCAGGTTTATCTGTCATTAATTCTTTTCCGCTTTGCTCCATGTCAATTTTATAAGACCGGAATGCACGGAAAATGCTGGTAGCCATATCATCACGGCCTTTTTCAGAATTCAGGTATTTTTCCTCAGCCTTATTTGAAAGAAAACCGGTTTCAATCAATACTCCGGGCATAGCAGTACGGTATAATACAAGAAACCCGGCTTGTTTAACGCCCCGGTTAAACCTTCCGGCATATTCTTCAAATTCATTCTGAATTTTTGCAGCAAACAGCAGGCTTTGATCCATATAAGCTTTCTGGAAGAGATTAAAAATAATATGAGCTTCAGGTGAATTCGGATCGTAACCATCGTATTTGTTTTTATAATCTTTCTCGTAGAGTATGGCTGAGTTCTCACGTCTGGCAACGGTCAGGTTTTCTTTTGTTTTATGGAGTCCCATAACAAACGTTTCAGTTCCAAATGCAGTTGAAGCTTCTGAGGAGTTGGCATGAATACAGATAAACAAATCTGCTTTTGCCCGGTTAGCAATTGCTGCACGTTCATGAAGTTCAATAAAGACATCCTTCGTCCGGGTATAAATAACCTTAACATCCGGATAATTCTGTTCAATCAGTTTGCCTAACCGAAGTGCTATTTCGAGTGCTACATGTTTCTCCTTTGAAGATGAACCCAGGCAACCAGCATCATGACCGCCATGTCCAGCATCAATAACGACAGTTTTAAGATGATAAGGTGAAGCCTCAAGCAGGTTACTTTCACTGAACAGCAGTAACAGCCCTGAAAGAATCAGGAATAAAAACACTGAAAGTAATTTATGTTTAATCACTTCGTTACTCACCATCATGACCATGCAAACAAAATCATACCTGAAAATACGGTCATTATCAAATAATTAGTTTTGAGCAATCAAAAATACAGAATTTAATGTGTTGCCAGCTTTATAAAATGGGACTCCAGGTAGTTTTTTTGAATACTGTGTTTTTGATAACTCTCGGATTGCTGTTTGTTCAATCATCAGATCTTAACGCTCAGAGTACCGATAGTATTGCTAATGCAACTAAAGATTCACTTCAACTCCTGCCTGATTCAGCGTCTGGTGGAAGTGAAGGAGATTTTAAATCAAAGGTGGAGTATTCTGCTCGTGACTCACTGTTTTTTGATGCGGTTAACATGGTTGTTTATCTCTATGGCAATGCTCATGTTAAATATGAAGATATGCAGCTACAGGCTGATTACATTGCTGTAAATCTTGAGAACAAAACACTGCTTGCCTCCTTTATGACTGACAGCAGCGGGAATAAAACCGGCATTCCGGAGTTTAGCCAGGCTGAAGATAAGTTTACTGCTGAAGAGATCAAATATAATTTCAATACCAGGAAAGGTCGAATCCGCGGAGTTTATACCGAGCAGGGTGAAGGCTATATTTTCGGCCAGACCGTTAAGAAACTGGATGACTATGAATTCATTCATAACGGAAGATATACAACCTGCAACCTACCCCATCCTCATTATTCAATCAATGCTTCAAAACTGAAAATTATAAATAACAGAAAAATAATAACCGGGCCTGCCTACCTGAGTATTGCTGATGTTCCGGTCCCTCTGGCAGTACCATTCGGATATTTCCCGAACAGGAAAGGCCAGTCATCCGGAATTATATTTCCAGCTTATGGTGAATCGGATGATCTTGGTTTTTTTCTGAAAAATGGCGGATATTATTTTGGGATCAGTGATTATCTGGATCTGGCACTTACCGGTGATGCTTATTCGAAAGGGAGTTATTCTGCTCAATCATTTTTCAGGTATGCCTGGAGATACCATTTTAATGGTAACCTTGTTCTCAGTATGTCGAGAATCAAACTTAGTGAACCCGAATTACCTGATTATTCGGTTAACCGGGATTTCTTTATCCGCTGGACGCACAACCAGGATCCCAAAGCCAGGCCTCACAGTGTGTTTACTGCCAATGTCAATGCTGGCAGCAGCCGGTATTTCAGAAATAATGTTTCTACGCCTGATAATTTTCTGACAAACACGTTTCAAAGTTCAATTGCATGGTCAAAAACATTTCCGGGAAAACCTTATTTCCTTTCAGCAACTGCTAATCACAGCCAGAATACGCAAACCCGGGACATGAGCATTACCCTGCCGCAATTAACCTTTGGTGTAAACCGCTTGTATCCTTTTAAAAGAAAGGTAATCACTGGTAAACAAAAATGGTACGAAAAAGCAGGTGTTAGTTACCAGGGTAATTTTCAGAACGTAATTAACGGAAAAGACACCTCAATCTTTAAGGGTAACTGGAGCCATCGCATGCGGAACGGAATTCAGCACTCAATCCCAATAAGTACTTCTCTTCAGGTTATGCGTCATTTTACATTGTCTCCGTCTGTTAACTATTCGGAAAAATGGTATATGCGTACGATTGAGAAGCAATATGACCCGACTACTAACTCAATCTTTACAGATACCGTGAACGGATTTAAAGCTGCCCGTGAATTCAATGCAGCAGTTTCTCTCAATACCCGAATTTACGGGATGTTTCAGTTTACACAATCAAGAATACAAGCAATCCGTCATGTAATGACTCCAACGTTATCCTTTTCCTACAAGCCTGACTTTTCAGATGCATTCTGGAACAGCTACAAGACAGTTCAGACCAATGCTGAAGGTGAAGAAATCAAATACAGCATTTATGAGCAGTCACTCTTTGGAGGCCCTTCAGCAGGTAAGCAGGCACTCATCGGGTTTACACTGGATAACAATCTGGAGATGAAAATGAAGCCGGCACGTGACACTTCCGGATCAGTTAAAAAGGTTAAAATTTTTGAGAGCCTGAGTGTGAGCGGGAATTATAATGTTGCTGCTGATTCAGTAAGATTATCAGTTATCAGCCTGGCTGCAAGAACGAGCTTGTTTGATAAGCTAAGCCTGAATGCAACCACTTCATTCGATCCTTATATTACCGATTCTTTAAGTAGAAGAATGAATTCTTTTGAGGCAGGCGTTAACAACCGGATTGCCAGGTTAACCTCAGCAAATTTTTCTGCAGGATTTAATGTCTTGAATCAACCACAATCTGAAAGATCAAAAGAAGGGGAGGAGCTGATTTCCTACAATGTCCCATTCTCTCTTTATTTCAGCTATAACCTGTATTATATCAAACCATCAGATTATTTAGACAAACAGGTTACCCAGACAATTAACTTTAATGGTGACATCTCACTTACCAAGAACTGGAAAATAACATTCAGCTCAGGTTATGATCTGAAACAGAAAAACTGGAGTTATACTTCGTTAAGTCTCTATCGTGATCTGCACTGTTGGGAAATGAGATTTAACTGGGTACCGCTGGGTGGATATACGTACTGGAATTTTCAAGTGAATGTGAAAGCTTCAGTACTCCAGGATTTAAAACTTACAAAGAAAAAAGATTACTACGACCAGTAGGACTTAAGTTTGAGGTTTGAGGCCAATCTCCCGGCCTTTTTTCAGCATCAGTTCAAAAGCTTCATTAAACGAGTTGGAGATTTCACCTTCAAGAATAGCCTCACGGATTGCATCTTTAATTATTCCGACTTCCCGGCTTGGCTTGAGTCCGAATGTTTGCATGATGGTTTCTCCTGAAACAGGTGGTTGCCAGTTTCGGATCCGGTCTTTTTCTTCAATCTCTATTAGCTTTTGTTTTACCAATTCAAAATTCTGGTGGTACCGCCTGACTTTATCTTCATTTTTAGAAGTGATATCAGCTCGGCACAATATCATAAGGTCATCAATATCATCACCTGCCTCAAAGAGCAATCGTCTTACAGCCGAGTCAGTTACAGTTTCCTGTACCAGAACAATGGGCCGCAGATGAAGCAAAACCAGTTTCTGAACGTACTTCATTTTCTCATTCAATGGCAGCCGCAGTTGTTTGAAAATTGCCGGAACCATACGGGCACCTTTATCTTCATGACCGTGAAATGTCCAGCCTGTTTTCAGGTCAAAACGCTGAGTGGCGGGTTTGGCAATATCATGCAGAATGGCAGCCCACCTCAGCCATAAGTTATCTGTTTTTTCACTGATGTTATCAAGAACTTTAAGCGTATGGTAAAAGTTATCCTTATGACCTTTTCCGTTAACATACTTTACTCCCTGCAAGGCTGCCATTTGAGGGAATATGAGATGCAACAAGCCCGTATCAAACAACATCTTAAACCCGGCTGAGGGTTTTATTGTCATAATGATTTTATTCAGTTCATCGGTAATTCGTTCCATTGATACAATGCTGATTCTGTCTTTACATGAAGTAATTGCATTGTATGACTGGGTTTCAATTCCGAAACCAAGCTGTGATGCAAACCGGATGGCTCGCATCATCCGTAAGGGATCATCGCTGTAGGTTGTTTCAGGATTAAGCGGAGTCCGGAGTATTTTCTGATTCAAATCTGCCAGACCGCCAAATGGGTCAACAAGTTCACCCAATCGGGATTTATTTAATGATACGGCCAGTGTATTGATGGTAAAATCACGTCTGAGCTGATCGTCCTCAATCGAACCAGCCCTGACTTTTGGCTTTCGTGAACCCCTGGAATACGATTCTTTTCTTGCTCCCACAAATTCAATCTGGTAATCTTTATATGTAAACATAGCAGTCCCGAAATTCTTGAAAAGTGTAACAGGTGATGCTTCTTTCAGCTTTGAAGCAACTGCCTTTGCCAGTTCAATTCCGTTACCGGTTGTCACCAGATCAATATCTGTACAGGGCCGATTTAGCAAGGCATCACGAACAAAACCACCAATAACAAAACAATCGGTTTTTAATTCATCAGCAACTTCAGAGGCAATGGTAAAAACCGGGTGGTCTAAAATATCTCTCAGATTTAACGACTCCATACGGCAAAGTTACTTCCTGAGGAACCTGAAAGTACCATTCAGCTCAATTTTGAGAATCACAGAAGGAATACCTTTTTTTTTCTTCTCATTTTCAAGGTTGACTATATAGTCTGCCTTTGATTTGATGCTTTCCGGGATCTCGTCAAAGCACACTGGAGCAGGATGACCGCTGATGTTTGCTGAAGTTGAAACCAATGGCCGGCCAGAAAGCACCATTAACCGGTTACAGAACTCATGCCTGGGTATACGGATTCCGACTGAACCATCTTTTGAAATAACCAGTGCTGAAAGGTTCATTGCTCCCGGATAAATGATTGTTATTGGCCTGACTGAAAACTCTAGGAACGGCCATGCCATTTCCGGAATCTGTTTTACATATTTTAAGAGTTTATTTTCTGATTCAACAAGTACAATCAGGCTTTTATTTTCATCACGCTGTTTGATTTGGCAGATTCTTTTTACTGCTTGTGTATTGGTTGCATCACAGCCCAGTCCCCAGATGGTATCAGTCGGGTAGAGAATGATACCTCCTTGTTTAATGATTTCAGCACAATGCTGAGCTTCCTGTTCAATCAATTGTTTCATTTGGGCAACAGGTCAGTGGTAATCCGGATATGCATTGCGCAGTTAAAATGTTGTTCCGGACAAGATTGTTTACCATGAAATCCGCAGGGACGGCAGCCCGGAACGGGATCAGCCTGAACAATACGGGAGTTATCAGATAAGGGGCCAAAACCAAACTCAGGAATTGTTGAAAGAAAGAATGCAGTAACAGGAGCATTTACAGATGATGCGATATGAAGGGGTGCAGAATCATTGACATAATTCATTACAGCACCTTTCATCAGTGCTGCTGTTTGAAGCAAACTTAATTTTCCAGCCAGGTTCACTGCCCTGATGCCGGATTGCCGGATGATTGTTTCTGCTAATTCTGCATCTTCTTTCCCTCCGATTAATGCCATGCTGTATTTATCCTTTAGCAGGGCGACCAGTTCCACCCATTTTGGTACCGGAAGCTGTTTGGTAAACCAGACCGAAGCCGGTGCCAGGCATACATACGGCTTGTGGATGTAATTCTTTACTGAATCATAATCTACTTCAGAAGGGTAGAGCCTCGGCTTAAGTGGATTTTCTTTTACCAGCCGGCTGATCAGCATTGCATTTCTGGTGATTTCATGAGTACCATCTCCAATACGATGCGGATAGTGCTCTGAAAAAAACCAGGATAATGGATTTTTTGAGAAACCTGAAGTCTTCTTGCCTCCTGATAGTACAGTTAACAGTCCTGATGAAAAAAACCGCTGAATATTGAAGACTTCATCATATTGTTCTTTTCTTACCTGAATAATCAGTTTCAACAGGTTCTTGATTTTATTTTGTCGTTTATCCCAGACCCAAACTCTTCTGATAAAGGGGTGATGATCGAATAACGGTTCATTTCCTTTTCTGACCAGAACATCCATCCAGGATTCAGGATGATAATGATGCAGGGTTTCAATTAATGAGGTTGAAAGAACTACATCACCTAAAAAAGCAGTTTGAATAATCAGGATTTTCACAACCAGCAAATAAATCAGACAGCAACATTGAATTCACGTAAAGTATTGTTCAATGAGGTTTTCAAATCAGTTGAAGCTTTACGTTTTCCGATGATTAGGGCACAGGGAACATGGAATTTTCCAGCCGGGAACTCTTTTTCATAACTCCCTGGGATTACCACCGAACGTTCGGGAATCACGCCTTTGAATTCTTGTGGCCTAAACCCGCTGACATCAAAAATTTTTGTAGATGCAGTCAATACTACACCGGCACCAATAACCGCTTCTGCCTTTACCTGAATGCCCTCAACAATAATACAACGAGAGCCAATAAAACAGTTATCTTCAATGATTACCGGTGAAGCCTGAACCGGTTCAAGTACTCCTCCGATTCCGACACCACCGCTTAAGTGAACCTGCTTGCCAATCTGAGCACAGCTGCCAATCGTAGCCCAGGTATCAACCAATGTGCCTTCATCTACATAAGCACCAATGTTTACATACGATGGCATCAGGACTACATTTCTTGCCAGATATGCCCCATAACGGGCAACTGCATTCGGAACGACTCTGACACCCTGCTTTGCAAAATCCTTTTTCAATGGAATCTTATCATGATACTCAAAGGGACCTGCTTCTAAGGTTTCCATTTTCATAACCGGGAAATAAAGTAAAACAGCTTTCTTAACCCATTCATTAACGAACCATTGATTGTCTTTCATCTCAGCAACTCTGAGATTACCCAGGTTTAATTCTTCAATTACAGCATAAATGGCATCAATAGTTTTCTTTTCAGAAAGTAAACTTCGGTTATTCCAGGCTTGTTCTATCAGGTCTTTCATGGCTTTAACAGCGATTGCAAAAATAAGCCTTGTATGTTCATAGCTTTGCTGCATGGCCCGGATAATTGCAATTGATTATGGAAGAAAGCGAACAGGTATTGCTGTAACCGATGAACTGAAGTTGATTGCAACCGGATTACAGGCTGTTGAAACCAGAAAACTTTTTGATTTTCTGAAAAAATACTGTTCAGAAAACCAGGTAGAAATAATTCTCTTGGGCGAACCAAAGCGCTTAAATAATCAGACAACTCATATTACCAAGGAAGTGTATCAGGTTGCTGAAAATTTGCAAAAAGTATTTCCTGGGATCAGGGTTATCTTGTCAGATGAACGGTTTACCTCTAAAATTGCTACCCGTGAAATAGCTGCAATGGGATTAAAAAAGGCTCACCGCAGAGAGAAGAAATTGACCGATATTGTAAGTGCCGTGATTTTATTGCAAGAGTATCTGAACGCTCAAAAACCTTAAATCAACGGCTTAGTCTGATTGCTCCGAATCGTTACTTGAGCTTCATTGTGATTTTTCCTGACTTCAGATCGGTAATCTCAAATCGACCGTTGTATTTTTTATCTAAAACAGTAGCCAGATCATCGGTACTCCCGTTATGCCGGATGTTGTAAGTAGCAATGTTATTTTCATACTTGACCACTTCAGCACTTTTTACCCCGGCTGTATTTTTCAGTAATTCGAGTGTATTGCTTTTCTGCGAGAAGGAGCAATTGCTGATAACCACTGTGGTCAGATTAGAACTCAACTCTTCTGCTGAGGGTAAAGGAATATGATCCTTTTCCTGAGCAAGGTATTCAACTGCCTGGATAATTCCTTTTTCTAATGCAGCAGCCACAGCAGGATTTGAAGAGGTTTTGCCTGACATTTTAATGCCAACAAACCGGAAACTGCTGCCGCTTCCTTTTTTAGCTTCTACATTAAAACTGGTTGATTTGAGGATTGCACCGGTTTTGGGGCTGAGTATCTTCAGAATAAATCCGATTTTAGCTTTTGATGTACTGGCACTGATTCCTAGTGTGCCGCTGGTGGAAGTAGCATCATTATATTCAGTTACTTCACCGGTAACCACAATCTGAGCCTGCAGCAATTTCCCTTTTTCTGTTCCTGAGGCAGCATCGGCATATTCTGAGTTTGCCAGATCGGTTTCCTTGGTTACATCATCCAGTTTACGGATTTCTTCAAGAACCTGGAAACAGTTTACCTGGCTGAGTGCATTACTAAGCATAGTACTCATGTTTTCACCTAATTCACGAGGTGAGTTTCCCGCGGTTGCATTAAAACGTGAAACTCGGACACGAATTCGTTTCTCAAACGGAATATCCTTGCATTGCTCCTGAACAGCTTCCATCCGGATCTGCACCTCATCTTTTTTGTTTTCTTTTTTCGATTTTGATTCTTGTGCTGAGGTAATCTGAGTTGTAATTGTTGTTATAAAGCCAGTGAGAATGAGTAGTAATCGGATGTTTTTCATAATGATTTGTTTTAAATGGAGTTTACTTGTTAAAGTTTTATTGTATGATTAAGTGAATGAAGGTTGTTTTCGAGGAAGAGGTTAGCGATAAAAGATAAGGGCACGGAGGTAAGCTTAAATCTACCTCTCGTTCACCTGCTGCTAACCGGATTTTCTTTAGTGATTGTCCAGCCAGGTTAAATACTTCAAGATTCAGAGTTTCAGTTGAATTATCCGGATTCAGGGTAATATGTCCTGAGGTAGGATTAGGCCATATGCTGACTGAACATGTGAGATTCATAACCGGCTGAACGGATGAGACTGAACCAACTTCAGTCAGATCACAGGAAGGATTAGTACCTTCAGACTGAACAAAACTGTGAATGAGTGTGTGGATATTGGTTGAATGATCAAATTTAAAAACCGTTCCATATCCCGAAGCTCCTCCCATGCCGGTAGTTGCATACAGTTTAGTATCACTTGCCTGGATAAAACTTTGCCAGGGTAGTGAACCATTGATAAAGTCAAAATTGTATTCAATATTGTAACTATTCGTTGTGATATCAAAACTGAATATTACGCCTCCTCCCAAAGGACCTCCGTTGCTGATCAGCCCGTAGAGCAGTGATGGCGAAACCTGAATCATGCTGTTCCATGGCCATTTCCCATTAGCTGTATTGAATTCGATTAGTTTAGCGTAGCTCCCTGTTGCAGGATCAAACATAAAAAGTACACCATCATCAGATGCTCCACCGTTACGGGTTAAGCCGTACATTTTCCCGTTTGAAGCTTCCAGCAATGAGCCGTATGGCGTTTTGCCGTTGACTGCATCAAAATTGTGTTCTACAGTGAGCTGGCCATTGGTTATATCGTAACTTACAATGGTACCACTGTTTCCGGAACCACCATAAGCCAGTAATCCATACAGCCTTCCGTTAAGTGAAGACTGGATAAATCGGTCAGTAATTCCATTTCCTTCAGAAGATCCGTTAAAGTTGTGAAGATTTGTAATAACATCGGTTGAAGGATTAAGGGAAATCAGATTGTTGATGCCGCCACCGTACAGCATACCATCATTTGCCAGCATAAAACTACCCCAGGGGAAGGCTCCGTTAGTACCATTAAAATCCAGAAGTTTAGTTACAGTCTGATTGACAGGATTTACTTTAATGACTGTTCCTAAATTATTAGTGCCTCCTGTATTGGCTGTTGCATATAACATATTGTTTGGGGCAAGGCAAAAGCTACCTTGCGGATTGGAACCGGTGATAGAGTCAAAAGAGAAGACGGTAACAAATCCTGATCCATCTCCATTTACTTTAAATATTGTACCTTTAGCATTGGCTCCACCAAAGGTACACAATCCCCACAGTTCAGGTGACTGTGCTGGACCTGTGAAGGAAGCAAATAATCCGAGAACAGTTAAGAAAAGCAGGTGAATGTGTTTCATTGGCAAAGAGTAGTTTAACGGATGAGTTAAGAATTAATGGTTGCATCCTGTGAATCAATGGAAGAAATACTGTTCCACATTTCACTGCCGGCAACAGAAATCAGAGTATCGGCAGTTAACTGGTTGTCGGCTTTTAAAGCCATTAATTCGTTTTTGCCAATGGGTCCTTTTGGAGTTCCACCTGGAGTCATATAAAAGTAGCGAACCTGCTTTTTTTCTTTAACCTTACTGGCAATTAATTTACCTGTTGCTCCGGCATGATTTGAAAGTGCTTTGGTTGCATCTGCCAGGCTGTTGCCTGCATTAGAAAGCAATTGCTGAAGGCGCTCACCATCATCAGTTCTAAACTCTTTCAGGCTGGTTACATCATTTACTCCGGACAAATCAAACTGCAGATAGGGTGCTTCGGAGAAGCCCATAAAACGGGCAATAAAAATTGTCGGAATTTTTAACCGTCTCTGGTTATAGTGCTCTACACAATTATTATAGATTATACGCTGAGATTGAATATCGCTTTCACATTTTTCGATGTTCTCAATCAAACGGAGATAGGTTTCGTTTGATTTGAGGTTGGGAAACCGTTCAGCCATTCCCTGGATACTGGTTAAGGTAGTACCGGATTGCTGGTAACTGCTCATCAGGGCTGCAGCCGTATTGTCTTGGGAGACTTTAAGCTGTAGAAATTGCTCAGCCTCCTGGTAGTTTTTAACCACATCAATGAGTTGGTTAATCAGTGAGAGTTTTTTGCTAATGGTTACCTGGATGTTACTGGCTTGTCTGCGAACAGCCTGAGCAAATTTTTGTAATTCGTTATAACTCATTATAGCTACAACTAAAACAATAATCAGAAGAAGAATCAAGAATGTCATGATGCTGTGATTTTGATGGTTGAAATTCAGAATTTAAATGAAACCCCAATGGTTAGATAGGAAACGCCATATCCGGCTTCGGCAAACAAGCCGATGTTTGAAGTAAAGAAATAACGGCCCCCGGCAAAGGCAGTAAGGCCGGCTGCACTTCCGTAATTGTTGTTTATATTGTAATTTGAATACGGGTCATTATCCTCATATTTATAACTGAGCATATTATATGACAACAGGATACCTCCATAAAGATCAAACTGGTCGTTTTCTAATGCAGTGTAATGAAATGCCGAACGAATTCCAATAATCGTATAATTCCACTTTTGTGAATAAGTATAACTGGAATAGTAAGTTCCGGAATTTTTATAACTCTTAATTCCGGCATAAGCTCCCAGGCTGATAAGCCCGACATCGCCTGCTTCCCACAGCATCCGCTCATAATTGAGGCTCAGGCCAGGTGTCTGGGAGCCATAAGTGAATCCGCCAAAACGACCTCCTAGGCCAATTCCGCCATTGATTATGTTCATACCGGTTTCAATTGCCTGGCCGTTCAGTTGAGTGGCACACACCATCAAGACGGCTATGAGCTGAAGCTTGTGATTAAGATGGATTGATTTGATAAGCATGGTTATTTTGAGACTACAAGAGTACAATGGTTTTTCCTTCTTAAAATGTCCGATGAGTATCTGTCAGATACGGGTTAGAATACGCCCGATTCGGATGAGTAAACGCACCTTTTTAAACAGCCTGATTTACTTTCTTTGTTGCTTCTGAATTATTTCCGGATGAAACGGATACTGCTACTTAACCTGATTTGTTTTGGCACGCTTGGGCTACAGGCACAAATCCGATTAGCAGATTCGCTGAAGCAGGTATTAAATCAACATACTGAGAAGGATACTCAGAAAGTGATGCTGTATAATGTAATTGCGTATGAGTTATCAAAGAGTCATCCTGAATCAGGGTTATTGTATGCCGATTCAGCAATCGCAGTGGCACGGTCAATCCGAAATCTGAAATTGGAGAAAAGGGGATGGGGAAACAAAGCGATCAATTATTCGGCTATCGGACAAGATTCTCTGGCAATGATCATTTACCTGAGACTACTTGAATATTATGACACTGCTAATGATAATTTTGAAAAAGCCAATATCTATCATCGGATCAGTATCCTTAATTTTAATCAGGCTGATTATATCTCAGCTCTGAATTATCTCACCAAGGCACTTAACATATTTATTCAATATCCGGATTCTGAAAAAATTGCCGGATGTTACAATAGTATCGGAGTCAACCACATGCGGCTTGGTAATTATCCTGAGGCGATAGATTATTTCTTAAAAGCAAAACTCATTTATGAGAAGAATAATAACAGGGAACAGACAGCCATGGTTCTCTCCAACATCGGATTGGTATATCAATACATGGACGAGCCGCTTAAAGATTTAGAATACCAGAGAGCAGCCTTATCTGTTTATTCAGAATTAGACCTAAAGCAGGGTATTATTAATTGCCTGGGAAATATCGGTAATACGTATGATAACCTTGACAGTCTTGACCTGGCACTGAGTTTCTACAGGCAATCCGTTGAGTTAGCTAAGAAATATCATTTTCCAAGAAATATAGCCAGTGGATTAACAAATAGTGCTGGGGTTTTTATTCAACAAAAGGCTTACAGAAAAGCATTTGATGCATTAACCGAAGCAATTTCATTTTATGAAAGATCAGGCGATCATTCGGCTGTCTCAGTTGCCTATTCTTTCCTTGCTGATTTGTTTACTGAAGCCTCTGCTGCTGACCTGAAGAAATCAGGTTTTCAGGTTACAGATAAGGATAAACTTGCCCGGAAATATTACTATTCTGCCCTAGAAGCAGCCGGGAAGGCAAAAGATAAAACAAAAATTTACCATGCGTTGATTGCACTGAGCAACTATTATAAAGAAAAATCAGATTATCAGAATTCGTTGTATTTATATGAGCGAGCAATGTCACTCCGGGACAGTATCCAGAATGACCGGAAGAAAAGAGAAATTGAACGATTGCAACTGCAGGCAGAATTCGATAAGAGGGAAGCCTTATTGCTTGCCGAACACAGTAAGGAAACTGCCGCTGTTGAAGCCGAGATTCAGCGAGTAAAACTCATGAGAACTTTCATTGCCGGAATGGGTGTCTTGGCAGTTGCCGGAGGCTTATTAGTTTTTATTCAATATAAAAAAAGAAGAGATATCAGTGAAAGCAAGCATAACGCTGAATTGAGAGCTGAAATGACTGAAATGGAAATGAAAGCTCTTCGTTCACAAATGAATCCTCATTTTATTTTTAATGCTTTAAATTCCATCAATGATTCAATTCAGAAACTGGATGCTGAGAAAGCATCCTTATTTACAATTCGTTTTGGCAGGCTGATGAGAATGATTTTAGAGAATTCTGAACATAAGGAAGTACCATTAGTTGATGATCTGGCTGCTCTGGACATGTACCTTCAGGTAGAAAGACTCCGACTCAATGACAAGTTCGATTACACTATTCTGGTGGATTCATCAATTAACCAGAGTTCAGTACTGATACCCCCCCTGCTGTTACAGCCCTTTGCCGAAAACAGCATCTGGCATGGAATCTCATCAAAACCGGAAAGAGGGCAAATCACAATTACCATAGACAGAGTGGGTGAGATGATGCGCTGCTGCATTGAAGATGATGGTATTGGCAGAATGAATCAGAACTTATCCGGAACTGGCAATGGCAGGCGATCACTTGGAATTAAAATAACAGAACACCGCATCAGTTTATTAAACCGAACGAGAAATACACAGGCAACTTATTTTATAACTGACCTTCAAAACGGAGTTAGAGCAGAAATTTTGTTACCGTTAATATATGATGAACTTATTACTTAACCGAAAACCTGATGATTCCGGCAATTATTATTGATGATGAGCAGCATTGTATTAACCATTTAGTAAAGCTGCTCAAGGACTACTATCAGGATATTTTTGTTTGCGGTATGTTTAAAAGTGTGGATGATGGAATTGAAGGGATTCTGAACCTGAAGCCTCAGTTGCTCTTTTTAGATATTCAGATTGGGACGGACAATGCGTTTAATCTGCTGAACCGGATTAAAAATAGAAATTTTGAAGTCATTTTTACTACGGCATTTGACCGGTTTGCTGTTCAGGCAATTAAATGCAGTGCTTTAGATTATCTTCTGAAACCAATTGACAGGGAAGAACTGCAGTGGGCAATAAAAAAAATGCAGCAAAGGCAGCCTGATCAGCAGTATGGAGAGCAGATAAGCACCCTTTTGCACAACCTTAAAACAGTTAACCAGAATAATCAGCGGATTTGTGTTCCGGTACTGAACGGATTGACATTCCTGAATGTAAGTGAAATTGTCAGGTTAAAGAGTGACTCAAATTATACTCAGATTTTCATGAAAGATGGTAAAACAATGATGGTTTCAAAGACCTTGAAAGAGTTTGATGAGTTATTATCCGCACAAAACTTTTTTAGAGTGCATCAGTCACATCTGATTAACCTGGCTTTTATCAGTCAATATACAAAAGGCCAGGGTGGATTTGTGACCATGACGGATGGATCAGAAATCGAAGTCAGTATCCGAAAGAAGGAAGCATTCTTAAAGCTGGTTCTGAACCGTTGAGTGAGCCTGGTATTATTATTAACTTTGTCAATTCAACAGTTGTTCTATGTACACTGAAAACGAATTTAAAATTTCATTAATAGATGATGAACCGGATTACCTTGAGAAGCTGAAATCATTTTTGATCAGTCATTATCCCAAGTCTCAGATTTCTATTTATAATTCAGGTGAAGAGGCAATTGCCAATATTTTTGAGCAGCCGGATTTAATCATCCTTGATTACCAGCTCGATTCAATCAATCCGGTAGCTATGAATGGTATCCAGGTGCTGCAAAAACTGAAACAGAAATTTGCTGAAACTCCGGTGGTGTTTATCAGCCTGAGTGAGAATCCTGAAATTGCTGCACATACAATAAAATTTGGTGCTTATGATTATCTGGTTAAAGGGGAGCATACCTTTCAAAAGGCAGAGATCCTGCTTAATAATATTTTTTCGCACGGAACCATCAGAAAGAATCTGAAATCTCAGAAATTTTTTAATCGCCTGTTGGTTTTACTGCTGGTTGGTTTATTTGTCTGGATTCTGATTATGGCATTCGGTGGATCGCTGTAATGAATCTTCCGCCTCCACATTTGCTTTCAAAAACTTCTTATCTGCAAAGCCTGCAGTGCGAGAAATCATTATATCTCTATAAGTACCATTATAAAAAGCGAGACCCGGTTTCGCCTGAGCTGTTTCAACGATTTCAAAAAGGTCATGTTATCGGCAAGCTGGCACAAGAAAAATTTCCGGGAGGAATTAGCTGCCAGCCGGAATTTCCGTCTGACTTTAGGAAGAGTATTGTTTATACGCAACAATTAATTTCTGAAAAATTCCCGGTCATTTATGAGCCTGCCTTTCAGTTTAAAAGAGCTTTGGTAGCAACCGATTTGTTGGTTCTAAAAAACAACAAATACACTGCTTATGAAGTGAAAAGCTCAGTAGAAATTTCGGAAGTATACCTTAAGGATGCGGCCATGCAGTACTACATCATTCTTAATAGCGGGCTTGAGATTGATGATTTTGTTTTGATTCACCTGAACCGACCGGTGAATGAGGCACTCCAGTCAAAGGCAGAAATTTTTACAGAAACAAGTGTGAAAGAATATTGCATTAATAATCTTGAATATACTTCAAAAATGATAGATAATGCACTAAAAATCATATCAATAAGAAGATTACCTGAAGTGAAAACAGGGTTTCATTGCATAGAGCCTTATCGGTGTCTGTTCTATCAGTTTTGTCATTCCCCAGAACTTCAGAATCGTTCATCGGACGGCTTAACTTTGAGCCTGGGTTTTTGAATTTTACTGGAATGCTAAATGCAATCAACTGGTTTTTTATCAGGCATTTCCTGCCGGAACTAATGAAAACTCTTCATAGCCGTTCACTACTTTTCTGGCAGCATTATCCCAGTTAATATGAGTCAGACTTTTATTTGTATCTTCAATAACTCTTTTTCTTAGTAATTCATCAGTCAGTAGGGAAACAATATATTGAGATGCTTTATTAATGTCCCAGAAATCAAACTTCAGGGCATGCGGCAAAACCTCTGAAACACCCGATTGTTTTGAAATCACAACAGGAACTCCAAACTGGGCAGCTTCAACAGCTGATAATCCGAAAGGTTCACTAACTGAAGGCATGCAATAGACATCAGCCATTGATAGCAACTGATGGACTTTGTCCATAGTGAGGAATCCGGTAAGGTGAAAGCGGTTGCCAATATGCCTGAATGCACTTTTATCTATCAGTTGTTGAAAGCTGTCGCCCTGACCGGCCATTACAAATCGGATATCTGGATAATATTCCAGGACACGGGTTGCAATCTCAAGAAAAAATTCGGGTCCTTTTTGCCGGGTAAGCCTTCCAACAAATAATACCATTTTCTCATCAAATGGTTTTTTAGATTTATAAGGTTCAACCGGTCGGATTCCATTATGGACCGGCCATATTTTTGCAGGATTAATGAAGTAATGAGTCTTAATTACCTGGGCAGTAAAATTACTTACCGGCATCAATAAATCAGCAATCTCCATTCCCCGTTTTTCAAGCTGATAAACCCATCCTTTACTAGCAGCTCCGCTACGATCAACTTCGAGTGAGTGAATATGCATAACCAGTGGCTTACCGGTCTTTGCTTTAATTTCCATTCCGGCAATCATGGTCATCCAGTCATGTGCATGAATAATATCAAAATCCATATTCATTGCAATTCGGGTTGCAATCTTGCCAAACACCTGCACTTTCTCAATAACATCGCCCCCATACAAATCATCAATACTGAAAACACTGAACTGCTGCCCTTCAATTTCGATATTGCGGATATATTGACTTCTGATTTCCTCACCCTGAAATACAGAAGGTTCGGGAGCTGAATAATATGGGTTCAGATTTGAGTCTATAAAATGTACATCTTCAAGTTTGCTGTATTCATTTACATGATTGATGTATTTCAGTGTTCGGGTATCAATTGTATCAAGACCTATTAACTCAAGATTCTTGATTTTGAATCCGGGATTTGACTTCGGAATAATCATGGTGACCCGTGCATAATCAGCCATGGCCATACAAAGGTCATGGCATGCCACACCTAGCCCGCCATTAATAACCGGAGGAAATTCCCAACCAAGCATTAAAACACGAGGTCTGGAAGGCTTCAAGGTTGTTGATTTATTCATTGATCAGAACTGCAAATGTACTTACTATTGCTTCATATTTGCGATGAATCTAATAAGACTAAACTGATTTTGGCTGATGAAATATTTTTTAAACTTTATTGTTTCAGGGCTGTTCTTTGAGCGCTGTTATTTTAATATTCTTGATCTTATTTTCTTAACCAACCAAAATCCACTTTAAGAGTAAAATGCTTCATGGAAGTTTCAAATAAACAGACTCCTTCAAAAGATTATCCCGGTGCAGTTAAACAGTTTATTGCCAATTCGCATGTTTTTGAGTTTGTTGCTGTTAATGCCAGACTGCACGTTTATGTGCTGACGGATAAGGTATTCCGTTTCAGATATACCCCTGAAGTTTTTCATAAGGATTTCTCATACGCGATTGATCCTGCTTTTAAACCCTCCGTTTCAAGGGTTTCAGTAAAAGAGAATGAAGACTCTTTTCTTATCACCACTCTTGCATTAAGAGTTAAAATTTCAAAAAAGAATCTTGAAGTTTTAATTGAAGATTTAAATGGGAATATACTCAGTGAAGATATCGGTGGATATCACTTTGAGCCTAACCAGGGATTCGGAGGTTACTATGTTTATTGTAGTAAAAGAATTCTGGAAGATGAATGCTTTTACGGATTAGGCGATAAATCAAGTAATCTGAATCTGAGGGGAAGGAGATTTCTGAACTGGGGAACAGATACGTATGGATTCGCAAAGGAACAGGATCCGCTCTACAAGAATATTCCCTTCTTCTATGGTTTAACTAAAGGCAAGGGATATGGGATTTTCTTTGATAATACATTCCAGACCTTTTTTGATTTCGGATTTGAAAATCCGGAAGTTCTCAGTTTCTGGGCTGAGGGAGGTGAAATGAATTACTATTTTATTTATGGACCTGAACTGATATCTGTTGCTGAACAATACACAGACCTGACCGGCCGGCCCGAACTGGCACCGCTCTGGTCTTTGGGATATCAACAAAGCAAATGGAGTTATTCGCCCGAATCAAAAGTCAGGGAAGTTGCTCAACAATTCCGTTCTCGTAAAATTCCATGTGATGTTATTCATCTGGATATTGATTACATGGATGGCTACCGTTGTTTTACCTGGGATAATGAGCGGTTTCCTGATCCTGCCAAACTCATTCAAGACCTTGAAAAGGATGGGTTTAAGATTGTTACCATCATTGACCCGGGCATTAAAATTGACACTGATTATTTTGTGTATCAGCAAGGAATAGAAAATGCTTATTTCTGCCGGAGGCAGGATGGCGACCTCATGCGTGGAAAGGTTTGGCCGGGCGAGTGTCACTTTCCTGATTTTACTCATCCGGATGTACGCAACTGGTGGGCTGGTTTATGCAGTAACTTGACCCGTTATGGAGTAGCCGGAATATGGAACGATATGAATGAACCGGCTGTTTTTGAATCAGGTACTTTCCCTGATGATGTAAGGCACTACTATGAAGGACTTGATGTTTCGCACCGGAGAACGCATAATGTATATGGAATGCAAATGGCCCGGGCTTCTTATGAAGGAATGAAAAAACAGCTTCCTGAGAAAAGACCTTTTGTAATTACCCGGAGTGGCTATAGCGGAGTGCAGCGTTACGCAAGTGTATGGACGGGTGATAATGTTGCCAGTTGGGAGCATCTTTGGATTGGAAATATCCAGTGCCAGCGAATGAGTGTTTCAGGAGTTTCTTTTATTGGAACCGACATTGGCGGATTTATTGGTGAACCCGATGGTGAATTGTTTGTCAGGTACATTCAAATGGCAGTATTTCACCTGTTTTTCAGGGGTCACTCATCCGCAGATCAAGGCGACAAAGAACCGTGGGCTTTTGGGAAAAAATATGAAGGCTATATTCGTAAAACCATTGAACTACGCTATCGGCTGTTGCCTTACATTTATAGTACTTTCTGGCAATATGTATCAAAAGGTACTCCAGCCATCCGGCCGCTTGCATTTATTGATCAGCATGACTCGCATACTTTATTGAGAAATGAAGAATTTGGTTTTGGAGATCATATGTTGATTTGTCCAATTGGCAAGCCTGACGTTACCGGACGAAAAGTTTATTTACCAAAAGGGAAATGGGTTAATTACTTTACTCAACAGGAAATTGAAGGAGGTCAGGAAATTTGGGTGGAAGTGCAGCCGGATACTTTCCCATTATTTGTCCGGAGCGGAGCTGTTATTGCACATGCAGAAGTTGCTCAGCATACATCAGATCTGAATAAAACAGAAATGCAGCTGCACATTTATTATTCAGCTTCACGATATCATTCCTGGCTTTATGAAGATGAAGGCGAAGGCTATGCATATACTAAAGGGAGATTTTCGGTAAAAAAGTTTTCAGTGTTTGGAAATAAAAGACAAATGAGAGTGCTCCAGGAAAAATTCGGGTCTTATCAGGCAGGAAGTTCCGAATACGGAATCCATATCCACTCACTTCCGTTTAAACCACGCAGAGTGATGATTGACGGACAGATTATTAAACTGGCTCCCCGAAGACGAGAAAAATCAGTCTTTTTTAAAGCTCCGGTAACTTTTAAACGAATTGAGATCCATTAGATTTTAGTGTGAAAGTCAGATTCCTGCTAGATGGAACCCCTCCGGATAAGATTAGCATCTGCTCTCTGATGTTGCAAACATTAGCCTGATTCAACTGTTTGGTTAACATTGCATCAATTCAACATGATAAGATTCTCAGTTTTTGTTCTTGCTCTGATGCTTATTGATATCTATGCCTTTCAGTCAATCCGGTTCTCAGTAAGAACGTTAAATCCGTCAACAGCAAAAATCGTTTTTCTAATTTACTGGTCACTTTCAGTTTTGTGCTATACAGCAATCCTCACAGCAGCTTTTACTGACTGGCATCAATGGCCAAAACAGATCCGTACAATCAGTTTTGCAATGCTTGTAATTTTATTTCTCCCAAAAATTCTGATATCGGCATTTTTGTTTTTAGATGACATAATCAGAATGTTCAGGTGGGCTATATTGAAAACCGCAGTTGCATTTTCTCCGGTAAGCAGCCATACAGATACTCATCAGATCAGCCGGTCTGATTTTATCGTCAAAGTTGCATTGATTGCCGGTGCAATTCCTTTTTTATCTTTGATTTGGGGAACGATTTACGGAGCCTATCGGTTTACCGTAAGGAAGGTTAGGATAAAGGTTAAAGATTTACCTGATGAGTTTGTGAGTTTCAGGATAGTGCAGGTATCGGATATCCATTCCGGTAGTTTTAATTCGAAAGAACCGCTTCAACATGCTATTAAGTTAATAAATAATCAGAAACCCGATGTCATATTTATTACAGGTGATCTGATAAATGTTCTTGCCAGTGAACTGGAGATGCATCATGATACGCTGAAATCATTATCAGCAAAGCATGGAATTTATAGTATTCTTGGGAACCATGATTATGGAGATTATTATCATTGGACGTCAGAAAGGGACAAACGCAAAAATTTTGAAGAGCTAATTCAAACTCAGCGGGATTATGGATGGAAGCTATTGATGGATGAGCATGATTATATCTCCATTAATGGAAAGAAAATTGGTGTTGCGGGTGTTCAGAACTGGAGCGCACGAATGGGATTTCAGCAGTATGGAAATCTGGATAAGGCAATTGCGGGAATGAATGGTACGTTTTTTAATATTCTGCTTACCCACGATCCTTCTCACTGGAGAAAGCAGGTGTTAAACCATAAAAACCTAAACCTGACATTAAGTGGGCATACACACGGAATGCAGATTGGAGTTGAAATACCCGGTTTTAAATGGAGTCCTTCACAATATTTTTACCACGAATGGGCTGGCCTCTACACTCAAGGAGATCAGCAGTTGTATGTTAACCGTGGACTGGGTTTTATTGGTTACCCCGGAAGGGTAGGAATCATGCCTGAAATCACCCTGATTGAACTTGTAAAGCATACGGGTTAAGATTCTATTTTGCTCCCTGTCACTGCTTCCCCCGTTTTATCCAGATTGCTATAAAGCAAATGAATTTTGTTTAGTTAACTGTTTTCGTGTTCAATTCTATTCGATTGCGAATTGGTTTAAGTGTTTTCAGGTAGCTGAATATTGCGTTCAGATCTTCATCAGTCATTCTTCCATACAAGGTCCAGGGCATCATGGTATTAATATTACCGGGTTCTAATTTGGAATGAAGTGTAATTGAATCGGACCTGGAATGAAAGAGGTCAAGAAACATTTGATTGGTCCATTCCCCGATTCCGGTCTCCGTATCAGGAGTCAGGTTAGTTGAATGGATAACAGTACCGTCTGGGAAAGGGAATTCACGGCCTCCGGCAAATTCCATTCCGACAATTAGTTTCCCACCTTTAACCTGAGTATGACATTCCATACAGGTAGCTGCATTTGTCAAATATTTTCCATAATTCACAATGTCTGATTTTTCAGGAAGTTTAGTTGGCTGAGCTTTTACAGGAATGGTATTAATGATCAGGTTCATTGGAAAGTCAGACTTAGATGGCAAGACTTTATTCTCTATCGGCCTCAGCGTTCGTATATAGGCTATGATGCATTTAATATCCTCTGGGTCCATCTGGCCATAATATTGATAAGGCATGATTGGGAAAAGGGCTTTCCCTTCTTTATTGACTCCTGTTGTGATGACTCTGAATAATTCTCCGTCAGTATAGCGGCTAATACCCGAAGGAGTGATATTTGATGAGTAATAAGCGCCCGGGAATCCAAGCTTCTGATCAAATAATTCTCCTCCCTGGCCCATCGTACTTTCAATCAGCGGACCGGAGAATCTGGACCAGTCACGCTGTGAATGACAATCAATACAAACCGTAACATGAGTAGCGAGGTACTTGCCCCGGGCAATCCTAGCCGGGGTTTGTTCGATTACCAGATCCGGAGCTTCTCCAACATCGGGTAAGGCAAATTTAATGTAGGCAATACCTGATATCACAAGAACGATCAAGATACCGGATATCCAGGTTAAGAGTGTTTTTATTTTTTTCATCGTATTAATTGAGTTAATTAATTCAAATTATTCTGTAGTAAATTGTGTTGGTTCCCCCGGGTTACCTTCTAACTAAATAACCAATATCTGTTCTGGAGCTGCAAATATTAACTGCTTATGCCGCAATATATTAGGCAAATATAATAATCGGAGAAATAACTCAACAATTTTTTTTGCTGAATCTTTTATTCGTTAACTTATGCTTTTAAAATGATTATGAAAGGCAATTTTAAAAAGGCAGGAGCATCTAACTGCAAGAAAAAACAGCTGAAATTGGGTTAATAAAACAATAGGCTGCCGGATAAAATTAATCTGTTATCTGTTTTAATCCCACTATAGCAAGCAACTGAAAAATTGGAGTATAATTTCTTTTCCCCCGGTTCTTTAAACGTAAACTGCTTTTCAGTTCTTTATAATTTGAATAGAAGAAAGCTGAGATCCTGCCTTTGACCTGATGGTCTTTTATCAACCACAAAGCCTCGTGAACAGCTCCGGTTTCTGATTCTTCCTCTAGCTCAATATAATAATCCAGATCTGACCAGAAGTATTTTTTCATGATGAAGGAAAATACAGGGTTTCTAAAGGTTATTCCGTTCTTATCAATAATGATACTTTTTGCAAAACTCATCAGTAGCCATAGAAACAATAAGTTTAAGCCGATTAAAAAGAATATGACTAAAAGGGAAGAAGAAAAAGTTGTTTCATCTGCCGTGTTATCTGATGACAATAATATCTTCAATGTAAGATATCCAAAGATGAGATTCAGGATTACCAGAAATCCAAAACCACCGGTAATTTTAAATTGAGATTTAATGGATGCTGTTGATTGCTTTTCTGTAGGATTTTGCTGCATGGTTGTTAGGTTGAGATTTTGGTTAATCAGCAACTTATTAAATTATTCTGGAGTGAGTTCAGTTAAATGTATGATTGCAGATTACTGAATGAAGGTTTAAAATGCAAATGGTATAAACCTCATTTCCTTATTTCAGCACCGAGTTTCATTGTTAGAGCCTTCATCAGTTGGTCCATAACCCCGTCAATCTGTTTATCGGTCAATGTCTTATTGTCATCCTGAAGGTAAAAGCTAACTGCAAGTGACATTTTCCCTTGGCCGATATGCTCTCCTCTGTAAATATCAAAGAGGTTAATCTGCCGGATTAGTTTCTTTTCAGTTTCTGACACAATCTTTTCAATTTCACTGTAGCTTATCGTGTCATTAATGATAAAAGCCAAGTCCCGTTTTACAACCGGGTAGTGAGAAGGTTCACGGATTGAATCTGCCGGTTTGACCGATAGACGGATTGCATCCCGGTATAATTCAGCCGCCAGCACCTGTTCCTGAATTTCAAATTGCTTTAATTTTTCCAGGCTTACATAGCCGGCATAACCAATCAGATTGCCTGAACAGGAGATTGCAGCACAAAGTCCAAAGCCGGTCTTATCTGCTAATTTAAATTGTAAACTGCTGCTGTTGATACCGCTTTGTTCAAGCAGGTTTATAATGACCGATTTTAAAGTGTAGAAATCAGATTGTGAAAGCCCGGTCTTAAATCTTGATTCGGGCAGCCGGTTTCCTGCAATAAAAATTGATATGCATTTCTCTTCAGAAAATTTACCAGCATGATTCCGGTAGATTCTGCCTGTTTCAAATAATTTAAGAATAAAATTCTTGCGATTCAGATTGTAACGAATGGTTTCCAGCCCCGATGAAATCATTTCACTTCTCAATCCGGCCAGTTCCTGGCTAAGCGGATTCAGAATTTTTACCTGTTCCGGAAGATGACTAAGCTCAGAAAGTGAATTATTCAGGATTTCAGTAAAACCATTGGCAACCAGAAACTGTGTTACTTTCTCAAGCAAAGTTTCTGATGCATTAAATGCTGATACCGGAAGCGGGATTTTCAATTTTAATGGAAGTGGAACATTGTTATAACCATAAATCCTGAGAATTTCTTCAGCGCAATCAGCACTTGTTCTGATGTCTGATTTAAAGGTTGGTACACTTACAGTCCATTCTGTTTTAGTCTGACTTTTAAGTTCAAAGCCAAGGTCGGTAAGAATCGAAGAAGCTGCCGATTCAGGTATTTCAACTCCCATTAAACGATTTAATTTATCGGGATTTAATGTTAACGAGCCGGTAGGAACCGGATTCGGATAAATATCAGTATAGTATGGTGACACTTTTGCCAAACAGATTGCTTCAATCAAAGCAGCTGCCCTGAGCATAGCTTCAACAGTTACAGAAGGATCTGTTCCGCGTTCAAAACGGAAAGAGGCATCGGTTTTCAAGCCATGATGTTTTGCTGTTTTGCGGATAGAAGAAGGACTGAAACAGGCACTTTCAAGGAAAACATTTTTAGTAGCTGAAGTAACTCCTGAATCACTTCCACCAAAAACACCAGCCAGGCACATTCCATGTTTTTCGTCACAAATCATCAGTTCATCACCGGTTAGCTTGTGCTCAATTCCATCAAGGGTTTTGAAAATTGTTCCTGCCGGAAGATTTTTAACAACAACATGAGAGCCTGAAATTTTATCGGCATCAAATGCATGCAAGGGCTGTCCGTATTCATGCAGAACAAAATTTGTGATGTCAACTACATTGTTGACAGGTTTCAAACCAATTGACTGAAGACGGTGCCTTAGCCAGTCGGGTGAATCTGTAATTGTTAATCCGGAAAGCAGGATACCTGAATAACGGATACAATCCCTATTATTTTCAATGGTGACTTTAACTGGTGAATTGCCAGGAATGGATGTCAGCTTTACTTCGGGGCGTTTCACAGTTACTTCCTGGTGATTAATTTTTGGATTTTTATTTCGGATTACTGCAGCCAGGTCACGGGCAACTCCCAGGTGAGACGCTGCATCACCGCGGTTAGGGGTAAGCCCTATTTCGAATACATAATCTGATTTAAGGTTAAAGTATGCAGCTGCCTGCATACCGGCTACTGCTTCTGTTGGAAGTATCATAATCCCCTCATGGCTGGATCCAAGTCCAATTTCATCTTCAGCACATATCATCCCTTCAGATACTTCTCCTCTTATTTTTGATTTTGTGATTTTAAAAGGCTCACCTTTGGCAGGATACAGAACAGCACCGGGAAGTGCAACAACTACTTTCTGACCAGTTGCAACATTGGGTGCCCCACAAATAATCTGGCGTAATTCACCCTCATTAATATTGACTTTACAGACACTCAGTTTATCCGCATTTGGATGTCTAACTTTTTCAATGACTTCACCAATAACGATTCCCTGCAATCCTCCTTTAACTGTTTGGTAGTGTATTACTTCTTCAACTTCAAGACCGCAGTGAGTTAATAGCTCGGCAGCCTGTTCAGCTTTCAATTTAACGGGAAGATACTGGCAAAGCCAGTCATAGGAAATTTTCATGCTTTAAAATCAGCCGGTAAAATTAATCATCACTCCGGATGAAGTTTATGACCATCCCGGCATATTACTAATCAAACCTGCCTGCTGAAGGATAATGAGCAGAATGACTAAAAGCAGCAGTGAAATGCCAAAGGTGATTGTCAGGGTTTTGTAGAGATTTGCATTCTTTTGGAGTCTGGCAAATCGGTAAATATTGTACAATGCTTTCTCAGCCCTGTAAAATGCACTTTCACCTTTTACAATATAATCAAAAGCACCATATTTCATGGTATCAACAGCTACCTCAATTTTATCCTGCCCCGAAAGCATGACCACCTCGCAATCAGGATGCTTTTTCTTGATTTCAGTCAGCACATCAAGCCCGTCCATGGCGTCTTGTACAATACTGTTCAGGTAATAGTCAAGGTAAATTGCAACCGGAACTTCCGTGTTTTCAGCAAGATAGCTCAGGCATTGTTCACCGGTTTCAAAGGTCTTAATCCGGTAACCTGACATTTTTCCGAGATGATCAGCAAGCAGTTCACGTTGCATCGAATCATCTTCAACAATATAAATTACGGGGCTTTTGCTCATTATTAGTAATCAGTTAGCTGCGGCAAATTAAACAAAATCAAATCAATAGAATTTCAGATCAGGAATATTACATCTTATATGCCGATTTCATTTCTTAATTCAGGATATACAGACTCAAGAATTGATTTCAACTTATTAATTTGTTCAGCAGTGCCCTCATCTTTTCCTGCAATACTATTTGCTTCAATAGTCTGAATAATGCTCTCAGCACTTTTAATTCCCATATAGGAAATTTGTGGTTTTAACGAATGAGCTGAGGTTTTCAGTTTTGTCCAGTCTTTTTCCTTATAAGAAGATTCAATCTGCTGAATCATAGCGGGTGTTTGTTGAAGAAACATTCCGATATACTTTTTTATACGCTCACTGTCATTATTGGTAAATTTCCGGAGAAAGGTAAGATCAGATACTGTTGTCATATTGTATTGTTTAGATTCTCGAATTCAGAAGCAGTGAACTCATTTTTTGAACCAGTTCTGACTGGTTAAATGGTTTTGGGACAAAATCATTCATTCCAGCATTAAAACATTCCTGAACTTCTTCTTTGATAACGCTTGCAGTCATGGCTAAAATCGGGACATTACGGGCTGGTAAAGGTAGTTCGTTTCTGATTTTCCGGCAGGCTTCATAGCCATCCATTTCCGGCATCTGGATATCCATGACAATCAAATCATAAGGTGCTGAACTGTGCATTTCGACTGCCTGCTTACCATTCTCAGCAATGTCCACCTTAAGCTGAGGAATCAGCTCAAGAATGCTGTCAACAGCAACCACCTGGTTAAACGGGTTATCTTCTGCTAGTAGAATTCTCTTTGATTTCATTTGTTCAATCATATCGTCAGAAAGAATCTGATTTTGAATTTCTGGTAATTGATCTGTGGTCTCTTCGTATGGTAAGGTAAATACAAAAACAGAGCCTTCACCCAGTCGGCTTTTCAGTGAAATTGTTCCGTTCTGAAGCTCAGCAAGCTGTTTGGTAATGGTTAACCCTAACCCGGTACCCCCGAATTTTCGAGAAGTATGCCTGTTTGCCTGTGTAAACTTATCAAAAACCTTGGTAAGTTTGTCTTCCGGAATCCCAATCCCGGTATCTTCAATCTCAAATCTGATATTTATTTTATTTACTTCTTTTCCGGCTGTTGAAACACGAATGGAAACAGTTCCTTTTTCGGTAAACTTAACTGCATTGCCTCCAATGTTTATCAGCATTTGAAATAACCGGACCGGATCGCCTTTTACAAAAGGAGGAATATCGGAGCTCACTTCAATATGAAGATTAATACCTTTTTCATTTGCCTTTATTTTCAAATTTGTACCGACCATTTCGGTTGTCTGACGGATTGAAAAAGGAATCTTCTCAATATTCAGTTTCCCTGATTCGATTTTTGACAGATCCAGAATGTCATTAATAATGGAGAGCAGATTTTCGGCTGAATATTTAATTCCTTTCAGGTATTCAATCTGCTTTTCATCTGTTAACAGGTTTAACAGCAGATTATTCATACCGATAATGGCATTCATCGGAGTCCGGATTTCATGGCTGATATTGGCCATAAACTGCCGTTCCAGATTTCTAGCTTCTTCAGCTTTTTGTTTTTCAATTTTTGAAATTTCCATATCAAGGATAGCCTGCTGAAGTTGTTGCTGTGCTTGTTTTCCTTTTCGTAAGCGCTCTACTTCATCAAGGGTTTTATAAATGGTATTCTCCAGGTCATTAAAGTCAATGGGTTTGGTGTTAAAATCAAATGCACCTCTGTTCATTGCTGCCCGGATATTATCCATATCACCATAAGCAGATACAATGATGGTCTTAAAATCTTTATTTAACTCACGAAGGTGCAAAAGCAGTGTAAGCCCGTCCATTATAGGCATATTAATATCAGTGATAATAATATGGAATTCACGGTTGCCTTTCAGCAACTCAAGAGCTTCTGCACCGTTTGAAGCAAATGTAAAGTTCCAGTTTCTTTCTTTAATTTGTTGTGCGAACCATTGGCAGATAAGGCTTTCCATATCTGGCTCATCATCAACAACAAGAATGTGAACAGGCATCTTCTGATGAAAAAATCGGGTGTGTAAAAGTACATTTTCAAAAAGTGAAAATCTGGTTTTTAGTAGATACACTAAATTTTCCTAATGCTGGATTGCAATAATTCCCAAAAACTTACTTTTGCCGCCCGATTGACCGATGGTGTAATTGGCAACACGTCAGATTCTGGCTCTGAAGACTCCAGGTTCGAGCCCTGGTCGGTCAACACTTCCTTTGAAAGAGTGCTTCACTAGTAAGTTTGGTTTCCACCCGGTACCGGATTCCTGATAAACCATTAAATTTATCTTTTTGAACAGCAATAACATTTTTCCAATCAATCTCTAATATGAACTCAATAAAAATGAAGTGGTTGATTCTTTCTGTCCTGGTACTCTTTTTTTCATGTGAAAAAGATATAACAGTTGATCTTCCCGGAGGAGATGAAAAGATTGTAGTAGAGGGCTACATTGAGGTAGGACGTAATGCCTATGTCCTGATATCAACAACAACCGGTTATTTTGCTCCTGTTGATTCTGTTTCACTGATCAGTACAACTGTAAAAAATGCCCTGGTTATAATAAGTGATGGTTTTATTACTGATACCCTGTTCTCGGTAATTCCCGAAATCGGGTATGTGTATTACTCGAATAACATAGTGGGAACAGTTGGTCGGAACTATTCGCTTTATATCAGGACCCCGGATGGTAAGGAACTGACTGCTGAAACTTATTGCTTTCCCGCAATCCAGTTAGACAGTGCCTGGTTTAAGGTTCAGCCGGGGAAAGATTCACTTGGATTTGCCTGGGCTCACCTGACGGATCCTGATACACTTGGAAACTGTTACCGTTGGTTTGCAAAACGCTTGGGAAAGGATGCTGATTTTATTGCTCCCCTGGGTTCGGTATTTAACGACAAGTTTATTAACGGGACAAGTTATGATTTTGCATTTGACAGAGGTCGGCTGCCTCATTCAACTGCTGATGATGACAACAATGATGAAAGAGGCTTTTTTAAACAGGGTGATACCATAGTTGTTAAATTTTGTACTGTTGGAATGGCAACCTTTGAATTCTGGCGGACTGCTGAACAACAATTAGCAACCAATGGAAATCCTTTTGCATCGGTTACATTTCTGAATTCAAATATCAACGGAGGAATTGGAATTTTTGAAGCTTATACACCTTCATTCGATACAATCATTGCCCGGAATAACTAAATAACATTTGCTGCTTAAGGCACTGAGTCACTCTTGTTATCTTTGCTCACTTTTTAATTTTTTTATATGAGTAACGAAACAGAACGGGTGAGACTTCTAATTATTGGAAGCGGACCAGCAGGCTATACGGCAGCCATCTATGCAGCTCGTGCCGATTTGAAGCCGGTACTTTATCAAGGGTTGCAGCCAGGAGGTCAGCTTACAACAACAACAGAAGTTGAGAATTTTCCCGGCTATCCGGATGGGACCATGGGGCCGGAGATGATGGAGCATTTTAGAAAGCAGGCTGAACGATTTGGTGCTGATATCCGGTTTGGGCATGCAACTGATGTTGATTTCAGTGGGGCGGTTCATAAAATAACAATTGATGGATCAAAAGTTGTTGACGCAGAAGCTGTCATTATTGCAACCGGAGCCTCAGCCAAATGGCTTGGCCTGGAATCTGAAAAAAGGCTAAATGGATTTGGCGTATCAGCATGTGCCACGTGTGACGGATATTTTTTCAGAAAGCAGGATGTTGCTATTGTAGGTGCCGGTGATACTGCTGCTGAAGAAGCTACCTATCTTGCCAAACTTTGTAACAAGGTGTACATGATTGTCAGACGGGATGAAATGCGGGCATCAAAAGCTATGCAACACCGCGTCATGAATACTCCAAACATTGAAATCCTTTGGAACACTGTAACACTAGAAATTCTGGGTGATAAAACAGTAAGCGGAGTTAAGGTTAAAAATACCAAAACAGCTGAAGAGAAAATACTGAAGGTTGAAGGATTTTTTGTGGCAATAGGACATGAGCCAAATACCGGAATTTTTAAAGGTCAACTCGACCTGGATAGTAATGGTTACATTAAGACCAAACCGGGAACAACGTATACTAATATTCCGGGAGTCTTTGCTGCCGGAGATGTCCAGGATCATGTTTATCGGCAAGCAGTCACTGCTGCCGGCACCGGTTGTATGGCAGCAATTGATGCCGAACGCTGGTTAGCTCTGAAACAGGATGGATGACTACAGAAAGATGTAAAGAAGCAATGCCTTGGTATTAATGCTCCATTGAGGCCTTGATAAACTTCACAAACAAAGGATGCGGGTTCTCAACAGTACTTCGGTATTCCGGATGAAACTGAACCCCGATAAACCAGGGATGATTTTTAAGCTCAATTACTTCAACTAATCCGCTTTCGGGATTGATTCCGCTGGCTATCATTCCGGCATCCTGAAATTTTTTAATGTATTTGTTGTTAAACTCGTAACGGTGCCGGTGTCGTTCCCCGATTCTTAACTTACTGTAAATGGAAGCAGCTTTACTGCCCTTGGTAAGCGAACAAATGTATTTACCCAACCGCATTGTTCCGCCTTTATCAGTAACACCTTTCTGGCCGGCCATCAGGTCAATGACCGGATATTTTGTTTGGGGTTCAATTTCAGTACTGTGTGCCCCTTTCATTCCAAGCACACTGCGTGCAAACTCGATTACGGCACACTGCATTCCGAGGCATATCCCGATAAACGGAATATTGTTTTCGCGGATATACCTGATGGCAGTAATCTTTCCTTCAATTCCCCTGTCTCCAAAACCAGGCGCTACCAGCACCCCGTCTAAACCTTTAAGTTTTTCTTCAACATTTTTTTCATCAATTGATTCTGAATGGATCCATGCAATTCTGACCCTGCATTCATTAATCGCTCCGCCATGAACCAATGCTTCAATAATGGATTTATAAGCATCGTGCAGTTCAATGTATTTACCAACCAGACCGATTCTTACTTCCCTGATCGGATTTTTCAACTTTCCAAGAAAAACTTTCCAGTTATCCAGATTCGGTTCCTGCCGGGAGGGTAACTTTAAATTGTTCAGAACAACTTTATCTAATTGTTCTTTGAGCATCATTATCGGAACATCGTAGATTGAAGAGGCATCAAGAGATTCAATAACAGCATTGATGTTGACATTACAGAACTGCGCAATCTTCCTTTTGATTTCCATAGAAACCGGTTGGGAGCTTCTGCATACGAGAATATCAGGCTGAACTCCATATTCCAGCAGCATCTTTACCGAATGCTGGGTTGGTTTTGTTTTTAACTCTCCGGTTACTGATAAATAGGGTAAAAGAGTCAGGTGAATGACAGCTGTATTCGTATTGCCAAGTTCCCAGATCAGCTGACGGATTGATTCAATAAAGGGAAGTGACTCGATATCACCAACTGTACCACCAATTTCGGTAATTACGATATCGTACTCTCCGGTATTTCCAAGCAGCTGAATCCTACGTTTGATTTCATCTGTTATATGAGGGATGACCTGAACGGTCTTGCCCAGATAATCACCGGCACGTTCTTTATTAATAACAGTCTGGTATATACTGCCGGTTGTAACGTTATTTGCCTTCGATGTGGGAACATTTAAAAACCGTTCGTAATGACCAAGATCAAGATCCGTTTCGGCACCATCATCTGTTACATAGCATTCACCATGTTCATAAGGATTTAAAGTACCAGGGTCAACATTAATATATGGATCCAGTTTCTGGATTGTCACCCGATAACCGCGTGCCTGAAGCAGTTTGGCCAGGGATGCAGAGATAATTCCTTTTCCCAGAGATGAAGTTACTCCCCCTGTTACAAAAATATACTTGGCAGATGACATACGGCCTTTTTTGCCGTGCGCAAATCTAATATATTCTCTGGCTCAGCAAGTAAACACAATCCGAATTATTGATGTTTTAAGTAATCACAACACTTTTTAAGAGAAAACGGATTAAGCAGAAATTACTTCAATACATCAGGTGTTCCTTATTCTTTTTTACCCAACCGGCATCACTCTGCCATTTCGAGAAATAGATTATCAGATCAGCATCACTTTTCCAATCAGTGAAAAAGATTTTTTTATTTGCATCACTTTTCCATTCGGTGAAATACCAGATTCCATTATTTTTACCACCTGCATCACTTTTCCATTTAGTTTTATAAACAATCAAATCAGCATCACTTTTCCATTCGGTAACAAAAACCTGCAGATCAGCATCACTCTTATAATCACATGAATAAATAATCTGAGCCGATGAAGAAAGGGAAAGCATACTCAAAAAAAACATTAAACAGTTTTTCATTTTAGGTTCGGGATCTGTATCTGAACCAAAGATCACGAAAAGGGAGTGTGATTGCATGTAAAGGGAATGAAGAAGCAGCTTTCATAAGTCAAGAGCTTAGTAAAAGAATCGTATTCAATGTCAGTTTCAAATTTTCCATCTCAGTTTAAAGGTCTTACTGATGAAGAATTACAGATTTCCAGGGATAAATATGGCTATAATCAGGTAGAGGCTGTTAAGGAAAGACACGGGTACAGACTGCTGCTGGATATTCTGAAAGAGCCGATGTTAATTCTGCTGATGGCTGTAGCAGTTATTTATTTGATAACAGGTGATTATGCGGAGGCTGTTTTTATGGCTGTTGCCATTGTTGCCGTTTCTGCAATATCATTTTATCAGGATAACCGGAGCCAAAAAGCATTAAAGGAGCTTAAACAGCTGAATGAGCCTTTCAGTACAGTAATCAGAAACTCTCGAGCAATTCAGATTCCTACTCATGAGATTGCAGTTGGTGATTTATGTATAACAGAAGAAGGTAAGCTTATAAATGCTGACGGGAAAATTGTTTACAGCAATGATTTTTCGGTCAACGAGTCTTCGCTTACAGGTGAAAGCTTTTCAGTCTTTAAAGACAGTAACTCAGAAAATAACCGGGTTTACAGCGGAACAATAACAGTGTCAGGCCTAGCCATTTTTGAAGTTGAAAACATTGGCAGGCAAGCCAGAATCGGTAAACTTGGAGAATCCATTCAGTCTATTGCAAAAGCAAGTTCACCACTTCAACTGCAGATTGAACGATTTGTGAGAGGTATGGCAGTAATTGGTATAATCATTTTTGTCATGGTTTGCAGTTATAGTTTTTTCAGAAGTCATGATCTGCTGAAAAGCCTGCTAAACGGCCTAACACTAGCCATGTCTATTTTACCCGAAGAAATTCCTGTTGCTTTTACGACCTTCATGTCGTTAGGTGCCTGGAAACTCATGAATGAAGGAATCATTATTAAGCGGAGTAATATTGTTGAAACACTGGGTAGTACTACCGTAATCTGCACTGATAAGACAGGAACCATTACTGAGAACTCAATGCATTTGAAGTATCTGTATGATTATAGGTCCAATCAGTTGTATAATGAAAAGAATTTTAACACTGATGAGTTAGCTGAATTAATCAGTTATGCGATGTGGGCAAGCGAACCGGTTCCGTTTGATCCAATGGAGATGGAGCTGCATAAAGTTTATGGCGCAACCCGTTTACCTGATCAAAGGAAATCTTTCAGAATGATTCATGAGTATCCGCTGGATGGAGTTCCTCCAATGATGACACATCTGTTTGAGAACGATGAAAGCCAAAGAATCATTGCTGCCAAAGGTGCTCCTGAAGCTATTCTTGCCGTTTCCGAGCTTTCAGACTTAGAACGGGCAAGGCTGAAAAAGCAAATCAGAGTTCTGGGTTGTGAAGGTTACCGGGTTCTGGGGGTTGCAAAATCATCTTTTGAAGGAACAAACTATCCGGCAAAACAACAGGATCTGAAGTTTACCTTCCTTGGTTTTACTGTATTTTATGATCCTCCAAAAAAAGGAATCAGCGAAGTGTTCCGGAAAATTTATGATGCCGGCATACAGGTGAAAGTAATTACAGGAGATAATCCGGATACTACCCGGGCTATCGCAGCTAAAGCCGGTATTAAAAATTACACACCTATGGTTAGCGGAGAGCAGATAGTTCATCTGACAGAGGAAAGGTTGATTCCGGTTGTTGAAAAAACGACAATCTTTACCCGAATGTTTCCGGAAGCAAAACTGGCTATTGTAAATGCATTGAAACAAAAAGGTGAGGTAGTGGCTATGTTAGGTGATGGAGTTAATGACGGACCCGCTCTTAAGTCAGCCCATATTGGGGTAGCAATGGGGCACAAAGGAACAGAAATTGCCAAAGCAGCCGCTTCACTGGTAATAACCAATGACGACCTAGATAAATTAATTACCGGAATTGCTCAAGGCAGAAGGATTTATACCAATCTGAAAAAGGCAATTCAATACATTATCTCTATACATATTCCAATAATTGTTACAGTTTCCCTGCCATTTTTTTTAGGTTGGGTGTTTCCTCAGATATTTACTCCGGTACATGTCATTTTTCTTGAACTTGTTATGGGACCGACATGCTCAATTGTATATGAAAATGAGCCCATGGAAAAAAATGCAATGCAACCGCCTCCGAGAATATTGTCAGCTACTTTCTTAAACTGGCATGAACTTACCCTCAGTATCGTACAGGGATTGATGATTACTGCCGGTGTACTGTTTGCCTATCAATGGTCGGTTTACACGGGAGGGAATGAAACAAAAACCCGCGCTATGGTTTTCAGTACCATGATCTTTGCAAACATCCTGCTAAGTTTTTCAAACCGTTCCTTTTATTTCAGTCTGATTGAGAGTTTCAGAATGCGGAATAATCTCTTGGTCGGAATTACGGTATTAACCATAGCAGCGTTGTTTCTAATTCTCTATGTGGAATCATTCAGCCAGTTTTTCAGACTTACAGCGCTTAGCTTAACCGAACTTGTTATAACACTTACAGTGGCTATTGCTTCGGTTTTATGGTTTGAAATCTATAAATTAGTAATTCGCCTTAAAACTGAAAGATCTCAGCTGGCAAGAAAAGAATAAAATACTGAGCGAACCAGTGTGATGGATGTTGTTTAAAAGCAGTACCTGTTTTCCTCAATCAGCTTTTTAGCAATTACCTGGCGCGATTGCTTTGTATTCACATTGTCATATTTTGTAAACCGCTTGATGCCTAACAGTAACATCCGCTGTTCATCTCCTTCAGCAAAGGAGTTAACTGCAGTGCGTGCATTGATATGAATGCGGTCCATTGCGTCATAAAAATAGACTTTCATTATCTCGATTTTTTCACGACATGTGGATTCGCCCTGGTCTTTTACCAGTTTCTCAATTCTGAGCATTAGTGATTCAGCCATATAAATATCAATAGCAATATCAGCAATATTCATCAGAATTTCCTGCTCCTTAGCCAGTGTTGTCATCAGCTTCTGAACTGCAGCTCCGGCAGTTAGCAGAATGCACTTTTTCATATCAGATAGTGCTTTTTTTTCATGAGCAAACAAAGATGAGTCGCTGCTTCCGGGTTCGGGAATTCCCATGAGCTCCTTTTGAACATTGGTTGCTGCTGTCATTAAATCAAGCTCACCTTTCATAGCACGCTTTAGAAGCATATCTACAGTCAGCAGCCGGTTAATTTCATTGGTTCCTTCAAAAATCCTGTTGATTCGTGAATCGCGGTATGCACGATCCATGGGATATTCGGCACTGTAGCCGTAACCGCCATATATCTGTACTCCTTCATCAGTAACGTAATCTAATGCTTCACTGCCGGCAATCTTCAGAATAGCACACTCTACAGCATATTCTTCTGCAGCTTTCAAAGTAGCTTCTGATTCAGGCATTCCGGAATCGAGCAGTGATTTTTCTTTCATGTCGATGTTATGACTCAGCCTGTATAAGGCCGATTCGACAGCATAGGTTCTGATAGCTTGTTGAGCAAGTTTATGTCTGATAGCTCCAAATTTTGAAATTGGAAGTTTAAACTGCTGACGTTCATTAGCATAGGTGATTGACAGCGTACATACCCGTTTCGAACCGCCCAGTGCGGCAGCAGCTAACTTGGCACGGCCGAGATTCAGAATATTAAATGCAATTAAATGTCCTTTTCCGATTTCACCTAACAGATTTTCAGCAGGGATTTTACAATCTGTAAAAAATACCTGGCGGGTTGAGGATCCTTTGATTCCCATCTTATCTTCTTCTTCGCCCAGTGAGATACCGGGAGTTGTCTTTTCAATAATAAAACCGGTGAACCCTCCTTTGTTATCAGGTGTACTTTCAGGATCAACTTGGGCAAAAACAGTAAAAACATCTGCAAAGCCGGCATTGGTGATCCACATCTTCTGGCCATTGATAAGATAATGTTTACCATCTGGAGTTAATACAGCCTTGGTTTTTGCTGCCAATGCATCCGATCCTGAACCGGGTTCAGTCAGGCAATAGGAAGCTTTCCATTCTCCGGTTGCCAGCCTGGGTATGTATTTGTGTTTTTGTTCTGCAGTTCCAAAATAGAGGATCGGTAACGTTCCAATTCCGGTATGGGCTGCCATTGCAACAGAAAATGAGTGGCCGGCACCCAGAATCTCAGTAATTAACATTCCGGTCAGAAAATCTTTTCCTAGTCCATTGTATTGTTCCGGCACAGAAACACTCAATAATCCTAATTCACCGGCTTTATCCAGAAGTGATTGCATCAATCCTTCTTCATGGTTATCCAATCGCTGGACAAGGGGCCATACTTCACTCTCAAGGAATTGTTCTGCTGTTTCAGCCATCATCCGCTGTTCTTCGGTAAACTCTTCCGGAATAAAAATATCATTGCAGGAGGTTTCCTTAATAATAAATTCTCCACCTTTTATCGGTTGCTTAATTTGTGTGTCCATAGTTGTTTGTTGGGAATTCAAAAATAATCATTATACTTGACCTTAACTGTAAAGTTGCAGCATTCTAATATTGTAAAATCCTAAAATGCAGTTAAATCTCTTTACTGCTCCTGGTATCATTAGTCAGCAATACAAATCAGGAAGTAAAAAGTTTAAAATCCCGATTAATTCATTTCTATTTTCAGAAATAGCAGCCGCTTAATTCATCATTCCGTAACTAAGCTCAACCTGGAAATGATCATCCAGTGCGCCCAGCCGATGAACAGCTGTTTGTGAGAGTTTGACTATGACTTTATCATTATCTCCTGAATTGGGTAGTGTTCCGACAACTTTGACAAATACGGATTTCCCATTCATTTTATTCGTTACTTTCATAATTGTTCCGATAGGTGCTGTACGGTGAAGTGCGTAAAATCTGGATGACTGATTTTCACCTTCATTAATCCATGAACAGATTCCAGTTTCTGAAATCTGCGAAAGAATCTTATCACCAGACTTTCTGATTTCCTTTGTTGTTATTGCAGGCTCAGGTATTATTGGAGCTACTTTGTTTGTCGATGCAAGTACGGGTTTATCTTCTTTGACCCTTTCAGTACGTTCAATTACTGCAGGCTTTGTTACAGCCGGGTTCAATTCGGTCCTTTTCTCAGCCGGGTTTATATCCTTATTAATTTCAGTCAATTGTATTGCATCTGTCTTTGCAGCTGTTTCCGGAACTTTGGCCGGAGCAACAACTTTATCTGGTTGTTCTGTATTTTGCAGCGGTTCATGTTGTACTTCTGCTGCCGGTTTGACCGAAGAGACATAACCGATAATAATTTTTTGACCGGCTTTTATGTTATTATCCTCAATAGCATTCCACTTTTTCAGATTATCCGGTGTTGTATTGTTATTTTTTGCAATTGTAAATAGGGTTTCTCTCGGTTTTATTGTATAATAAATGGCAGCAGTACCGGTCGGCTTTTTCTGTTCGTTCTTGTTTTCTTCCGATTTGCCGGCAGCTTCCTGTTTTATAGGAACATTCAAGATCTGTCCGATTTTCAGATCTGTAACACCCGGATTGGCTTGCATCAGGTCACTCATGGTAATGTTATATTTTCGGGCAAGACCACTCCAGGTCTCTTTCGCAACTACTTTGTGAATTAGGAATTTTTCACCTTTCATCCATTTGTATTTAGTAGATGACTGTGAATATAAATTCATTGTGATGCCATTCATTAGAAACAAGGCTAATACAACGGACAGGATAACTGATCGGGTGCTCATCTGACGGCTTTATTTAATTTTACACAATAATAATTTTTTTTGACAGGAAGGGTTTCTTTTGCATACTTCCATTATCAACAAAATAATTAACACGATGCACTGGCATTTAGCTTTAAAGTTCAAAACGCTGACAGCTGTTATTTTATTTTCAATTCCATTGAGCGCTACTTGCTCTGATTCATCAAAAGTTGTTTTTAAGTTTGACATAAAGTCTGAAATCACTCCAGGTGCTGCAAGAACCGTATCGAGAGCATTAGATCAGGCGGTTGCACACAAAGCAGATTATGTAATCATTGATCTTAACACCTACGGAGGAATGTTGGATGCAGCTGATTCAATCAGGACTGCCTTGCTGAACAGTTCCATTCCAAGCATTGTATTTATTGATAATAATGCAGCCAGTGCCGGAGCTTTAATCAGCATTGCCTGTAACCGGATCTATATGCGTTCAGGTTCCAGTATTGGTGCTGCTACCGTAGTTGACCAGGCGGCCAAGGCGTTGCCGGATAAGTATCAATCCTATATGCGGAGTATGATGCGCAGCACTGCTGAGAAGAGAGGCCGGAATCCTAAGATTGCAGAAGCAATGGTAGATCCGCGGACTTATATTCCTGGAATTAACGATTCAGGCAAGGTTCTCACCTTTACTGCCAGTGAAGCATTAGCGAATGGGTACTGTGATGGAATGGCCGAAACACTCCCGGAGGTGTTAGCTGCCGAATCTCTTGGGGATGCTCAGGTTATTGAATATCATTCCGGAACGATTGATAAGATTATCAATTGGCTGATGAATCCGGCAATCAGTGGTATGCTGATTCTGGTAATTATTGGAGGAATTTATTTTGAAATGCAAACCCCCGGAGTTGGTTTCCCACTAATTGCTGCCTGTGTTGCTGCCCTGTTGTATTTTGCTCCACTCTATCTGGAAGGGCTGGCTTCAAACTGGGAAGTGCTGGTGATTCTGGCCGGATTTGTATTGATTGCACTTGAGATTTTTGTTATTCCCGGTTTTGGCGTTTCGGGTGTTTCAGGAATTGCTCTGGTGATGCTCGGATTTATTCTTACGTTACTTCCCAATGAAGGTTTTGATTTCACATTTGCACCGGCAAAGAATATTTACAGCTCGGTTACAACAGTGCTGGCCTCAATCACCTTATCCATTATCCTGATGTTTGTATTTGGTGGACGATTGATTAAAAGCCGTCTTTTCGGACGACTGATACTTCAGGATGAAATGAAAGCTGAACATGGATTCAGTACAGCTGCCGGAGCAGAATTTACAGCAGGCATGAAAGCAATTGCATATTCTGATCTCCGTCCTTCGGGTAAAATTATGATTCAGGGTAAGGTCTATTCAGCTGTTGCCGAATCTTATTTTATTCCAAAAGGAACACCGGTTACAATTTTAGAAACAGATGGAATTAAAATAACAGTTACAGACCGCACTCTCTGAATCATGAAAAAAATATTTCTTGTATTGATTGTTACATCAATAGCTCTTCCTGTATTTGGCCAGCAAAAACGTGAGCTCTTGTATAATCCTGAAGCAAATGGAGTTACTGAGCTGGCAACTGCTGTTTCAAAAGCAGCAGCCGAAAATAAGCATGTATTAATTCAGATAGGAGGTAACTGGTGCAAATGGTGTTACCGCTTTCATGATTTTATTAAAAGTCATCCTGCATTAGATTCATTGATGACTGCCGATTTTGTAGTTATGCATCTGAATTACAGTAAAGAAAATAAAAATCTCGAAATACTGTCAGCCTTAGGCTATCCTCAACGATTTGGATTTCCGGTATTTGTTATAGTAGATATGAACGGAGAGCGGATTCATACCCAGTCAAGCTGGTTTCTGGAAGATGGCAAGGAAAGTTATGATGTTGAAAAGGTTGCTGCTTTTCTGAAAGACTGGAACAGGAATGCACTTAATCCGGCTAATTACCCGGATGAAAAAAAATAATTTCTTTTTCAAGCATTGAAATGAAAATCTATTTTTGTCAGCCTTAAAAATAATAAACTATGAAACGTACAGGAACAGCCGTTTGGAACGGTTCAGGAAAAGAAGGAAGTGGAAATCTTTCAACTCAGAGTAAGTCCTTTGTTGATCAGCCCTACAGCTGGCATACCCGTTTTGGCGATAAAACCGGAACAAATCCCGAAGAATTAATTGCCTCGGCTCATGCCGGATGCTTTTCTATGAAGCTGAGTTTTGTACTTGGTGCAGCAGGGTTCACTCCTGAAAAGATAGAAACAACCTGTACCATCAATCTCGATAACGGAGTGATTGATAATTCACACCTGGTTGTTCGGGCAAAAATTACCGGAATAACTGCTGAGAAGTTTCAAGAATGTGCTCAAGAGGCAAAGGCAAACTGCCCGGTCAGCAAAGTGCTCAATACCAATATTACTATGGATGCTGCACTTTTATAATTTAAAGCATACTCTGCTGTTTCAGGAACAGACTGGAGTAACAAATCTTTTTAGCTATTGAAAGTTAATGTGCAATTAAGTACAAACAGGACTAATTTTTTGAAAAAACTTTTCCTGATTCACAAACAATTACTCTCCCGGGGAATTTCTCAATCAGCGAATAATTATGGGTAGCCATGATGGTTGCCGTTCCTGTTTTGGTAATATCGTGCAACAAGTTCATGATTTCATCCGTAGTTTCCGGATCAAGATTACCACTGGGTTCATCTGCGAGTATTATATCCGGTTTGTTTAATAAAGCACGGGCAATAACCACACGTTGCTGCTCACCACCACTGAGTTCATGGGGCATTTTGAACCCTTTGGTTGAAAGTCCGACCAGTCCCAGGACTTCATTAATTCGGTCACTTCTTTCAAGCAGGTCTTTCCAGCCGGTTGCTTTGAGTACAAATTCAAGATTTTCACCCACTGAACGGTCTGTTAATAACTGAAAATCCTGAAATACAATTCCAAGTTTTCGTCTAAGCTGAGGAATCTGACCTGATTTAAGTCCTGAGAGTTGGAAGCCCGCAATAAACCCGCTGCCTTGATTGAGTTTTAATTCACCATAAAGCATTTTCAACAGACTGCTTTTACCGCTGCCGGTCTTACCTATGAGATAAACAAACTCACCTTTACTGACATTTAGCGACACATCACTCAGAATAAGATTATTTTTGTTGAATACCTCTACATGATCAAGTTGAATTACTGTTTCATTCTTTGATTCGGTCATTTTATTATTTGTTATTCCAGTTAACCGGAGTTATTTTTCCAAAAGGAATTTTTTGCAGATCCTCCAGGATTTCTGATTCATGTCCGGCCAAACCGATTTTTGCCAGTGCCTTTTCAGGCCGGTCAAGCCGGAAGTATGCAATTAAAGTAAAATCATCAGATCTCAGTTGAACATAATCAGGAATCCGGGCTTTACCTTTAATTTTCAGAACAAACATATCAGGCCAAATTTATCATGAACCTGCAGCCGGGAGTCACAGATTATTAAATTATAATAAACAATCCGGTGCTGAAATCATTATTTGCTGTCCCATACATTACAATCAAGCTGACGGTGAGGGAAGGAAATCTTAAAATTATTTTTTCTGAATTCTTCAATAATCCGGAATCGTAGATTGCTTTTGACGGTTTCAACTGCAAACAGGTTAGAAGTCCAGACTTGTAAATCAAATACAAAACCTGACTCATTAAAATCAGAGAACCTGACTTTCGGAACTGGCTTGGTGAGTATATCTTTCTGACCGGCAGATAACTCCAGCAATACGTTTCGCAGCAAGTGAATGTCTGTATTTATATCAACTGAAAAACGAATATTGATACGTGCATGGTCTGATGTCTGGTGGCTCCAGTTAATAACGCTGTCTGAAACTAACTTTGAATTTGGAATGATAATAGTAATCCCGTTCCGGGTTTCAATATGTGAGGTTCGCAAACCAATATGTTTTACTCTCACAACCGAAGACTGAATCTCAACAATGTCTCCTACTTTAAGGATGCCTTCAAACAGGATAATAATTCCACTTACAAAATCATGGAAGATATGCTGGAGTCCAAATCCGATAATGACAAGAATAGCTGCCGACCCGGCAGTTAAGATGGCGAGATTCAGTCCAATTGCTGAAAGACTGAGAAAAAGAGCAATTGCATAAATAAAGTATTTAATCAGCTGAGTCAGTGAATTATACTGTCCTACATAAGCCGGCTTTTTACGTTTTGCATGGCTGATGAGTATTTTACGAATCAGTTTTGACAATAAGTAGGCGATTAAAAATATTAATACAACCTCAGCAATAGAAAGAACGGTCAGGGAAAGATCCTTGGATTCAAAAAGCTCAAAGTTCAATTTAGAAAGCATTGCATAAAAATAGAAAATGTTGCATAATTGCAACATATGATTAAGACAAAAGAAGCCTTATTATTTGAAAGAGCATCTGATTTTCTGAAATTTTTTGACGAAGTAACACCATTAAATGACAGTCTGAAGGGTTATTTTAAGACCCATAAAAACATGGGAGTTAATGACAGAAGACGGTTCAGCCGGATTATTTATTCTTTTTTCAGAACTGGAAGGTTTCTGAATATCTCTGATCCTGAAGAGGTGCTCATGTTGTCTGTCTTTCTGCAGGGAACTGATGAAAACTACCTGATTAAAGGTGTCAGATCACAGTTTGAATTTATTAAGCCAGAAGACTTCCTGAAAACAATAGCCGAGAAATTTAACTTGTTGAGGAAACATCATATCAGCCTGGATGAAAACATGGTTTTTCCATATCCTGACATACTCTCAAAAGGAGTAACAGCATCCGATTACGGCTGGAGCCTTCTGGAACAACCGCTTGTTTTTGTGCGGATCAGGAAAAATGAAATGGAACAAGTGTTGCAGGAACTTCAAGAGAATAAAATTGAATTTACAGGTTGTAAGGATGATCAGAATTGCCTGAGTTTTGAACCTGCTGTTAAGCTTACTTTTTTGAATAGTTTTGTAAATGGAAAATTTGTAATCCAGGACAGGAACTCACAACAAACACTTAATCTGCTGCCTGAATTGGCACCCTCAGAATTCTGGTGGGACTGCTGTTGCGGAGCAGGAGGGAAAAGCCTGCTGTTTAAGGAAAAGTTCCCTAACAATCTGATTTTACTTTCCGATTCACGGAAATCTGTTCTTGAAAATGCCTCCCAGAGAATGAAAGCGGCAGGGTTTGATCGCCCGGAAATTCTGAATCTTGATCTGATTGCTGATAATGCTCCTGGAAAATTGAAAACTAAGTTTGACGGAATTATTGCCGATGTACCCTGTACCGGATCGGGGACCTGGGCCCGGTCACCCGAACAACTTCACTTCTTCAGGCCAAATGCAATTCATGACTTTACTGACAAGCAACACAGAATTATTGACAGTGTCGATCCTTGCCTTAAACAGGGAGGTTTGCTTCTTTATATAACCTGCTCGGTTTTTAGTGATGAAAATGAAGGAATGACTGAGTACATTCAAAATAAGGGATATGAACTGATTCAATCAAAACTTCTTAGAGGATGGGAAAGTAAGTGTGATTCCTTTTACACAGCCTTATTGCGCAAAAATAGCTCTGTCCTTCCGGTATGAATTGAAAATAATGTAAAAAAGTGTCCACTCCTTGTTCAGACATATTACTTTTGACATCCTTAAAAAATTACAACGCTGTTACTTTATGAAAAAAACAATACTTATGCTTGCTTGCTGCATTTTTATACTGGTAGGCAAGGCTCAAAATTTGAATCTTACATTACGTGCCAATCTTCCCTACAGTAATGACCTTTCGAATATTGGAGGATATGTGGATAGCCAGGGTACTGAATATGCACTGGTTGGCTGGTATGATGGTCTGTCTATAGTGGATGTCAGTGATCCTGATAACCCAAATATAATATTCCAGGTTAACGGGCCGCAGTCAGCTTGGCGTGAAGTTCAGACATTTAACCATTATGCTTATGTTACAACAGAAGCCGGGAACAGCGGGTTGCAGATTATTAATCTGGAGTATCTTCCCGATTCGGTTCAGGTGAAAACCTGGAAGGGAAATGGTTCAATCACTAATCAGTTGAATACTATGCATACCTTATTTATTGATAACGGATATGTATATCTGCATGGCAGCAATCTTTTTAACGGGGCAACCATTATCTGTGATTTGAATAATGACCCTTGGAATCCTGATTATCTTGGTCATACCCCAACAATTGGTAACAGCAGCAGCTATGTACATGATGGTTATGTGAGAAATGATACCCTCTATGCTTGCCACATTTATGCCGGTGAATTGCGGATCTATGATTGTTCAAATAAGGCAAATCCGGTAATGCTTGCTTCTCAGGTAACACCGGGACAGTTTACTCATAATAGCTGGCTTACCCAAAACAGTAAGTATGTTTTTACAACTGATGAAGTGAGTGATTCCTATCTGGTAGCTTATGATATCTCGGACTTACAGAATATCCAGGAAGTTGACCGCTTCCAAACCACTCCCGGTTCTCAATCAATTGTTCATAATGTTCATGTAATTCAAACCAACGGAGGTGAGTTTACGGTTACTTCCTGGTATAAAGACGGAGTTATCATTAACGATGTAACACGACCGGAGAATATGGTTCAGGTAGCCAGTTATGATACCTATTCACAGGGAACAGGTTCAGGCTTCAACGGTTGCTGGGGTGTTTATGCCTTTCTGCCTTCACATACCATTGTAGCTTCTGATATTAATAACGGACTGTTTGTGCTTACACCCGATTATATTCGAGCATGCTATCTGGAAGGTACAGTAACTGATAGTGTTACCGGTAGTCCATTGAATAATGCAAAAGTTGAGATTACCTCCCTGTCACTTGCTGCAAATTCTAATATTACAGGTGAGTACAAAACCGGAACTCCGCAGGTAGGTAATTATACAGTAACGGTTTCAAAGGCTGGATATGTTACAAAAACCATTCAGGGTGTAAGCCTGACTAACGGTAATGTTACCATTCTTGATATTGAACTTGTACCGGTATCAATGGTTGTGCTTTTAGGCCAGGTAGTTGAAGCAGGAACGCTTAACCCTATTCCGAACGCCCATGTATCTATTTCAAATGCGCAGTATCAGTATAATGGAGTTGCAGATGCGAATGGCAATTTCATATTCAGCAACTTTATAGCTGCATCCTATGATATAACTGCCGGTCAATGGGGATGGCGAACAAATTGTGATAATCAGAATCTTACCGGAAATCAGCCAGTCACCATTACACTGGATAAAGGCTATTATGATGATTTTGTTTTTGAATTTGGATGGTCAGTAAGCGGTAGTTCTTCAAACAGTTGGGAAAGAGGCATACCGGTCGGAACTTCGCTGCAAGGCACACCAGCCAATCCCGGCTCGGATGTATCTTCTGATTGCGGGGATATAGCCTTTGTAACAGATAATGACGGAGGCGGAGCATGGGACTCTGATGTGGATAATGGAAATACTATCTTGATGTCACCTGTTTTTGATGCCTTAACCTATACTAATCCGGTTGTTAAGTATTACCGCTGGTTTACTAATATTGGCAATAACGGAGGTGGCCCGCCAGATGATACAATGACCGTTAAACTGACTAATGGAATCTCAACAGTTACCCTTGAAACAATTTTAAATAATACACCCGGTAACAGCACATGGATGGCAAGAAGTTTTAATATTGACTCACTGATGACCCCAACTGCCAATATGCAACTGGTTGTTGAAACGGCCGACTGGGGACCGGTTTTCAATGTAGTTGAAGGCGGGTTTGACAAATTTGAAGTAGTTGAAAGTCCATTGTCAGTAAATGAACTACAGACTCATACCGGACTTAGTGTGACCCCGACTGTATTTAATACATATCTGTCAACTGTGATTCAACCGGAAGATCAGTTGCCACAGCTGATTCAGATTCTGGATGTTTCCGGAAGAATTGTTATCCAGCAGCATTTAACGCATTCAGGTTATAATGAAATAAATACTACACAACTAAACCCTGGAGTATATGCTGTAAGATTATTAATGAAAAACGGTATGACCCGGACTGTCAGAGTTGTCAAGCCCTGATCCGGCTTTTTGGGATTGAAGAAAAATATTTTTCTGACTTCTTGACGGGAAATAACGGTCTCTGAGTTTCAGTGAGGGAATTTCTACCAGCCTGGCAGAAAGAATTCCAAAAGCTACGGACGTCACAAAATAAATCAGAAAAGCATAGGATGAAGTGTACAAAAGTTCGTGCTTCTCAATGATTTTATCCCGAACAAAGACATGAAACAGGTAAATCGAATAGGAGTAAACCCCGATTGTACAGATCATATTGAAAAACCATTTTGAATATGTTGAGAATTGAAGCTTTCGAATGCTGATCTCCCCGGTCACCATAAGCAACATAATATTGCCATAGGAAACATACAGCAAAACATCCTTAATTGGATTGAAGAAGGGTGTACGCCCCAGGGGTGCTATTAGAGCAATCATCAGTGAAACAATAAACAGTACAAACCGGTACTTGTGCAGAAACTGCTGGAGGTTAGCCCTGTTATAACGGTAATGGTAGGAGATAAAGACACCATACAAAAGTGAGTCAAAAACATACTGCGTCTGAACACGTCTTGCCCAGACATTGAAAAAATAATTGGTACCGTAAATGTTTTCAAGCAAGACATTAAATAATTCAAGCATAGTGCTGAAAACAAAAAGAGCAATAAATACTCCGTTCACTTTATGCTTATTATTCCAGAATTTATTCTCGCTAAAAAGCATAATTAATGCAATTGTAAAATAGAAATGTTCTTCAACACATAAAGACCAGGTATGAACCCAGATTCCTCCAAGATAATTTCTTGTAAAAGTTAATTCTCCAATCAGGTGAAGTATAGAAAAATGTTCACCATAAAACCAGAATGAACATAAAGAAACAACCATGAAAAAATAAAAAAGCGGATAGATTTTCAGACCTCGCCTGATTAGGAATCTTAGCGGTTTTACATCCCCGTATTTATCTCTCTCACTAAAAAGCAATCCTGAGATCAGAAAGCCACTTAAAACAAAGAACAGGTCAACGCCAGTATAGCCGATTTTAGACAAAAAGGGTTCAACCGGGAAATGAAAAAAGATAACCAGAATAATAGCAATTCCTCTTATGAAATCAAGCTCAGGCAGTCGCATTTGTTTCGTGTTATCTGTTATTTACCGGAATTAAGATAAGCTTATGTTTCAACCGGCTGATTTCAGATTGATTGAATAACATTTTTCTGTATTTCCCCAAATTGTAGAGAGAAGCCTGATCACTGTAATAGGGGCTGAGAAAATTTCCTGATTGCCCGGTTGGCAAAATACTGCTGGCATTCTCAACATCTGCCATATCTATAACAATACGCATGGCGGGTCCATAACTTACATGATAGTTCCCGTCTGATGTAACCGGGAATCCGGAATTACTCAGGGTCTCATTTCCACCTCGCACAGCAAATGGCCCAATATTAAGTATGTGATTAAGTGGTTTTACTTTTCCAAGAGCATGTGAATGAGTCAGTGTATGTACTTTTTCCCATCGCCAGTTTTCCGGATGGAGACCTAATTGGTTCTCAAGTTGCCTGACTGCCGCTTGGAATGCTTCCTCCAGAATCATTGTCCTGGTTTCTTGAACAGCAGTTGTATGCCTGTTATCCCACCAGGGTGAAATGTCATTAAACAGGAATTGAGGATAGGCTTCTTTCATGGTATGGGATGTTTTAAATGCCACATAAGAAGCAGAGTCCATATCGTCTGACATCGTTCTTTCAAGAATCTCTGATAGCAGCTTGTAAAATACAACCGGTCCCTGAGATCTCAATTCGTGTTCTCCCTTCCAGTCTTTTAAAATTGAAAGAAACGATTTTTCATTTTCTGTTTTAGCCAGATTCAAAGCTGCAATTTCTTTTGCCCAGCGCTGCGAAATGGAACTATAAGTTTCATTCACAACATCATTTTGAATTCGTTTCATATCCTCAAGTGTAAATATTTCCTTTTCAGAAAGCAGTTTCTTTATTCTTAAAGTCCGGTCAGACGGAGCATAGTAGCCCGGATAAACGGTAAGTAGACTGTCCGAAAGCCGGTTGGCAGAGAAAACAAATCCACGTTCGGGATTCACTTCATGGGGATTTTCAGAAAATTCGGCAAATTCGAGCTTAAGATTTTCGTCTTTGCTTCCATCTTTAAAAATTTTTGAAATTTCACTTGGTTTGCGTTTAAGCATTTTACCGGCTGACCACCAGCCGATATTCCCTGAAGTATCTGCATAAATGACATTTAGCCCGGGTGCAGCAATCAGGCTGCAGGCATAGCTCATTTCTTTCGGTGAAGAAGCATGGACCATGAGCCGGCTGGCAGTAAGCGATTGATTGGGAAAGTGGTTGAATACCCACCACAATGTAACCGGATTTGACACGTAACCTTTCACTGATTCTATCACATTATTAATAACAGCTCCATTACGGGTTAACTTAACGACAACAATCGTATCAGGTGCATTTCTTCGTTTAATAATTTCATTACGGATTTCAAATTTTTTCCAGTTCTTACCGGCAAGGTAAAGTGTGGAATCATCCGGGTTCAGGGTTTCAGTATAAAAATCAATATCATCATTTTCAAGCATGGTAAGGCCCCAAGAATGTTGTCTTGTATGACCAATCAGCGGAAAAGGGAAACCGGCAAGAAAGTTCCCATACAAGTTCATTCCGGGATATTCCAGATGGGCTTCATACCAGACACAGGGCTGTGAGTAACCAATATGGGTATCGTTAGCAAACAAAGGCTTTCCTGATGCTGACCGGTCAGATGCCACCGCCCAAGCATTGCTTCCTCTGAAAGGAGCAGTAATGCCATTTTCAATCAAGGAGATCATTAGCGGTACAGAGACTTTTTGTGGATCCTTTGTGAGTGAATCGGTATAGACTATCTGGTCTAAATAGTCAATTCCATTAGCAGCATAAATTTGATTTAGAATAGGATCAGTCCTGATTCCTTCTGCAAATGAGAAAGCCATATATCCGATAATGTTAAAAATATCCCGTAGTGTGAATTCTTCTTTATGAATGCCTGGCAGAAGGTATTCGGGCGGGGTCTTACCCGAACGGATGAATTCATTGATTCCATCTAAATAAGCAAGGGTTTCAAGTTGCAAGTCTTGGTCAGCCTCCAGGTAGAATTGCTTCTCTGATTGAATTGCATTTTCATTGATTCCAATGGTTCTGAAGAATGCATCAATAGAAGTAAACTCTTTTCCGAATAGTTCAGATAGCCTGCCGCTGCCAGCCCTTCTGAGTAAATCCATTTGAAACAATCGCTCACTTGCATGAACGTATCCCAACGCATAATAAGCATCATGTGCTGAATGTGCCGAAATATGAGGGATACCATACTCATCAAAATGGATCGAAACAGAGTCAGCAGGGCTATTTAGATATATCTTTCCTTCATAAACAGGTTTAGTTTGGTAGAGAATAACTCCCAGAATTAGGAATACAGACAGGATGACGGTTACCAGTAACAGTAATGCAATCTTGAGCACTTTCATCAGTAATAAGTTTCAAGGTGTGAAAGTGCAAATAAATTTCATTTTCTAAGTTGGATAAGTCCTGGCTGTCAGGAGGAGAAAAATCAGATTGAAAATCCAATAGCCTTTCGGGTTTCCTTCATAGTTTCATTTGCACTGGCATGGGCTTTCTCTTTTCCGGTTCGGATGGCTCTGGCTAATAATTCTGAATCTGATTCAACAGCCTTGATTTTCTCTGAAATCGGTGAAGTAAACATAACAATGTCTTCTACCAGTTGCTTTTTCAAATCACCATAACGAATACTGCAGTTATTATATTGATCATCAAAAAACCGATAGGTTTCATCTGATGAAACAAGTTTTAGGAGTGAAAACAGATTTTCAATTGCAGCAGGTTTTTGAGAATGGGGAGTTGTTGGTCCCGAATCAGTAACAGCCCTCATTACTTTTTTCCGGATAACAGAAGCAGGATCATTCAGAAAAATCGCATTTCCTTCGCCTTCCGACTTTCCCATTTTCCCCGATCCATCAAGCCCGGGAACTTTTATTAACTGGTTACCGAAATTAAAAGCAACAGGTTCAGGGAAAATATTTGTTTTGTATAACCGGTTGAAACGATTTCCAAACGTACGCGTCATTTCCAGGTGTTGCTCCTGGTCTTTTCCGACAGGAACCTTAGTTGCCCGATGAATCAGAATATCAGCAGCCATTAATACCGGGTAAGTGAGTAATCCGGCATTAACATTATCAGGCTGCTGTCTTACTTTATCTTTAAAAGTTGTAGCTCTTTCCAGTTCACCAACATAAGCATTCATATTCAGCAACAGATAGAGTTCAGCTGTTTGTGGCAGATCGCTTTGAATGTAAAGTGTACATTTATCAGGATCCAGTCCGCAGGCCAGGTATTCAGCTAAGACTGTCTTTACATTCTCCCTTAGATTAACGGGTGTAGGGTGGGTTGTGAGTGAGTGATAATCAGCTATGAAGAAAAAACATTGATGTTTCTCCTGCATACTGAGGAAGTTTCTTAATGCTCCAAAATAATTTCCAAGATGGAGCCTGCCAGTAGGTCTGATTCCGCTTACAACACATTCCATGACAATCACGCATCAATGTTGGCATACCGTGCATTTTTCTCAATAAATTCTCTTCGGGGCGGCACATCATCACCCATCAACATGGAAAAAATACGGTCTGCTTCTGCAGCACTGTCAATTGTCACCTGCCTGAGTGTCCGGCTATCGGGTTTCATGGTAGTGTTCCACAATTGCTCAGCATTCATTTCTCCCAACCCTTTATATCGCTGAACAGCTACAGTTGATTCTTTACCTTCAGGTGCTAATTGTTTAATAGCTGCTATACGCTGGTCATCATTCCAGCAATAAATTTCATCTTTACCTTTTTTAACAAGGAATAGGGGTGGAGTAGCAACATAGATATAACCTTCTTCAATCAGTTCTTTCATGTGACGGAAGAAGAATGTAAGTATTAATGTTGTAATGTGACTACCATCCACATCCGCATCCGTCATAATCACAATTTTATGATAGCGGAGCTTGTCGAGAACCAGCGGTCTTCCTTCCTGCTTATCATCACGGTAAACCCCCAAAGCAGTAAAAATATTCCTGATTTCTTCGTTCTCATAAATTTTATGCTCCATTGCCTTTTCTACATTGAGAATTTTTCCTCTCAGTGGAAGAATAGCCTGGAAGTTACGGTCTCGCCCCTGTTTGGCAGTTCCACCTGCCGAGTCTCCTTCAACCAGGAAGATCTCGCACCGCTCCGGATCTCGTTCAGAACAGTCAGCAAGTTTTCCGGGAAGGCCGGTTCCGGAAAGAGCCCCTTTTCTCTGAACCAGCTCGCGGGCTTTACGAGCTGCATGCCGGGCAGTTGCAGCTAAAATAACTTTATTGACAATGGTCTTTGCCTCTTTGGGATTTTCTTCAAGGTAGTTGTTTAACATGTCTCCGACAGCCTGGTCAACGGATCCCATAACTTCACTGTTGCCGAGTTTGGTTTTGGTCTGGCCTTCAAATTGCGGTTCAGCTACTTTTACTGAAATAACAGCGGTTAATCCTTCCCGAAAATCATCACCATCAATTTCAAATTTAAGTTTAGCCAGAAATCCGGCTTTTTCAGCATAGGACTTCAAGGTGCGGGTTAATGCTCTTCTGAATCCTGCCAGATGGGTACCACCTTCATGGGTATTGATGTTGTTTACATAGCTGTGAATATTCTCAGCAAATGAAGTATTATACTGCATAGCAATTTCAACAGGGATGCCTGTTTTCTCTGTCTCCATGTAAATAGGCTCAGGAATCAGTTTTTCACGGTTGGAATCAATGTATTTTACAAATTCACGTAATCCCAACTCGCTGTAGAAACTATCTTGTTTGGCCGGATTTTCGTTTTCGTCCAGCTCTCGCAGATCTTTGATTGTAAGCCGTATTCCTTTATTCAGGAAAGACAATTCACGGAGTCGTGCAGCAAGAATGTCATAATTATAAATGGTGCTGCTGAAAATAATTTCATCCGGTTTAAAGGTAACAATTGTTCCACGATCAGAAGTTGTACCTATTTCTTTAACTTCGCTTCGGGGCTTTCCTCTTTCATACTCCTGAACATAAATTTTTCCGTTTCGGTGAACTTCTGCTTTTAGGTAAGAACTTAAGGCATTCACACAGGAAACCCCAACCCCATGTAAGCCACCGGAAACTTTGTAGGTGTCCTTATCAAACTTACCTCCGGCATGCAGCACAGTCATAACAACTTCGAGAGCTGATTTTTTTTCTTTTGGATGGATATCTGTAGGGATTCCCCGGCCATCGTCTTTTACCGTTATGGAATTATCTTTCTGAATGACAACGTCAATGTTTTTGCAATAACCTGCCAGTGCTTCATCAATGGAATTATCAACTACTTCATAAACCAGATGGTGTAATCCTTTAATTCCAATATCGCCAATATACATGGCCGGGCGCTTGCGGATGGCTTCAAGACCTTCAAGAATTTGAATGCTATCAGCTGAATATTCGGTGGGTTTGGTCACGGTGTTTCCTATCGTTTCTGTACTCATTTTCAACTTATAAGGGGCATTTTCTTAACTTTTCAAAGATAGCTTTCTGAAACCGGAAATGGAAATTCTAATGGCTGATAATTCAAAAAAGTTTTCAGCCATTTTGTAAACTGAAAAAGGGACAATTTTCAGTCGGCCTTGCAAAAAATCAGATATAATTAGCGGTAGAATATAGAGCTGACGATGCCTTGTAATTCATCAAATATCTCATAGTTACAGGCAATAATCTCTTTCTCAAACAGATAGCCAGGCCCGCCTGAGAAATCACTGACCTTTCCGCCAGCCTGCTGCACAATAAAGGCACCTGCAGCCACATCCCATGGGTTCAGTCCATATTCATAAAATCCTTCAAACCTGCCAGCTGCCACATAGGCCAGATCAACTGCTGCCGAGCCTAACCTGCGAAGCCCATGCGTATGTTTCATCAGATAATCAAAGACCTCCATGTATGGACCTACGCGTTCAAAGTTGTTGTATGGAAAACCGGTTGCAAGTAAGGATTTATTGAGTTGAGGAATTGTAGTAACACGGATGGTCTGCCCGTTTAAGTATGCAGGGCTCCCTTTCCATGCATAAAACCGCTCATCCAGGTTAATTTCATAGATTACCCCCAGCATCAGTTCTGAATTTTCCAGAAGGGCAATGCTTACACAATAGCATGGAACACCATGCAGGAAATTTGTGGTTCCGTCAATGGGGTCTATCACCCATCTGAATTGGTTACTGGCCTGCCGAATGGTATTTTCTTCAGTTAGGAAACCGGCACCGGGTATCAAAGGAGCTAATCCTTCAACAATCATGCGTTCTGCTTCACGGTCAACATAGCTGACCAGGTCATTAAACCCTTTGTATTCAATATCACCTGAACGGATTTTATTTTGCTCACCTGCAATAAAGTTTCCTGCTAGTTCAGCAATTCTGATTACCTGGTCACAAAGTTGACGGGTCATGTTGCAATCATGCTTTTAGTTTTTCTGAAATACCAGATTCCAGCCACACCTGCAATAAAAAGACAAACCGAAATTATCTCTGCCTGAGTGATACCATGGCCGAAAATATGATACTGCGTGTTTACCCTGATTTTTTCAATGAAAAACCGTTCCACACCATTCATAATTAAATAAATTGAGAAGAGCAGGCCGGGAATTTGGATCTTCTTTCTTAAAAACCATAAAATAAAAAACAATACAATACAGGTAATTGCTTCGTAGAGAGGGGTCGGGAATACAGCTTCTGGTAACATCATGCAATGCCTGCCGGCACATCCGGGAATCGGAATTCCTTCATTGATGACATTATGCGGGTAATTATACGCCCAGGCCCAGTCAGGAATAATAGCAGGTTTGGGCAGGTTATTTACGATTCCCCAGTCGCCATCACCACTGATGTGGCAGCCGATACGGCCTGTTCCATAAGCCAGCATTAATCCCGGAGCGGCTGAGTCAATTAATGGTTTCCAACTGATCTTGTTTTTATTACCATACCACAGTACTGCTGCCGTACCGCAAATCAATCCTCCGTACATGGTAAGGCCACTGAATGAGAGTAGGGATCCAACCGGATCACTTATCAGTTCATCTAAATTCTCCAGGTTATGAAAAATCTTTGCACCAATCAGGCCGGCAACGGCTGCCAGCATGGTTATGTTACCAGTTAGCTGATACGGGTGAATTTTTTCTTCCACCCATTTCGGCTCATGCTGTTTTTTCTGTTTCAAGCTTCGGTATTTTGAATAAACACCTGCAATTGCAACTGCCAGTCCGGCCAGGATATTGCCCTTAGCCGACAGCAAGACTCCCTGAGTGTCTTCTACAAAGGAAGAATAATTAAGAATGATATAAACCAGTTTAAAACCAATAATAAACCACACAATAAAGGAAAAGATGTAATCGGTTGATGATGGTTTCTTTCCTTGGAGGGTTTTCCGGATAACAGGGGTAAGCAATCCTTGCTGTTCCTTTCTTTTTAGTTCAAGTGTTAATGTCCATGCAGCAAGCAAAAAGGAAATTGCAAGCATGAATCCGAAACTCTGAATTGGAAGTGGAATAGTTACTCCAAACAGATCATAAAGTAAATCAGAAAGGGTCGGGTACATGAATAGAATTCAGGATTTAGATTCAATAAAAAGTCATAACAGTAAGTCTTCCTTCAGGATAATTCTGCCATTTCAGGTTCATATTCAATTTCAATAATGCTGTTGACTTTATTTTCGTCATAAGGAGCTGAAATACGGATATAGTTTTCTGAATATCCTTCCATCAGGCCATTGTGATTTGAGTTTTCAAAAAGCACTTTTAGTTTTCTGCCTTGATTTTTTTCTCTGAATTGCCGGTTCAGCTTTTCAGATAATGCTCTTAATTTAGCTGTCCGCTCCTTTCGGACTCTGTAAGGAACTACCCCGTCAAGCAAAAGAGCATGTGTATGATCCCGTTCCGAATAAGTAAATACATGAAGGTAGGACATGCCGAGCTTCTCAATGAAATTATAAGTCTGTTGGAAATCTTCTTCTGTTTCACCTGCAAAACCGGTAATGACATCGCCTCCAATTGCTGCATAGGGTATAAGACTTTTAATTTTCTCAACTTTAGAGGCATACAAGCCTGAACGGTATCTTCTTCGCATCCGGTTCAGTATCCGGTCTGAACCGCTTTGCAGCGGAATATGAAAGTGAGGCATGAATTTTTTTGACTGAGCAACAAATCTGATGATTTCATCGCTGACTAAATTGGGTTCAATGGAAGAAATTCTGAATCTTTCAATTCCATCTGATTTTTCTAATTCATGAAGCAAGTCGGTGAAAGAGATCTTTTTTTCATTTTCATAATAATAGAAATCTCCAATATTTACTCCGGTAAGAACAACTTCTTTCACACCTCGCAGAGCAAGCTCATCAATTTCTTTCAGAATATTGCTGATGGAGTTACTGCGGCTTTTACCTCGGGCAAGTGGTATGGTGCAATACGAGCAGTTGTAATCACATCCGTCCTGAATTTTAAGAAAAGCCCGGGTTCTTGTCTCGTCTGAATGGGCTGCTATAAATTTCTCAACCGATTCAATATCGCATGACATGATAACCGCTTTGTCATTCTTCTTTAGTTTAATCTCCTGAATAAAACTAAATTTACTGCTGGCACCTACAACCATATCTACACCATCAAAACCTGCAATCTTTTCAGGCTTAAGCTGGGCATAACAGCCGATAACAGCAATAAATGCATCCGGATTTTTCTTCATTGCCCGGTTTATCATGGTTTTGCACTCTTTATCAGCATTCTCAGTAACCGAGCAGGTATTAATCACATAAACATCAGCAGATCCGTCAAACGATACCTTATTATATCCTGCTTTTTCAAACTCTTTAGCTATTGCACCGGTTTCAGTATAATTCAGTTTACAGCCTAATGTATGGAAAGCAACAGTGGGATGACAATTCATAAATTGAGATGCAAATGTAATTCAGTTAGCTGAATCGCTGTTTGATGAGAAGACTTCGCTAATTTTGCAACAATTCATTTTTGTTTGCTACAAAATGAAAACCAATCTCATTATTGCAATTGATGGATATTCTTCCTGTGGTAAGAGTACATTGGCCAAAGCACTGGCAGCCCGCCTTCAACTCATTTATGTCGACTCAGGAGCTATGTACAGAGGAATAACCTGGTATTTCCTGGAAAATAAAATTCCTGTTCCGCTGGCTGATGAACTTGATGTACTGAATTATGACTATTCTGAGATTCTACAACCGGTTGAAATTGCATTTCAAATTAATCGTGCAAGCGGTAGATCTGAAATTGTATTGAATGGTCAAAATATAGAAAATCAAATCCGTAACCTGGAAGTTTCAAAATGGGTCAGTCATGTTAGTGCTATTAAAGAAGTGAGGGAGAAACTTGTTACCATTCAGCAAGGATTAGGTAAAAAGGGCGGAATTGTTATGGATGGAAGAGATATCGGAACAACGGTATTCCCACATGCTGATTTTAAAATATTCATGACGGCAGAAGTTGGAATCAGGGCTAAAAGAAGATTTCAGGAATTGAAAGAAAAGGGAGTTAATACTTCTTATAATGAAATATTAAAAAATATTACCGAACGGGATTATGAGGATACTAACAGAAAAGTTAGTCCGCTTCGAAAAGCCAAGGACGCTATTGAATTAAACAACACCCATTTAGATGAAAACGAACAACTGGAATTTGTCCTTAAAAAGCTCGAACAAAAAAACCTGATTGAGACCAGACACTTAACAAAATAACAAAATGAAATTAACGTATTTACTTTTAATTCTTGTTGTTTTTGCAGGAGGATGCAAAACCACAAAGCTGGGAGATACTGAAACTGCCAACAATCCCGAACGTCAAATCACAGACTATAGCTCACTGGATGCCGGACCCTCAGAGAGTGTTCAGTCAGTTGAAATGAAAGACAAGCTCAAACAAACAAAATGGCGCCTTATTGTTTCCTTTATCAGTATTGGTGAAGGAACAGATCTTGCTGCTCAAGAACAATTTGATAAATATATAGATGAATGGAGAAAGAACAAGGGTATGAATGTCAGTTATCTTTCTGTCCCATGGGGAAGAGAAGGTGAAGTTGATTTCTGTTTCAGACTGGATGAAATGGATTCATCCTTGTCAGCACAATTTATCAGCGGAATGAAAGACCGGCTGAAAGGGTCTTCACTGATTCGTATTTCTGAATATGAACAATGCCGGAATATGAGGTAGGCAGACTACCTACTAAATTTTATTTTACTTTGCAATCAAAATCAATAATATGAATGAATTCGGATTGAAAAATCCTTCAGCAAATCTGGCTGATATAGGTTTACAAAATGTTGATTCAGCATTCTGGAATCTCTCCCCTGCTGAATTAGTTGAAGAAACAATAATTCTTGGTCAGGGTGAATTGACGGATACAGGTGCTTTGGCTGTTGATACCGGTGAGTTCAAAGGCCGGGCACCCAAAGATAAATTTACCGTCTGTGATAATGAAACTGAGAAATCAGTCTGGTGGGGTGATATTAATATTAAACTTAACTCAGAAACATTTGATCATCTGCATAAAAGATTGTGTGCTTATTTTACCAATCGTGAAGTTTATGTTCGTGATTGTTATGCATGTGCAGACCCGCGTTACCGGTTAAATCTTCGTGTAGTTACAGAAACACCCTGGCATAATTTGTTTGCCTACAATTTATTTTTAAGGCCAACAACTGAAGAAATTAAGACACAACAGCCTGATTGGGTCATCATTAACGCACCAGGATTCAGGTCGGATCCGAAGTTCGATAACACCAGACAGCACAATTTTGCTGCAATTAATTTCAGCAAAAAGATGGTGATTATCGGGGGTACAGGTTATACCGGTGAAATCAAAAAGGGAATTTTTTCGGTCTTGAATTATATTCTTCCTCATCATAAAGGAGTATTGTCAATGCATTGTTCAGCTAACATAGGTGAGAAGGGCGACACTGCCTTGTTCTTTGGTTTATCCGGTACTGGTAAAACCACTTTAAGTGCAGATCCCCACCGCGCTTTGATTGGCGATGATGAACATGGATGGAGTGATGAGTCGGTATTCAATTTTGAAGGAGGCTGTTATGCTAAATGTGTCAATCTGTCTAAAGAGAAGGAACCCCAGATTTTTAATGCGGTCCGGTTTGGAGCATTAATAGAAAATACTGAGTTCTACCCGGGCACTACCACTGTGGATTATGACAATGTCTCAAAGACAGAAAATACCCGCGTTGCTTATCCAATTCACTTTATTGAGAATGCGGTAGAATCCAGTATGGGTGGTCCTCCTAAGAATATATTCTTTCTTACCTGTGATGCGTTCGGTGTGTTACCTCCAATATCAAAATTAACCAATGAGCAGGCAATGTATCATTTTATTTCAGGATATACGGCTAAGGTTGCCGGGACCGAAGTGGGAATTAAAGAACCTACAACAACCTTTTCAGCTTGTTTTGGAAAGGTGTTTCTGCCATTACATCCTGCACGTTATGCAGAATTGCTTGGCAAAAAAATATCAAAAGGTAAAGTGAATGTTTGGCTGGTTAATACCGGCTGGACAGGTGGTACTTATGGTGTAGGTGAAAGAATGAAGCTTCATCTTACCCGGGCTATGATTTCAGCAGCTATTAATGGTGAACTGGATAGCGTTAAATATGAAACCTTACCGGTCTTCGGCCTGAAATATCCTGCAACCTGTCCGAATGTGCCATCTGAAGTTTTAAATCCAAGAACAACCTGGAAGGATAAAGCAGCTTACGACCGGAAAGCAGTTGAGCTTGCCGGTCAGTTTATTAAGAATTTTGAACAGTATACTGACGGAACCAGCGAAGAAATACTGTCTGCTGCTCCGGTTGTTCCGCAGGAAGCCTGATTTATTGATCCCGGTATGTTTTATTTACCGGTATTCTGCGTATCTAATAATCATTATTCAGCCTGCATCAAAGTCCGGATAATTTGGTTCCGGATAAACAACATCAGGATTTTTTACCTTTTGAAAGCAATCATTAAACCATCACGAATCGGCAGTAATACGGACTGAAATCGTTTATCATTCTTAACCAACCTGACATACCGAGTCAGAATCTGCGTCTCTTCATCTTGTTGATTAATGGGCTTAAGTACATTGCCGCTCCATAAAACATTATCTGCAATAATTAGCCCACCGGCATTGATCCTGTTTGCCACCAGATTGAAGTAATTGATATAGTTTACTTTATCGGCATCAATAAAAACAAGATCGAAAGTTCCTTTAATTTTGGGGATAATTGAATTAGCATCTCCAATATGCAGGCAGATTTTATTTTCAGCTTGGGCTTTTTTAATGTATTTCGTAATAATGGTTTCCCGTTCTTCATCAATGTCAATGGTATGTAAAAGGCCATCTGGCTGTAACCCTTCAGCAAGGCATAATGCTGAATATCCCGTAAAAGAGCCGATTTCTAAAATCAGTTTGGGTTTTACAAGTTTACTAAAAAGCGACAGCAGCCTTCCCTGCAGATGACCTGAAAGCATTCTTGGCTGAATGATGTGAGCTTGTGTCTCACGATTTAGCTCTGCTAATACAGGAGATTCATCCTCGGTAAACAGTGCTGCATACGCTTCAATTTCTTCTGACAATAAATTCATGATTTTGATTTTAACATAGTTTATCGAAAAACCAGACTTCTCAATGAAGGAAACTCATCGAGCCGGGAAAAGTTTTTAAAACCTTTTGATTCTGCCATGTGAAAATCATTTAATGCCTGGTTAGCATTCCCTTTGCTGGCCTGAAAAGCTGCTGAAAGTAACCAAGCCTCAGAATTATCAGGCTCAGCGGTTTTGTAAATAAAAAGTATTCTCGCAGCATCATCAGAATCAGAGGCCAGCAATTGCCGGGAATAAGAATAGGCAGCAATTCCGATGAATCCCAACAGGCGTTTGTACATGGCTGTCTCCATCTTGCTCTTTTTATTTTGAGAGGATGCCGTTAATTCAGCCAGCTCTAACTTCCACCAGGTGGTGTCCTGTGTTGAAAATGCTTCATTCAGCAAATGCTGAATAGCTTTTTCATGGCTAAATATATTTTGCTGTTTTATTTTAAATCTGTGGCAGGCTTCCGATTGCTCCGTTACAATGAGTTTTTTTTCCCATTCAGAAACCCGGTTTGATCGCTTAAAAATATTGATTGCATTGGTTAATATTTTCTGTAATAAAACAGAGTCTTCCGATTTTTCAATCTGTTGAATTTTCTGCTCCCATTCATTTCTCCAGGCATTAATGACCGAATCAGAGGTGGTTGCTTCTGATATTTCATTGCTAAGTAACTGAAATTGTATTGCTTCCCTCATTGCTGATTCATCCGGCCATTGATGAGCTCCTGTTGTTTCAATAAAGAGATGATTCTGTTGGCTCACAGATTGATTAAAAGTTAACATCTGATGGTAATTGAAATCTTCCGTTCCGGCTATTGAAACGATATTTAATGAGGGAGTGATTCTGTTTGGATCAATTGTACCGCCCGAACAGGTAATCAATCCTGAGAGTTTAGAATAGTTCATTGCCAACTGGCAGGCAACCTGTCCTCCTCCTGAGAATCCTGCTACAATCTGAATTTCACGGTTAACCGGAAGATACATTGCACAATTATCAATCATTTGTTGGGCTAATACCAAAGAATTTTGAATCAGCATTCCATTTTCAATACTGTTGCAACCAATCAGAATAAGGTTAAATTCATCAGCAAGTTTCTTATATGTTGCAACAGGTAGTTTACCGTCTGCATGAGGATCAAAAAAGTAAACCACCGGCAGGTTTGTTCTAAAGTGGTTATCAACCGGGTAATAGACCGAATAGGATACAAATGGGTTTGTTGTAGTATTGACATTCATAATCTTACCAGGCACAATTCTGCCCATTCCTCGGCTAAGATTTTCCGGAACAGGATTATCCGATGTAATTATTTTTTTGTTATTCTGATTGACTTCCTGGCAGGATTCAGAAAACAACAAGAGGACACATGTCGGAAGAAAAAAGAAAAAAATCAGATTGCCCTTTTGATTCAGCAGGTTGAATAAAAAAAGTGCCTTAATTTTTGTTATCAAAAGCGCCATGCTATAAATTCTGTACACGGTTCAGGCCGGTTTGAGCTTTTTGATCAATGCTGTTCTGATATTCATGACCATTCATGTCAAGACATTGGTTGTAATAATAGGCTGCTTTTTCCAATTGGTTTTCCCGCTCATATAGTTGCCCTAACAACAAGGCAGAATTCGCAGCAAAATACCAGGTTTTATTTCTGCTCAGCCGTATTACTTCCATATAATGACGCTTTGCCTTTTCATGATCACTCAACCTGTCATACACGCGGGCAAGCCGATAAAGGTATTCAACCTGGTCTTTCAGTTTTGTAAGCTCAGTTGTTTTAACATATGCTAAAATTTTAAAGGCCTCAGGGTAGTAACCTCCATCAAACAAAAGCCTTGATTTAAGTAGGGAAGGATTGGGAATAAGTCCTGATCGCGCTTCTGTCAATGCCTGCTTATCTTCGTCTGTCAGATCACCTCTTGCATTTATTATTTCTTTCATTCTTTGGTGATAGGCAACAGTATCACCCTGCAATAGTTCACTCCACCCGGCTTTAAGCAGCGATGCACGGATAAAACTGGTTCCTCTAAACTCACGAAGATAATTTCCAAAATAAACCAATGCTGAAGGATCAGCTTTATTTAGTAAGGCTGTTCCAAGCATATATTCAAGATAAGGAACTTTGAATTTACCAGGTACAGTCGTTCTCCCGATCAACAATTCAATGAGTTTGTCATTCTTTCCAATATTCGAGAGAATGCTGGCAGAGGCAAACAGCAGTAAGGGATTGGCTGAACCACGCATTGCTTCTGTCCACTGCATTGCTTTTGCAGGATCATTTGCTAGGTGCGTTGACAGAAAGCTATTGAGAAAAAGCAGCTCATCATTCAGGTAATGGAGAGCGTTATCTGTTTTACAGATCAGTTGCAGATTTTCTAGTTCACTCAGGCCCTTTTCAATACTTCCCTTAAATCCTAAAAAGGAAATAAGCCATTGGTAATTTTTTGGGACTGCACCAATGAGTGTATAGATAACTCCAGCAGTTTTTTTATTCTGAATAAACTGTGGATATTTAATCATGTTCAGTTCAATCAGTTTATATGATTTACGGAATTCAATCCCTGCACCCATCATTTCATTGAATTTGACTTTTAGGACGGCATGCGTAAAACTGGCTTCACTTTTCAGCATAAGCGGATAGGGGGAAAGGTCTTCATCTCCGCTTTTAATCTGGTTAAGCAAATCAGTTTTTGTTCTCTTGAACGATTCGTAATACTGTTGTTCTTCAGTAATAAAAGTTTTCAGAAAATACAGTTTCAGTTCAATATAGGCCGGAATCAGGTTGTGGGGATTGATCTTCTTTTCTTTATCAATTAATTGAAGTGCCTGATCAAAATTGAGAGCCATCGTTGCAGAATAGGCATTTCTACAGGTTACATTAAAATCATAAACAGAAGCTGATCCGGTGAGGAACGAAAGTTGAAAAATAATTATTACAAACAAGAGCTTCACAAGTGCAAAACTAATTGGAATACTTTTAGTTTTGTGGGCATGAATCCCGAACAGAAACCGACAGTGATCGCATCAAATAAAAAAGCCGGTTTTGAATATCATATTGAACAAAAATGGGAAGCAGGTATTCAGCTTACAGGAACCGAGATTAAGTCGGTAAGACAAAAGCAGGTAAATATTAATGATGCCTGGTGCGCTTTTAACGGAGATGAGTTGTGGGTTAAAGGGATGCACATTGCTCATTACAAGGAAGGGACGTTATACAATCATGAAGAAAAACGAGATCGCAAACTGCTGTTGAAAAAAAGTGAACTCAGCAGACTGAAGGCTAAGTCAAAGGAGAAAGGCTTTACAATTATTCCGTTGCGTGTTTATTTAAGTCTGCGATGCCATGCAAAACTTGAGATTGCCCTTGCAAAGGGTAAAAAAATCTTTGATAAAAGGCAGGATATAAAAAAGCGGGATGCTGACAGGGAAATGAAAAGAGCTGAAAAAAGTTATTCCAGAAGGTAATGAAATGCCAGGCAAAGTCTTTTCTATCACTGGTAGCTGATAAACTTCATGCAACTTCAAACGGTGATTTAGCAAAAGCATGTGTTGTCTTTCCAACTCGGAGGGCAGCACTGCTTTTCAGGACGGTACTAGCAGATCAGATTAAGAGGCCGGTAATTGCTCCGGAAATTTTAAGTATTACTGATTTTATTGATTTCCTGTCACCGGTTAAACCTTTGGATAACCTCTCATTGATTTTTCATCTTTACAAAAGTTATAAAAGCCAGTTTCCGGAAGAAAGTTTTGATCAGTTTTTTTACTGGGGAGAAATGATGCTTCGTGATTTCAATGACATCTCGCTGCAATGCATCAATTCGGATAAGCTTTTCGCTTCAATGAGAAATCTGGGTGAAATTGATGAAATGTTTGGATTTACGGAAAATGAGCAAGAAGAGATTAAGAGATTATGGAGTAAGTTTTCCATGAAGGAACCTGGTGTGATTGAAACCTCTTTTTTTAAAACTTGGCACAAACTTCCGATGGTCTATAACCATTTTCTTGATTATGCGGGTAAAAATAAAATTGTGTGGGAAGGTAAAGCATACCATGAAATTATATCAGGTCTGAAAAACGGAACTATCCAGATTAACCGTGAGTTTGTTTATTTCTGTGGCTTTTATCACATCACCAAAATACATCAGGAGCTGGCAGAAGAACTCAAAAGACATGTAACGGTTGAGTTTTTGTATGATGCTGACGAGTATTATGTAAAAGACGATGCGCATGAAGCAGGGGAAGTGTTCCGGAATTTACTGGTAAGCAGAAAGTTTGATTTTATTACAGCAAACTTGAAAAGCCTGAAGCGGAAGATTACAATAACTGGATGTCCAATGAGAGAGATGCAGGCTAAGACTGCAGGCTTGGTTCTGAAAGAAATATATAATCCTGCAGAAGGCTCAAGGGTGGCCGTGGTCTTGCCAGATGAAAAAATGCTGCTCCCGGTTTTGAATAGTCTTCCTGATCAAATTGATATTTTTAATGTAACGATGGGGTTCCCCGTTAATTACAGCCTGACTGGTGATTTTATCGCTTCACTTTGTGATTTACATCAGGGATGCCAGGGAAATCCATTACGTTTCTTCAGTCCAAATCTAATCAAATTATTAAATCATCCGGTACTGCCGCCTGATCTCAGGTTAGAGGCACGGCAACTGATTAAGAAAATTAATATCAGACAAATTCTCTGGGTTCAAGAAGGGGATTTGCCTGCCAGGCTAGGAGAATTTTTGATGATTCGTCAGGGAAACAGTATAACAGATTATGTTCTGAATATCCTCTCGGTTCTTGCCGATAAAAGTGTTGTGGTAAGCGAACTTGAAAAATCTATTGCAGCATTTGTAAATAAAAGCCTGGCAGCATACAAATCGCTGTTACACCTTGTCAGTAACGAGATGAGTACGGTAACAGAGTGGAAAATTATTTTAAAAATCATCAGCTGGCTCAGGATTCCCTTTTCAGGTGAACCTATTGCCGGACTTCAGATAATGGGTCTGCTTGAAACCCGTTCACTTGACTTTGACAAGGTGGTTATACTGTGTGCAAATGAAGGCACACTGCCTTCATCTTCATTTCAACAGTCATTTATTCCTTATATCATCAGGAGGGGATTTGGAATGTCCCTGCCAGCTGACAGAGATTCAGTTACTGCTTACCATTTTTACCGGCTACTTCAGAGAGCTTCAGATATTCACATTTTTTATGATACTGAGGGAAGTGATTTCTCAGAAGGTGAGATGAGTCGTTTTATATTGCAATTACTATATGAGGTTAGTTCTAAAACAGATAATAATACTGAAATCGTTCATAAGATTGTTACAGCCAGATTAGCAGAAACAGATGAGCAGCCGATAGTTATCAGTAAAACCAGCGGGATGCTTGCTGAATTCAGGGAGAAACTCAGAGTCAGTAAGCAAGGATTATCCGCATCGGCACTTTCCAGTTATATCAATTGTAAGTTGCAGTTCTACTTCCGCTACATTGCCCATATTCGGGAGTTAGATGAGATAAGTGAAATTCCCGGCCCAGATGTATTTGGAAAATTACTTCATGAAGCAATAAAAAATTTGTATGACGGTCAGGCTGGAATGAGTGAAAGTTCATTTAATGATATTGAAAGGGGTATGGAGCCGGCAGTATCTCAGGCTGAAAAGAAGATATACAACGATTCGCAGGAAACGAAATCAGGATTTTACATGCTGAACCATCAGATCATTTTGAAGCTCATAAAAAAGGTCCTGCAGCTTGATAAACAAAGGGTGCCATTCGAGATTTTAGGCCTGGAGGTTGAAGTTAAAGCTAACTTGAGAACCGGTTTCCCGGTTAGTGGAATTATTGACAGGATTCAAAAAAAATCGGGAATAATTGAAATCCTGGATTACAAAACCGGACAGGCTGAAACAACTTCAGATATGAAAAAGTTGTTTTCTGATCCAAAATACAA
>JADLBQ010000046.1 GCA_020847635.1 Bacteroidia bacterium
AAGCAACGGATTATTCAGCTATATGGTGCATCATTCAATGAACGGCTTGTACCTGTTAAAGAAGATACAACTGCTGTTTCAATTCGTGGTTTTATTATCAAACCTGAGTTCTGTAAGAAGAGCAGGGGAGAACAGTTCTTTTTTCTAAACAACCGTTACATAAGAGATAACTACCTACACCATGCGGTTACAAAAGCTTTTTCAGAATTACTTCCCAAAGATGCATTTGCCTCTTACTTTTTGTTTTTGCAAATGAATCCTGCTGATATAGATGTAAATATTCACCCCACCAAGACAGAAATAAAGTTTCGTGATGAAAGATTGATTTACCAGATAGTCAAATCAGCGGTAAAGCATGCACTTGGTAAATTCAGCCTGATGCCTTCACTGGATTTTGAACAGGAAGTTTCTTTTCAACTTTCCGTTAATAAGCTGAAAGAAATTCCGAAAATTCCATTTGTTAAGATTGATTCGAACTTCAATCCTTTTCGTTCGGATCCAAGAGAGACAGCAACGCGGGAATGGATCAAACTTCATGATAATCTTGACAAGGCAACGCAGCCGGTGGTTGTTGAACAATCGATTGACCCAGCCTCCGGGATCAAAGACCTGCCAACCTCTGCATTTAGTGTTGTACTTCATAAATACATAATTATTGAAACGCCAACAGGATTGCTGATTGTGGATTCACAGTCAGCAATGGAGAGGATTTACTTTGACCATTTGGTTCAACATGCAAAGTCAAAACAACAAAGCCAGCAATGTCTTTTCCCGCAATTATTGGAATTTAGTAGTGGTGATTTCCTGTTATTGGCAAGTGTAATCTCAGAACTGAATCAATTTGGATTTGAAATAGCTGAGTTTGGAAAGAATACCTATCGTATTAACGGTATCCCAACGGGATTTGAGAATACTGAAATTCAAAGTATTCTTGAACAGATTCTGGATGAACTGAAACAGAATGCACCCGGAATTAAATCTGACCTAAATCATCATCTGGCAAAAAAACTGGCTTCTGCAAGAGCCAACAGGTCTTCTGCTCCGATTTCAGGAAGCGATGCCAAATCATTAATTACCAAATTATTTAATTCTGAACATCCGCTTTATACACCTGCAGGACGAAAAGTCATGGTAAATTTTACCAGAGAGAATATTTTAAACTTATTTTCGCAGCCGCATTCTTAAAACCGGATTTAGATTGTTCGAGCCAGTTAAATGACATACCAGCCATACCGACCATCAGCTTTTAAGTTACTTCCTGAGGCTGTTAAAAATTTATTGATTATTAACGGGCTGGTTTATCTGAGTACCCAAGTACTTGCTTCAAAATTCGGAATTGACCTCATCTCAACTTTTGGACTCTATTTTTTTGCTTCTCCGCATTTCCATTATTACCAGATAATTACTCATCTGTTTTTACATGGTAGTTTCTGGCATTTGTTTTCAAATATGTTTGCCCTGTGGATGTTTGGTAATATGTTGGAGAATGTTTGGGGAAGTAAACGGTTTCTTATCTTCTATTTTGTATGTGGACTTGGAGCTGCCATTATCCATACTTTAGCTACTGGCTGGGAAGTTGTTCATATGAAGAATGTCCTGGATACCTATGCAGCTAATCCAAACCTGGTTGATTTTGAAGCACTCTTTTCAAAATATAATGAATATGCCAGGGGTGGATCTGCAAGGCAGTTGGCAGAGATTTACTATCAGTGGAAAGAAAACCCGAATAACAGCTTCTGGGCAAGTGAATCTGCAAAAGCAGTCTATTCGCTGCTTGAGGTCAAACGCGATATTCCAACTGTAGGTGCCTCAGGTGCGGTATTCGGAGTATTACTTGCTTTTGGAATGATGTTTCCGAATATGATTATTTACCTCTATTTTGCACTTCCGATTAAAGCCAAATACTTCGTAATGTTATTCGGGCTCTTTGAGCTTTACAGTGGTTTTCAAAATAGCCCGGCTGATAATGTGGCTCATTTCGCCCATCTCGGGGGGATGCTTTTCGGTTACTTTATGGTTAAATACTGGAAAAGAAAATTAGGACATTTCTACTAGGATAAAACAAATTTGACTTTTTTCTCAAGTTGCTTCATTTTATTATGTTTGAAACTTAAAATACTCAAACCTTTATGCAAAAACAACTCATCATACTAATTATAACGGTGATGCTGACCTTCCAGGGCTTTGCACACGATAAGGAAAGGGCTACAGACCCATACAAAAAAATATTTATTACGAATACCAAATGGCAGGCAGATGCTCAAATTCAAACAGAACTAAAGAACTCAGCCTCATGGCAGCATTTTGTTCGTTCACACGGCAATTGGAAGGTATTGTTCAATGAGCATAACGGTCTTCCTCTAATTGCTTCCGGTAAACCTGTTCAGGGTTTATTCTCCAATCAGCCTGAAGAAATTGCCACAAGTTTTTTAACCAATGAGCTTGCAGCTTTTGATATTCCACGCAATGAACTTGTTTTAAGAAGTGTAATTCCCAATAAAAAATTGTATTATGTCCATTATAAACAGGTTCATCAGGGACTGGAAGTTATTGGATCGAAGGTCAGAATTTCAATGAGTAAAGATGGAAGAATTAATTCATTCAGCCTTGATGTCAGAAACCAGATAACACTGAATCTCATTCCTTCAATTAACAGTATTCAGGCTGAAGCTGCAGCTGCTGCCGGCATGCATTATGTCATCCTTCAAAGTAAATCAGAAACTGCCTTAAAAATATTACCGGTTCCTGCCGGCAGGAATTACCTCTATCATCTGGTATATGAAGTCTTTGTAGATGCCCAAGATGATCAGGGATTTCCGGTACGATATTATACTCTTGTTGATGCTCATAACAGTGAAGTCCTTTACAGGCAAAACCGAATTCATCAGGTAAGCTCAAAAAAATCAACTGCTAATATGGATTTAAACATGGAAGGTACAGTGTATCCAACCAATCCTTATAATCCAAGTGCAATAAAACCCTTACAGCATTTAAAAGTTGTTGTTGGCGGAACAACCTATTACACAGATACAACCGGTTATCTGGGACTAACCAATACAACTCCGGCAATAGCAACGATATCCCTGTCGGGCAGGTGGGCAAATGTCAAGACCGGATTAAATGTCCCAACCTTTACAACCACATTAAACCCCGGTCAGAATACAGTTACATTTGACAATGATGCTAATATAAAAGAACTTACTGCCTATTGGTCAGTTCAACAAATCCATGATTATTATAAAAGCATTGCTGCTGGAAGTCCGGCTGAAAATGCACTTGATTTTATGATCCAGGTAAAAATAGATGTTTCCGGTAATTGTAATGCATTTTATGATGGTGGTTTAAATTTCTATGCGGCCGGTGGCGGTTGTAATGCAACTTCCCTGATTCCTGATGTGGTTTATCATGAATATGGTCATGGTATTAATTATGATGTTTATGATGTTTATTCCGGTTCATGGGATAACAGTGCAATGGGAGAAGGCTATGGTGATTTGTGGGCAAATGCCATCACGGAAGATCCCGTACTGGGTATAGGTTTTTTTCAAAATGACCCTAATGGTTATGTCAGAAGATATGATATAAATCCAAAAGTGTATCCTCAGGATTTAATGGGAGAAAGTCATGCTGATGGCGAAATTATTGCCGGTGCCTGGTGGGATGTAGGAGTGAATTTTGGAAGTCAGCAAACCCGTATGGCACTGCTGTGGGAAACCTATGCTGCACTCTGTACAGCTAATGATGGTGATGAAGGATATTTATTTACTGATATTCTTTATAATACTTTACTTATTGATGACGATGACTTTGATTTGTCTAACGGTACTCCTCATTATTGCGAAATAACATCAGCCTTTGCACGTCATGGAATCTATGAAACAGGTGCAACATCAGAACTGAATCATACTGAAGTTCTAACTTCTGCCGATCAGACCCCCATTACAATAAATGCCTCTCTTACGGGTTTTACTCCAAATGCAAGTATCACAGGATATTACAAATCCGATGGCCAGGGTGCCTGGGTTCCTTTCACCCTTAATAATACGACCGGCCTTAATTATTCCGGAACCATTCCGCCTCAGCCGGCAGGCACCATTTTACATTACTATCTGGATTATGTTTATAGTTGTAGCAGTTTTGTAAATTCTGTTTCGACCCTTCCGGTAAAGGCAAATGCCTCCAATCCCAATATTCCCTTCTTTATTCTGATTAATTACAATTTACTGAATAGCAATGAACTGGAGTCAAATACCGGATGGACTATTGGATTACCCGGTGATGATGCGGTTACCGGTCAATGGATAATTGCAGTTCCCGTAGCATCTTATATTAGTGGGAATTCAGGTGTGGTCCAGCCTGGTTCAGATCATACACCAGCACCGGGGACGAAATGTGCTGTTACAGGTAATGCCCAACAGGGTGCTGCAGCAGGTACAAATGATGTGGATGATGGAAAAACAACATTAATTTCTCCTTCCTATGATCTTACTTCCTATTCTAATCCGGTATTTACCTATTGGCGTTGGTATTCAAATGACCTTGGAGCAAACCCAGGAACAGACTTCTGGCAGGTAGCTGTTTCAAATGATGGTGGAAATACATGGACAGATATTGAAAATACAAAGGTCAGTGATAACAGTTGGAGACGATTTGCATTCAGAGTCTCAGACTACGTTACTCCAAGTGCTGATGTTAAAATCCGTTTTATTGCTGAAGATGCTCTGCCGGGAAGCCTGGTTGAGGCCTTGGTTGATGACCTTGAACTTTGGGATGTCGAACCTACTGGAGTTCCTGAATATTTTAATTTAAGTTCCTTTAATGTTTATCCAATTCCTGCTGAAAATGAGCTGAATATTACTTTTTATCTGAATCAGGCAGATAACCTTCAAATTACCCTGAATGACCTTACGGGCAGAGAAATTCAGCATTTTATAATGAAAGGTAATCCGGGATTTCAGAGCCTGAAATTGCCGGTAAATAGTTTTGCAACCGGTGCCTATGTTCTGAAAATTAAAGGTGAAATAACATCAAAGACTCAAAGGATTGTAATTGAATAACACCTCAATAATTCCTGAATGTTAATCAGATCAAGAGATTTTAGTACTGTAATTCAGAGTTTTTATATATTCGCACGCTCTTTAGAAGATTATCATGAAAAGGACATTTCAACCATCGAAAAGAAAGCGGACTAATAAACACGGTTTTCGTAAACGTATGTCAACTGCCAATGGTCGCAGAGTGCTTGCTTCCAGAAGGAAAAAGGGGCGCTATAAACTTACTGTGTCAGATGAACCTGCTCTTAGAGATATTTAATTATTCAGAAACCTAATGAAACCTTCCCGTCAAAGATTATTTTGACGGGTTTTTTGTTTATTGAAGTATTTGCCTGATTCAACAAGACTTATCTCATTCAATCCGGAGTTTCTTTATTTATGGCAGCTTTGAAGAATATCAGAAAACTAAAGTCAATTCAACTTAACCGGCTGTCTGCAGAGCAGGCAAAAGCAGCATCCTCCAAACCGGTTGTCATGGTTCTGGATAATATAAGAAGTGCATTAAATGTAGGATCGGTTTTCAGAACGGCTGATGCATTCAGAGTAGATGCAATCTACCTTTGTGGTATTACGGCTCAGCCGCCTCACCGTGAAATATTGAAAACTGCACTTGGAGCTACAGAAACCGTAAGATGGAAATACTTTCGTGATGTAACCGATGCAATTGAAGATCTGCGATCCAGGGGATTCCACATTGCTGTAATAGAGCAAACAAACAGAAGTATTCTGCTGGGAAGTTTTACAATGCGGGAGCAGGTTGCACTTGTTCTTGGTAATGAAATTGAAGGTGTGAGTGAATCCATCTTACCATTATGCGACACTGCAATTGAAATTCCCCAACATGGAATGAAACATTCGCTCAATGTTGCTGTTTGTGCCGGAATTGTATTATGGGAGATTTTCAGATAAGCCTGGCTTTCAATTGAACCTGATTTAATTGATTGAAAGCAAATTGACGGAAATGCTCTTGTTAAATGGTTGCCAAAATCCAGAAAAAGATTCTTAAACGAATTAAAATGGGTACATGTGATGGCTGATTTCACCTTTAATTTCCCTTTAAAAGTTGACTACTAACACTTCTTTGATCTCACCTATTTTTGCCCATATGACTAAACAAAGAAAGAAAACTAAGAAAGTCTTTGGAGCACCTAAAGACCGGCCTGTAATACTGGTGACAAATGATGATGGTGTTACTTCACCAGGGCTTAAGGCATTAGTTGAAGTGATGAATGAACTGGGCGAGGCTGTTGTAGTTGCACCTGATTCACCACAGTCAGGAATGGGGCATGCAATCACTATTCATTCGCCTTTACGGCTTGACCGGGTTGACTATCATGGTGACACCCTGAGTTACCAGTGTACCGGAACCCCGGTGGACTGTGTAAAGCTGGCAGTCAATAAAATTCTGAACCGCAAACCCGATTTGCTGGTTTCGGGTATCAACCATGGCAGTAATTCATCCATCAATGTCATTTATTCCGGTACAATGTCAGCAGCTATGGAAGGTGCAATTGAAGGAATACCGTCAATCGGCTTTTCTCTTCTTAATTATAAACTTGATGCCGATATGACTACATCAAAGCACGTTGCTAAAGTTATTGCATCCAATATTTTGAAGCACAAACTCCCCGTTAACACTTTGCTGAATGTTAACATACCTGATTTGCCGCCTGATCAACTCAAAGGAATTAAAGTTTGCCGGCAGGCACTGGCCAAATGGAAGGAAGAATTTGATGAACGACTTGATCCTCATGGTGTGGAATATTATTGGCTAACAGGTAAGTTTATAAATAATGATAAAGGAATGGACACTGATGAATGGGCACTTGAAAATGGATATGTATCTGTTGTACCGGTTGAGTTTGATTTTACCGCTTATCATGCCATCACCTACCTTAATAATATGAAGTGGAATGTCTGAAGATTCATTTATAACCGGAATTATCCTCGGACTGCTCGCCTCAGCTATTGCCTGGGGCTTATGGTACATCTGGCCTGTAATTGAATTTCTGCCAGAGTATTTTTATGAACGGCTAAAACCCCCGGGTTTACAATTGATTCTGCTTGGAATCTACCTGATTTTCTTCCGTTATCTGATGGTTATCAGAAAACAATCGAGGACAGGTAGGGGATTTCTTCTGATTTTGTTTGCCGGGACAATTTGTATGTTTCTTTTAATAAAATTGAAGGGATGAGACTATTCAGCTACAATCACTTTCTGTTAGGGTTTATAACAGGTCTGCTGTTACCGGTTATTGGAAGTCTATTATTCTACCTGATCTTTTTTAGTTATTTGGACATTGAGAAGTTTGTTATCCATGTAATTACAACCGGCCACTGGATTGAAGTTCTCAGTCTGGGTGTAATCCTGAACCTGGGAGCATTCTTTCTTTTTCTAAAATATGATTCAGAAATGTCATCCAGAGGAGTTGTTGGAGCTACTTTTATTTTTGCCTTTCTTGCTGCTTATTTTAAGGCTTTCTAACAGTTGATGAAATTCTATCTTATTGCCGGAGAGGCTTCAGGCGACCTGCACGGTTCAAACCTGGTTGCAGCACTGAAGAAGCTGGATGCTTTTACATCCTTTCGAGGTTTTGGCGGTGATTTAATGGAACAGCAGGGAGTTAAAATTGTTAAGCATTACCGGGAGTTGGCATTTATGGGCTTTAGTGATGTGCTGCTTCATCTTAACAGCATACGCAGAAATTTTAAGCTTTGCAGGGAGGATATTAGAAAATGGAAACCAGACGCAGTGATCCTGATTGATTATCCGGGATTTAATCTGAGAATGGCAAAGTTTATTCACAGTCAGAAAATCAAAGTCATTTACTACATCTCACCTCAGCTTTGGGCTTGGCATGAATCAAGAGTAAGCATTATTAAAAGATACATTGATAAGATGATTGTTATTCTGCCTTTTGAGAAGGAGTTTTTCAATCGTCATAATATTGATGCCGCATTTGCAGGACACCCGTTACTGGATGCAATTGAGCAAAGGAAGCATTCACAATCTGATCTTAGGTTTGACAACAATGTAGTTGCATTGCTTCCCGGGAGCAGAAAACAGGAGATTAAGCGTATGCTTCCCGTAATGATAAAGATGATTCCGTTATTTCCACAACATCAGTTTGTCATTGCAGGTGCACCTTCAATTCCTGAGTCATATTACCACAGATTCGGTATTAGCCAGGCTCTGTTAGTATTTAACAAAACCTATGAATTAATTAAAAATGCAAAAGCAGCCATTGTTACCAGCGGTACAGCAACCCTTGAAACCGCTTTACATTCTGTTCCGCTGATGGTTTGTTATAAAGGCAATTACTGGTCTTATCTGATTGCAAGACAGCTTATCAAGGTCAGCTATATTTCATTGGTAAACCTGATTATGAATAAGCGGGTTGTTAATGAGCTAATCCAATCAGAAATGAATGAGCAGGTAATGCAACAAGAGCTTGGCCGGTTGTTAAACGATTTATCATACCGTGATCAGATGTTGAATGAGTTTGAACAGCTGAAAATCAAACTAGGGTCAGCCGGAGCCTCCGAAAGAGCTGCTCATGTGATTATTGAAGTCATGAAAGGGAAGAAGGGTAACCAGCAAAATGACAAATGAAACGGGTTGCCTGGTAATTGGAACGAAAGGACTGGCCTCATCAGGTAATTCAGCATTTAAACTTATGATCTGAATTTGAGCAGGAAGACCGCATTGCCTTCATGCTTAGGTGTTCATGGGTAAAAATCAAAGTCAGCTGAGTCGTTTGATCAGCCTCAGATTATGCGTATATTTTTTCAGTGCTTCATTATAGATCCCATGATGGTCAATCATATCAATCCGGACAGAGCCGGAAGCATGAATAATTTTATTCCTGGCCAGTAAGATGCCGACATGTGAAATTTTCCCTTCTTCATTATCGAAAAATATAAGGTCTCCGGGATGAGCTTCATCCAGCAGATTAATTAACATTCCCTGTTCAGCCTGCATCCAGGCATCTCTTCTTAATCGAATGCCAGCAAGCTTGAATACCATTTGGGTGAATCCGGAGCAGTCAATTCCGAATGGTGAACGTCCACCCCAGAGATAAGGAGTATTCAAATACATATATGCATTTTCGATAATGACCAATGAGTTGCTGAGTCGTTCTGGAAAACGGGTATTACCTTCGAAAGTATAGAGCAGTTCACCTAACCTGAATGTATTGTTATTAAAATAGGGAAGAGAACTCCCCAGGACAACAGACTGCATAATGCGCTCATGAATTGCCAGCTGAACCAAGTCATAACTAAGAAACATATCCTGACTTTCCAGTGCTCTGAATGAATCAGAATCAATTGGAACAGACTGAGCAGCTGGAATCCAACCCTGGTAATCGTCAAAACACATTCTGATTTTTAACCATTCATTCTCTCTTAGCAGAATTTCAAAATGTTCACCTAAAAGGATCTGAGAGGTCATTTCACTGCGGTGAGAAGGCTCGGCTCTCACGGCAATCATGTTGAGGCTGCAGATTCCGTAGTTCACGGTTTAGAAGGATTAAACGCTCTCAATTACCATTGCACTGGCACCACCGCCACCGTTACAAATTCCGGCAGCACCATATCGGGCATTGTTTTGTTTAAGCACATGAATAAGTGTGACAATAATCCGGGTGCCACTGCATCCTAAAGGATGGCCTAATGAGACAGCTCCTCCGTTAACATTCACCCTTGCCGGATCAAGTTTCATTTTCTGGATGTTAACAATACCCACAACTGAGAATGCTTCGTTAAGTTCAAAATATTCAATTTGACTCAGTTTCAGTCCAGCCTTTTCAACCGCACTGGGTAAAGCTTTTGATGGAGTAGTGGTAAACCATTCAGGAGCCTGTTCTGCGTCTGCATATCCCCGAATAACAGCTAACGGTTTCAAACCCAGTTTTTGTACTTTCTCCTTACTCATTAATACGAGTGCAGCAGCACCGTCATTCATTGTGCTGGCATTTGCAGCTGTGACAGTTCCGTCTTTTTGAAAAACAGGCTTAAGAACCGGGATTTTATCAAATTTTACATTCTTATATTCCTCATCTTCGGTAAATGCTACTGTTTCGCCTTTTCGTTGTGGAATTTCAACCTTAACAATCTCCTCTTTGAATTTTCCGGCTGTCCAGGCAGCAGCCGAGCGTTTATAAGATTCAATTGCAAAAGAGTCCTGATCATCTCTTGAAATGTTGCATTCTCTGGCACAGAGTTCGGCAGCATTTCCCATAGCATAATTGTGATAGACATCCGTCAGACCGTCTTTTGCCAAGCCATCAATTAATTTAACATCACCATATTTATTTCCCCATCTTACATTCTCTGAATAGAAAGGTGCATTGCTCATACTTTCCATACCACCGGTAACAACTACCTCATTATCTCCGCACAGGATGCTTTGTGTACCCTGCATAATTGCTTTCATTCCGGAAGCACAAACCTTATTCACTGTTGTGCAATGAACTGTATCAGGGAGTCCGGCAAAGATGGCGGCTTGCCGAGCTGGAGCCTGCCCTAAGTTGCCCTGAAGTACGCAACCCATAAGAACTTCGTTAACTTCCTTTGGGTCAAGCTGTATCCGGTCAATTGCTCCTTTAATTGCAATTGCTCCCAGGCGAGTAGCACTGATGTCTTTTAGCGAACCTCCGAAACTTCCTATCGGGGTCCGGACTGCTGATACGATATAAACTTCCTTCATAACTATGGTTTTGAGAATGGTGTTCAAAGATACAACCCTCAACGGGTTTTATCGAATAAAAAAGCCGGCAACCTTTTTGTTGCCGGCTTAGCTTGATTTTTTTGGATTATTTCTTTACACTTTCTACAGTAAATGTAATTGTAACCAGATCACCCATAAAAGGAAGACCTGAAGTGCTTACACCAAATTCAGCTCTGTTGAGTTCAGCCATACCTTCAAATGCATATACCTTACTGTTATCGAACTGATTGATAGCTTCACCGATATAATTAAAATAAACTTTAGCAGGTTTTGAATTACCCTTGATGGTCATTGTTCCGTCAGCCATATAACGATATCCTGATTTATCTGATAGCTCAACCTGGGTTGAAGAAAATGCCATTTCAGGATTTTTAGCAGCGTCAAAATAAGCTTCTGATTTCAAATCATCATCGCGCATTTTATTTAATGTATTAACGGAGTTTACATCAAACTTCACTTCAAGAGTAGATTGAGACCAGTCATCTGCTTTGATAAATCTTCCACCAATAATATCAAAACTTCCACGAACACTTCCTGCCCAGTGACGGATTGAGAACTGAACAAACGAATGTGCAAGATCAAGGTCATACGAGTCTGAAGGTAAAGTGGAAATATCATCACCGGTTGAAACAGCTTCAATAATTGCCTGTGCTTCTTTTGGGCTTTCTTCAGGAGTCAAAGCAATTAACGGTGCCATTACAAGAGCCACAATACTCATGAGTTTAAGCAGAATATTCAAAGAAGGGCCTGAAGTATCCTTGAACGGATCACCAACAGTATCACCAACTACAGCAGCTTTATGAGGTTCTGAACCTTTATAATATTTCTTCCCGTCAATTTCAACTCCATCTTCAAACATCTTTTTGGCATTGTCCCATGCACCACCGGCATTACTTTGAAAAACAGCCATGAGTACACCCGAAACGGTAACACCAGCAAGTAATCCGCCTAATGCTTCCGGACCAAACCCAGGTAGAAAGGCAATCAAAATCGGGACTGCAACAGCCATCAGGCCGGGAACTACCATTTGTCTGATGGCCGACCTGGTACTAATATCAACACATCTTCCATATTCAGCTTTACCGTCAGCTTCTTCAAAGACGTTGTGATCAGCTTCACTCCAGTCCTTCATTTCTTTTCCTTCGTTTTTACGCATAACTTCAAGGGCCGCCTTCAACTGTGGAATATTATTGAATTGTCTTCTGACTTCCTGAATCATACTCATTGCTGCACGGCCAACGGCATTCATTGCAAGTGCAGAAAATACAAATGGCAGCATTCCTCCGATAAACAAGCCGGCAATCACATTAGCTTTCGAAATATCGATTGATTTGATGTGAGCTGCTGTCATATAGGCACCGAAGAGAGCAAGTGCGGTTAATGCTGCTGAAGCTATTGCAAAACCTTTACCGATTGCAGCAGTTGTATTCCCGACAGCATCAAGCTTATCAGTACGTTTACGAACCTCTTTTGGAAGTTCACTCATTTCGGCAATTCCACCTGCATTGTCTGATACCGGTCCATAAGCATCAACTGCCAGCTGAATTCCGAGATTACTCAGCATTCCGACAGCAGCAATGGCAATTCCGTAAAGTCCGCCAAAATGAAAGGCTCCGATAATTGAAAAGGCAATTAACAGAACCGGAATTGCAGTTGACATCATACCAACTCCAAGGCCGGCAATGATATTAGTGGCTGTTCCGGTTGATGATTGCTGAACAATAGAAAGAACAGGCCGCTTACCGGTTCCTGTAAAATATTCGGTTACCATACCAACAAAAAGACCGGCAACAAGACCAATAATAGTTGCCACAAAAACTCCGGTTGAAGTATAGGTTGTCGGAGATCCGTCAGAATTGGTATATAATGGATCATGGTATACCCAGCTTTCCGGGAGCATCCATTTAATGATAAACCAGGATGCAATAATCATTAATATGGATGAACCAAATTCACCGGTGTTAAGTGCTCGTTGAGGATTACCTCCTTCTTTAACTTTGACAAGAAAGGTACCCAGGATTGACATCAGGATTCCGGTTGAAGCCAAAACTAATGGGAGTAATACAGCAGACAAACCATTAAAGTTATCTGAAAAACCTGCGCCCATGAATGCTGCTCCAAGAACCATGGTGCCGACAATTGAACCAACATACGATTCAAACAGGTCAGCTCCCATACCGGCTACATCTCCCACATTGTCGCCAACATTATCAGCTATGGTTGCCGGATTTAAAGGATGATCTTCTGGGATGCCGGCTTCAACCTTACCAACCAAGTCAGCACCTACATCAGCTGCTTTAGTATAGATTCCACCACCCACACGGGCAAACAATGCAATTGAAGAAGCTCCAAACGAGAATCCGGTAATCAATGTGATTACCCGCGTTAGATTTTCATGGGTATCAGTCCCAAACAGGTTGCTGTAAATAATAAAG
>JADLBQ010000047.1 GCA_020847635.1 Bacteroidia bacterium
AGTTCTTTCAGTGTCATAATAAATGCAAAGGAAATTATTTCATTAACAATCTGAGGTTGCTCCAACGGTCAATCTTATTGGTCAGGTAAAATGGCAAGTTGTCAATATATGATCATTTTTTAATGTATCTCTTTGTTTTTCAAAGTATTGAAGAAATGTTATTAACTAATGAATAATTATTTTTCAGTGTAATAAATTTAAGACTTACATTTACTCGCAAATTTTAAATGGCTGAGGAATTAATTACCCTCCTTTCTCTAGAAGATGTAAAAAAGGCTTCAGCTCTAAAAAGTAAATTAGAGCAAGAAGGTATTGAATGCCATCTGGATAAAGGATGGAAAACATCTGCTGTTAAGCTTAAAAAGCCTATTGAATTCAGAATTGAACTGAGAAATCTTCAAAAAGCATTACAAATTATTGAAGATGATGCAGAGTCCGAACCAAAATAGCCAATCTCTCTTTACAGCCAGTAAGTAATTGCTAATGATGTTGCCTGAAAAGATGGCCGCTGGATTTTAATATTAAATAAAAAAGCTACCCAAAAGAGTAGCTTTTCTGTTTAATATCCTTATCCTGATTATCTTTTAATAATCATCAATTTATTAGTGAATATCGACTCTGAATTCCTGAAAATTGTCAGCTGGTATATTCCGGGTGTAAGTTCAGTATGAATCTGAAAATCACCAGAATGATCATTCGGAATGTCTCCGCTGTTAACCAGTCTGCCAGTTAAGTCTCTCACTTCATAATTTATTGCTGCATCAGGTTCAATCTCTGCCAAATTAATAACGAAATCCCCATCAGACGGGTTTGGATAAACCAGGACTGCTGCATTATTTGAAGCAAGTTCACTAATCATCATCCTGCATGGCACTTCAACTTCAATTGCGGCTACTGTCATTTTACTGCAACCTCTTGAATCAGTTGCAACAACCCTGTATTTCCCTGCCGTTTTTGCATAATACTGATAATTGGTTTCACCGGTCAAATTCCATCCATTACGTTTCCACTGGTAAGCAGCATAACCCTGCACTTGTGCTTCTAACAATACACTGTCTCCGTTGCATATCGAAGTACTGCCTATAGCAGTAATTTCGGGGTTTACTTTCTGGACATTAATCTTTTTTATCCGGGAAGTGGTTGAGCAGCCTGTTGGACGGGTAACCACAACTTTATAAGAACCCTTTTGAGTGACCGTATAGCTTGGAGCAGTAGCCCCCTGAATCGGGTTTTGATGTTTATACCATTGATAAGTCAATCCGTTACCTGTATTTGCATGCAGCACCATTGAACTTTGAGCACAAATGGTATCATCACCAGCGGGGCTAATGATTGCTACCGGATTGCTTTCAACTGTAATATATCCTGTTTTTGTTTCACTAGTTGTTCCTCCATAATTACTTGTTACAAGCGTCACATTGAAGACTCCTTTTGAATTATAAGTAACTGTTGGGTTTTTCAATGATGAGGTTGCAGGAGTTCCACCGTCAAATGTCCATTGATAGGAATCTGGTAAGCCAGTTGATAAATCTGTAAATGAAACCGATCCCTTTTTACAAACCATGAATTTGTCAGCAGTAAAATCCGGTACCGGTGCAGCACATGCAGGATAAAGATTGTATTCAACCGTACTGAACAACCCACCGGCATCTGTTACTATAAGTTTAACACTGTACCAAATCGTATCTACGGGATCACAACCAGCAGGAGTAATTACAACAGTAGTAATTCGGTTTGTATCAACAGGTTGAGGAAACTGTTGCTGATTCTGGTGCAGAATCAATTGCCAGGCATAGAACAACTCTGAGGGACCATGTTCTGCATCAGTAACATTAGCAGCTAAGGGCAGATTACTTGGTGCAGACATTGAATATAAGTCTCCGTCATTAAAACTTGTAATTTGAATCTGAGGCGGAGTATTATTTAAATGCACTTGTAAATAAGTGGAATCTTTCAATCCCAGATGATCGGTCACAACCAGTTTTACATTATAAACAACCGGAGTAGCGGATATATAGGTTTTAACCGGATTAGAAAGATTACTGGTCGTATTATCACCAAAATCCCATAAGTAGGTTAGCTGATACCCTTCCGGATCAATTGAGTTGCTGCCAGTAAAATTTACCGTCAATGGAGAATTTCCATACTGAACATCCTGAGATGCCACGGCAACGGGTGGCGCATTATTCGGATCATTATAAACAAGCTTCCAAAGCTGTGATGGATAAGATACATAATACAATTGTTCATCTCTCGGATTGTATTCAACATAAACACACGGGCCTAAGGCACTTCCAAAGTCATAAACATAAGTAGGTTTATTATTGCTGTTAAACTCAAATTGTTTAATCCAGGCTTTAATAAAATCTGCATGGAAGTAGGTATTCTGATATTGAGCAGGATATTTTGTTCCAGTGTACCAGACACCGCCTGTTGATGATCTGCCATTGAAAACTGGACCCGGAACCGGTGAATTGGGATCATTTAATAAGATCGTACTCAAATTGTTACCAACAAAAATGCCGGTTCTCGCTATAGAGTTGCTATGCTCCCAGTCAATTGAGGGTGGTGTATGAACAAAAGTTGGGGTTGAAGACGGAATCTGCTGACTTGCATTACATGGGTTTGGCCAGGAATAGGGATTCAGCGTTTCCTGAATAATCAAGTCCTTAAATTTAATAAACTGATCTGTACATCCCCCAATCCCAAATAATGGATTCGGGGCATCCTGATTAAATGGTGAGCCATTTACATAACTGGATTGAGGGTAAAATCCTTCGAATAAAGGCCATCCAAAGTTCTGTCCAGCAGCTGTACAAACATCCAATTCTTCCCATGTATTCCAACCCACATCACCGATATAAATTGCTCCGGGATCACCGGCATTAATATCTGTGCTTCCTGTTCCTGGTCTCACTGTAATCCGGAAAGGATTTCTTAATCCCAATGCCCAAACTCTTGATTTAGCAGCCCGCGGATTTGCCGGATCATAAAAAGGATTTGAACCTAATCCATTTCCGGTTGCCGGATCAATTCGTAAGATCTTCCCATTAAGGCTGTTGATCATCTGACAGCGAAAAGCACCTACATTCTCCTTAGGTAACATAATTGTATCGGTCAGTGCCTGACTCCAGTATGTCCCGCTTCCGCTTCCCAAGTCAGCATAACTATAACTTGCCCCATCACCGGTCGAAATCAGTAATGAACCATCACTTCCAAAGGCAAGCTGTCCCCCCGAATGAGACTCATGTAGAACTGGGATACCTGTTTTTTTATCCTCACCCAATAAAATAAGACGACTACCCGGAATAGTTGATGTAAAGTTCGTTGCAGGATCCGCTGTATATCGGGTGACCCTGGCTATTGTAGCCGAATAATAATCATTGGTAGAAGAATTATAACTTGGCAGTCCAAAATTCATCAGATAATGACGGTCAACTGTATAAAACAAATAGTAATAACCATTAACCCTGAAATTCGGATCAAGCACAAACCCATTCAGCCCATGGTCCCTCCAGTTCCCTACTTCTTCACTGATATCTAATAACATATTTGGCAGTTTAACTCCATTTGTGTCTATAACCCAAATTTTTCCACCCTTTTCCCATACATACATCTGCCCGGTACTATCAAACCTGAATCCGGTTAATTCTGTCCAGGAATTGTTGACCAATACCCTCTGAAAATTTGGAGGTAATACCTGACTGAAGACACTAAAGCATAAAAAGAGGGAGGTTACCCAAATTATTAAGATAAACGCTACCCGTTTCTGTAGATGTGAACCCATAAGATTTTTGTTTTAAGTGGCTGCAAGGTAATTATGTGAAGATTCATCAAATAAAATATTTGGTAAAAGGTTAATTTGATTGGGTAAATAACTTAATCAATCCATTAATATCTGAGTTTAACCAAACGAAGTCTTTATTACTGGTTATCAACAGAAGAAAGTACTTTTCACTTATATTCGCCCCCTTAAATAAATCAAAATGAAAAACAAACAATTTCTCACTCTTGTAATAACCTTAATGATAATGAGTTCATGCAACGGCCAATCAAAAAAGGAAGCAAAAACCTCCTTAGCAAACAGTATTGATTCAGTAAGCTATGCACTCGGAGTTTCAATTGCAAATAATTTCATGCATAACGGATTTGAAAAAGTTAATCTTGACATTCTCAACAATGCCATGAAAGATATATTCAACAGTGCTACTCCGAAAATAAAAGTAGAAGATGCAGATAAAATAATTCAGGACTTCATGGCAATGGGAAGAGCAGAAAAGGGCAAGACAGCAATTGAAAAAGGGAAAAAATTCCTGGAAGAAAATGCTAAGCAGCCCGGTGTCGTTACCTTACCAAGCGGGTTACAATACCAGATTTTAAAGGAAGGGAATGGCCCTAAACCTTCCTTAACAGATCATGTTACTACACATTACCATGGTACCTTGATTGACGGAACTGTTTTTGACAGTTCAGTTGATCGGGGTCAACCAGCCAGTTTTGCCGTTAATCAGGTTATACCCGGCTGGACAGAAGCTTTGCAACTCATGCCAGTCGGATCAAAATGGAAGTTGTTTATTCCTTCTAATCTTGCTTATGGAGAACGCGGTGCAGGCGGTTCAATTGGGCCTAACGAAACATTAATTTTTGAAGTTGAACTCCTTTCAATTGAAGGTAAATAATTTTGAATGAATCCATTCAGAAGGGTTTTATGATCATGTTGTAACTCCTGACTGAATTATTTTTAACCTGTTGAACTTATCTGAATTTTATCTGGCTCTGTTGATTTAATCTATTTGAATTTCTATTCTGAACTAACTTATACTATGTATTTTAATAGAATTCTGATTGTATTAATCCTCTTTTTCAACTCAACTCTTCTCTTTGCTCAGGAGGCCGAACTATCAGGTATAATTAAAGATGAAAATGGGATGGCTGTTGCCGGAGCAAATGTATTCCTGCTTCCGGATCGGCAGCAAACGACCAGCGATGTTTCAGGCAGCTTTTCCTTCAAGAATCTGAACTATGGTAAGTATACCCTTCAGATAACAGCTCAAGGAAAGGCGATGCTCAATCAGGACATTACTTTGACACAACAGTTAACAGAATTAAAAGAAATCATATTATGGCCTGAATTACGTGATGCGGCAGAAGAAATCCCAACCATTACACTTTCAGAAAATGAGCTGGAAGCTAATCCTTCAGGCAGTAATTCAGTTATCCTGAATGCATCTCGTGATGCATATATTTCAGCTGCCAGTTTTAATTTCAGTATTGCCCGTTTCCGACTCAGAGGTTATCGTGATGAAAATGCTATTACTTTTTTAAACGGGGTGCCAATGACTGATTTGGTAACAGGCAGAAACATGTACTTTTTATGGAGTGGATTGAATGATGTTTTTCGTAACAGAGAATCTACCTATGGGCTTTTTTCATCTAATTATGCGTTTGGCGGAGCCGGAGGATCATCCATGATTGATAGCAGGGCTTCACGGCAGCGTAAACAACTTCAGGCAACTTACTCCTTATCGAACCGTAGCTATAATAACCGGGTTATGTTAACGTATGGTTCAGGAATCCGCAAAAACGGCTGGTCTTATGCGCTAAGCGGAAGTAAACGATGGGCTAACGAGGGATATATCCCCGGTACATTTTATGATGGCTACAGCTATTTCGGAACCATTGAAAAATTGATTGGAACCCGGCACTCCCTATCCTTAACTGCTTTTGGAGTATCTTCAAAAAACGGAAGACAAGCTCCCGCAATTCAGGAATTATATGATCTTGTCGGAACAAACTTTTACAACCCTTACTGGGGTTATCAAAACGGGAAAATCCGAAACTCATCTGTTGCAAATAATCAGAATACTTCTGTTGTTTTTTTGCATGAGTTTAAACTCAATAACCTCCAATGGCTTACTACCTCCCTTGCCTACATTAAGAATAAACGGAAAATCACAGCCCTTAACTGGTACAATGCCGTAAATCCAATGCCGGATTATTACCGAAACCTTCCCTCATTTTTCGAAGATAATCCTTCTATGCAACAACAGTTAATTCAGCTTTACTCCAATAATCCAACACTGTTACAAATTAACTGGGATGCCATCTATGAAGCTAACTACAAAAGTGATACAACACTTACCAATGCTAACGGAATTCCAGGGAACAACATCAGTGGCAAGTGGTCACGCTACATTATTGAAAATCGGGTAACGGATAACAATGCGGTTAATTTCAATACGTATTACAATCATATTTTTTCAGACAAATTTACGCTTACTTCCGGTGCGGGCTATCAACAGCAACAGACTGCTATTTACAAAGAGGTTGATGACCTGCTTGGCGGAGATTTTTTTGTTGATCTGAACATGTATGCTGAAATGGATAACCCCGGGAACAATCTGGTTATTCAGAATGACTTGAACAACCCGAATCATGTTCTTAAGGAAGGTGATAAATTCGGATATGATTATGTAGCACATATTGCACGGTTGAATTTCTGGGCACAAATAGCTTACCGTTCTGAAAGGATAGATGGATTTTTTGCTGCTGAAGTCGTAAATACTGGTTTTTATAGAGATGGGAAAACAATGAATGGCTTATTCCCTGATAATTCTTTTGGCCGCTCCGATAAGCAATCTTTTTCAACACCTGCTGTTAAGGCTGGTCTTACTTACAAACTAAACGGTAAGAATTTCTTATTTGCCAATACCGCTTTCATTTTACGAGCACCCTATTTTGAAGATGCTTATCTGGCTGCCAGAGTTCAGAACAGTTTAACTCCCGGACTAACTTCGGAGAAAATCAGTTCCATTGAGGGTGGATACCTGATGAAAGCACCACGACTCAAAATCCGAGCTGTTGGTTATTTAACTACTTTTAATGACGGAGTACAGACCCGAAGTTTCTTCAATGAATCAACAAACTCATTCGGCAACCTTACATTATCGGGTATTGATATGAAAAATGCTGGACTTGAATTGGCAGCTGAGCATAATTTCGGAAAGGGGATTTCAGCTAATACAGCAGCCTCTAT
>JADLBQ010000048.1 GCA_020847635.1 Bacteroidia bacterium
AAATGCGCCTGCATGAAGTGTGAAAGCCAGGGGATTACGCTTCAGATGACAAACTTCCAATTTAAAAAAGGCAAATTTCCGACTGAAAAAGTAACATGTGAGATTATATTTGCGCCTCGAATTTTAAAACCCGTAAGTTTTATGAAGTTAACCCAGTTCAAATTCCATTTTAATGAGAATCTGTTGGCAAATCATCCTGCTGCTCATAGGGATGAAAGCCGGATGATGGTAATTCACCGGAAATCAAAGGAAATTGAACACAAGCAATTTAAGGATATCATTGAATATTTTAACGAAGGTGATGTTCTGATTTTAAACAATACCAAGGTTTTTCCTGCCAGACTTTATGGGAATAAGGAAAAAACAGGTGCCAAAATTGAAGTATTCTTGCTTCGCGAATTAAATCATGAAAGCAAGCTTTGGGATGTGTTGGTTGATCCTGCCCGAAAGATCCGAATCGGAAATAAGCTTTATTTTGGAGAGAATGATGACCTTATTGCTGAAGTAATTGATAATACCACTTCTAGAGGGAGAACCCTGCGTTTTCTGTTTGACGGAACCGCTCAAGAGTTCAGGGATATTGTTGAAAGACTGGGTCATACTCCTTTACCTAAATACATCAAGCGAAAAGCTGAGCCTGCAGATAAAGATAGATATCAGACTGTGTATGCAAAACATGAAGGTGCAGTGGCTGCCCCAACTGCCGGCTTACATTTCAGCAAGGAATTACTCAAACGGATGGAATTGAAAGGTGTGAATATGGCTGAGGTAACCTTACACATCGGATTGGGAACATTCAGGCTGGTTGAAGTTGAAGATCTGACCAAGCACAAGATGGATTCTGAGCAATTTGAAGTAACTCAACAGGCATGTGATGTCGTAAATAAAGCAAAGGCAGAGAAAAAGCGGATTTGTTGTGTTGGCACTACTTCCATGAGAGCGGTTGAATCTACAATTACAACTGCTGGTGAATTAAAACCGGCTTCCGGATGGACCAATAAGTTCATTTTCCCACCTTATGATTTCAGTATTGCAAATTGTATGGTTACCAATTTTCACCTTCCGGAATCAACTTTATTGATGATGGTTGCTGCTTTTGCAGGTTATGACCTGACTATGCAGGCCTATAAAATTGCGATGAAAGAAAAATATCGCTTTTTCAGTTATGGCGATGCCATGTTTATTCTGGATGATTAATGAACAGAAATACCGTTATTGTAGCCGGTGGAACCGGTGAAAGGTTCGGTAGTAAAACGCCCAAACAGTTTTTATTGTTAAATAATCTTCCTGTGCTCATGCACAGCATAAACAAATTTGCCTCCCTATCTAATCAGCTTGTTGTTGTTCTCCCTAGTATATTTATTCAATATTGGAGTAATCTATGTCTTGAGTACTCATTAAATATTCCACATTTGGTAGCTGCAGGAGGTAGTACGCGCTCAGCTTCCGTGTTGGCGGGTTTAAATTTTCTTGAAGGAGATGGGTTAGTTGCTATTCATGATGCAGCCAGGCCTCTGGTTTCAGCTAATTTAATAGAAAGCATTTTCTTGCATGCTGAAAGAATGGGTAGTGCAATTCCTGTTATTCCAGTAAAAGACTCATTACGTAAAATTGATAATGATAAATCCTATGCAGTCGAAAGAGGAAACTATAAGCTTGTTCAGACTCCTCAATGCTTCCGAATGTCCGAGTTAAAGACTGCATTTTTAAATTTCCCCCAGCAGTCTTTTACAGATGAAGCTGCATTAATGGAGTTAGCCGGATTTGAAATATCGTTGGTTGAAGGCGACCCGGTGAATATGAAAATTACAAACCAACTGGATCTGGATCTGGCTCAAACCCTTTTAAATAAGATAGCCTAAAATTTTTGGAATTGAATAACCGTTTCTGCTGTTAACAGCAAATTTGTTGAAACGGGAGGTTATTCTAACCATGAATATTATTGAATTAATTCTATCATTGCATGCCGTGAAGATTAAAACAAAAATTATTCAATATTGCTTTTCCAGTTTTGTTATTGGGCTTACTTTACCTTTAGTTGTTCATTGTCAGCCGGTTCCTGAAAGTTCAGCAATGAAGATTCAGGTTAATAAAGTTAATCTTTTTGATGTTTATGATCCGGGTATCCGAACCGGGTTACTATACGACCTTGAAACAAATGAGGTAGTATGGGGTAAGGATATTAATTATGCCTATCCGATTGCTTCATTGACTAAGATGATGGTCGCACTGTTGGTTCTTGAAGATGTTCAGAACTGTAGTGCCGATTGGAACGACAGACTTGAAATGAGAACAACCCGTGTAAACTATGTTAAAAGAAAGAAGGTATATCGTACTATAACCAGTAGCTATTCATTGGATGCAATGTTACACCTGGCAATGATTGCTTCGCACAATGAGGCGTGTAATGTTATTGCTTTCCATCTTGCGGGTTCTGTAGAAGCATTTGTTGAGAGAATGAATGAACGGGCTGAGTCGCTGGAGATGACAAATACTTTTTTTTCAAATCCGAATGGATTACCGGCAGTGCAGGCAAAATATGATAACAGCAGCAGTGCCCATGATATATTAATTCTAACCCTTGAGCTCTTGAAATATCCTGAGTTACTGGCAATAACTAAAATTGGCTATGATGAAATAGAAAGTGACCGTGGAAGCAGTTTATTCCGGAATCATAACCGCCTGGTAATTGATTTCGAAAATGAAGTTGATGGTCTGAAAACCGGTTTTACCCGAAATGCCCGATATTGTCTTGCTGCAACAGCAAACAAAAATGACAGAAGGTTAATTGCAATCGCAATTGGAGCACCTACCAGAGTTGCACGAAATGATTTTGTAGCCGGTTTATTTTCTTCTTATTATGATTATCTGAAAATTGGTCGGTTAGGTTTGTCGGATAGTGAGTATTTGGCTTATTTAGACAGAAAGAGTGGTATCAATTCCAAGGATTCGGTTTCTAACCTTCCTGCTGGTTTAAAAACTGTAATGAAAACCGTTTGGTCAAGGGAAAGGATTCATCATACTGTCAGAGCAGGAGAAACCCTCAGTTCAATCGGGAATAAATTTGGTTGTAGTGTTACCAGTTTAAAAAAGTGGAACAGACTTAGAAACTCAACTATTATAAAAGGACAAAAACTGGTAGTTTATACCTTGGTCAAGAAACAGATTGAGGTTGAAGAGGAAATGCTCCAGCCAGGTGACTCTGATGAAGATTTGCCGGATAGTACAGCAGCAGAATCTTCAAACAAAATATGGCAAAGCAGTAATGAACAATCTCAAAATGAATTGTATTATGTAGTCAAACCAGGTGATACATTGTGGAGTATTTCAAAGCAATTTGATGGAATTTCAATTCAGGATTTGAGAAACTGGAATGAACTTCAGAAAACTTCAGTTTTGAAACCAGGTATGAAATTAAAAATCAGTAATGGAAGTTAATTTTCTTTAATTTGCTACTTTCGTTTTAGCTTTCTGATTTACATTTATACGTATGAATAAATTGATTGCCCCCATTTTAATCTTGTCGACTGCATCACTTCCACTGATTTCAGTTAGCCAGACTCCGACAACAACTTCCGAAGAGCGACCTTTTTGCCCCATCAACGAGGATACTAAACTCATTACTTATGATAAAATAGTATCGTTACCGGAGATGAAAAAGTATGAGTTATATGATAAAGCTTTACTTTGGGTAAATCTCTTTTTTAAAAATCCGACAGATGTTCTCCGTGAGAGAAATCAGGAGGTAGGAAAGATAGTGTGTAAAGCTCGGTTTAAAATTAAAAATGAACAGGATAAGAAAGGGTTTGCATCGGATGCAGGAGTGATTCAGTTTACACTTACTTTTCAGTTTAAAGACGGAAGATACCGTTATACAATTTCAGAGTTCAATTGGAAACAACTTTCCTATTACCCGATTGAGCGTTGGTTCGACTCATCTTCACCTTCCTATAATCCTGCTTATGCATATTACCTCATTCAGGTAAATGATTATACTTATGATATGTCAGCCAGTATTGAAAAATTTATGGTTGCCAGGAAGAAGGAAATAAAAGAAAACTGGTAGTGACTGTTTAATACTGAACCTGCAGTTGAAATCATAATACCGATCTCAGGTTCAGGTTTTTGAATGCAGATTTTATCATGCAGCAGGCGGTCAGGTGAATGCTATAATGCTATTTTAACACAATAAACTTTCCAATAGCCGTTTCATTGGTGTGGGTAATCATTTTCCAGAAATAGACTCCATTCTGAAGGTCATCCAGGCTTATTTCAAGAGGCTGGATTCCTTCATGTTTATAAACCTTCCTTAATTGTCTTCCCGATACATCACTGATAATAATCATAGATGATCCGGGTGAAGATGTTGACAATGTAATTTTATTGGTGGCAGGGTTAGGGAATACGTGCACCTTTAAAGAAGCCGGGCTATAATCTTCAATTGCCAAACCTCCGGGCAGAATTTGTCTTATAACCATATCGTCAACGTAAAATCCATCATACTGAACATAGCTGTCACTGGCTATCTTAAATCTGAGCCGGATGGTGTGACCGGTAAAATTTGAAAGATCAATTAACTCTTTGACCCAGTTGTTTTGGAATCCATGATACACCGGCTGACCGTAGTCCTGATAAGGAGAGCCGGCTGTTGTATAGTTGCCGCATAAAGGTATCCAGGTATTGCCGTTATCATTGCTGATTAAAACCTGGGCATAATCATAATCAGGTTCAATACTCCATTTTGCGTAAAATTGAAGTTCAGCATAAACGGCATTGGTCAGATCAACAGAGGTATTTTGTGTCAATGTACTGGTTGTATTAGACGGATAGTTACCTGTTGGCGAGTCAGTAATACTGGAAGGAGCTGAATAATATTGTTGACTATTGAGTCCCCATCCGGAAGCAACTGACCAGCCGGCTGCACTTGAAAAATCAGTCGAATAAACGGGTTGAACCGGGCCAAAGATTTTAATGATAGTGTCTGAAAGGGTATAAAGTCCGTTATTGATCGTTAGTAGAAACCTGATTTCATCACCATTATTAATATTTATTGATTGAAGTTCGTAGGCAATTGAATCATTTAATTCCTGCATAAATGAAAGGCCTGAGAAGAGTTTTGGCGGGCCAGTCAAATTTATCGTTGGTGAGAGGGGTAGTAAAGAAACAAAATAAGAACCAGTTGTATCAAGGCCAAGTTGTTGAAGCGTATAGTGAATTTGCCCGTGAATAGAACTAATTGTTTTAGGAGATGTCTCATGCAAAACAGCATACGGTCCGGCAAGTTGGGCAGTAATCAGGTTCTGATACATTGTACTCTTACAGAGATCTTCAATTTCAAATTGAGTTGGCCAGAAATCTTCACCAACTTCTGATGTCAATGCGATAATTTTTGGTTTTGCACTCTGTTCACCATACAGCCAATCGTCTGAGTTGCCATTGACTAAATATCCGACAGTTTGATTGGGAGTGCCGTAAGTAAAATGATTCTGGCTGGTAAGAAGTTGACTAAAGTTGACGAATAGAGCTGAATCAGGTGTATAAATGTTCTGATCATACGACCAGGGATAAATGAGATAATTACCAAATGCATGATGATTTAATGCGATCTTAAAATTGTGGTTGTTAACAAACTTCCGTACCATATCGGTCTCTGGCTCTGAAAATCCGGAAGTCCCTCTGTAAGTTTCCTCATTTCCATCAGGTGAAGAACCAAAATCGTCATATCCCCACATATAATCATAATTACGATTAAGATCAACCCCAAATGAGCCATCCAGATTATCTCTTCTGTTTTTACGCCACATACCACCTCCTGCGGGTTGTACTACTTCATTATAAATATACCCGTCAGGGTTGAGACAGGGAATAAAATAAAGTTCTGTGTTATTGACAATTGCCCTGACAATTGAATCTGATTGATAATTTTCAAGCAGGTACCACATGTAATAAATCAGCTGATGCATGCTTAGTGGTTCACGAGCATGGTGAACTCCGGTATATAAAATTTCAGGTTCGGGCTCATTTACCAGTGGATTATCCGAGATTTTAACATAATAAACAGGCCGGCCTTCTATTGTAAGCTCAACTGAATCAACCGGTGCCCTCAAAGTTATTAGATTGGGATAGAGTGATTGCATGCTGTCAAGATGATTCAGCATCTCCTGGTAATACAAATGCCCACCCATTGAGCCGAGGCTAAAATTGACTGGTGTTATATAATCTGTCAGCTGAGTATTACATAAACTCTGAACAAATGGTTTGGCAGAAACAGTATTTTGGTTGTTCTCGAGAAAGCTCTTCTGTACATCTTCAGTTATAATTTCATATTGGAATCCGGCTGTTTTAATTTTCTGGATTTCTGTCTGACTTAATTCACTGATTATCCAAACATGAGGCCTTACCAGCCCATGTTCAGTTTCAATACCTAATGATGCAATTGTTTTTAATCCTTCAGCATCTGTATAGATCTTGATTCTGCTGAACTTTTCCTGAGCTTTGAGCGTAGTTGCTGTAAAGAGAATGGCAATAAGAAAGATAGCCTTTTTCATTTTTGGTTCGATTGAAAGAGCAAATGTAATCACTGCGCGTAAGTGATAATGTACCTTACTTTATTTAATCGAAGATGAATTTTAGCCTGAGTTTTGCAGCGATACATCTCTCAAAATTAAAAGCTATGCATGCAACTAATTTTAAGATTGCTGTTTTTTACTTTTGCACTCAATGAGTACTGACCATTTATCAGGAGAACAAACTAACATTAGCTTTGAAACTTTTCGTCAGACGGTACTTGACGACTACCGGATTGCATGTGAAAGCAGGCAGGCAAGCCTGCTTGGACGAAAGGAAGTGTTGACCGGAAAAGCAAAGTTTGGAATTTTTGGAGATGGAAAAGAAGTTGCCCAATTGGCTATGGCCAAAGTTTTTCAGCCTGGCGATTTCCGGTCAGGGTATTACCGGGACCAGACTTTCATGATGGCTGCCGGTATGCTGACTATCCAGGGATTTTTTGCCCAGTTATATGCTCATGCTGATGTGTTGGCTGAGCCATCCTCTGCCGGCAGACAGATGAATGGCCATTACAGTACCAGATTACTAGATGAACAAGGAGAATGGAGACCGCTAATAAAACTAAAAAATTCGATATCTGACATTTCACCAACTGGCGGACAAATGCCTTCTCTGCTAGGATTAGCACTGAGCAGTAAATTATTCAGAACTAATTCCTCATTACAGTCAGAGTTATTTCAGAAATTTTCAGTGAATGGAAATGAAGTAGCCTTTGGAACAATTGGTGATGCAAGTACAAGTGAAGGTCTGTTCTGGGAATCAATCAATGCTGCTGGTGTTTTGCAGGTACCCATGGCAGTCTCTGTTTGGGATGACGATTATGGAATATCTGTTCCAAAAAAATACCAAACTACCAAACAAAATATTTCGGAAGTATTAAAGGGATTTGAACGAACGGAAGAAAAGGATGGGATATTACTTTTTACTGCAAAAGGCTGGGATTATCCGGGACTTTGCGAAATGTATGAAAAAGGAATTACTATTTGCAGGCAGCACCATATTCCTGTGGTTTTTCATATTACAGAAATGACACAACCACAGGGGCATTCAACCTCTGGTTCACATGAGCGTTATAAATCGAAAGAAAGACTGGCATGGGAAGAACGGTATGATTGTATTGCTAAGATGAGAGAATGGATTATTCAATCAGCCATAGCCTCACCCGATGAACTTCATTCAATTGAAGTTGGTGCAAGAAAGACTGTTAATGACCAGAAGAAGGCTGCCTGGGATAGTTATCGGATACCGATAAAAGATGAAATCCGTGAAGTTTCTGGTTTGCTGACAGAAATAGCTGCTCAAAGTAGTTTCTCATCTGTTATTCAAAAACTTAACAATGATTTAAATGAAATAACAGAACCGACCCGGAAAGATATCAGTGAAGCCATATATTCTGCTCTGCAGCTTACAATTAACGAGAAAAATCAACCAAGGCTGTCTTTGGTTAATTGGCTAATAAAATGGAAGGATGACATGAAAGAGCGATATGATTCATTTCTTTTCAGTGAATCGCAGAGATCGGCTTTAAATGTTAGTGAAGTTAAACCGGAATACGCTGAAGAAACGGAGATGGCCGATGGAAGAGAAATATTACTCGCCAATTGGGATGAACAACTAAAAAATAATCCGGCCATTCATATCTTTGGTGAAGATGTCGGGTATATCGGAGGGGTTAACCAGACCTATGCCGGGCTTCAGCAAAAATACGGTGAGCACAGGGTTACTGATACCGGAATCAGGGAAATGACAATTATCGGCCAGGGTATCGGGATGGCCATGCGAGGTCTTCGGCCCGTTGCCGAAATTCAGTATCTGGATTATCTGATTTATGCGCTTACTGCACTCAGTGATGATCTGGCGACTTTACAATACCGTACAAAAGGTGGCCAGAAAGCACCGCTGATTGTGACAACCCGCGGTCACCGGTTAGAAGGTGTGTGGCATAGCGGCTCACCCATGCAAATGTTACTGGGCTCTTTAAAAGGAGTTCTGCTTCTGGTACCAAGGGATATGACTCGTGCTGCAGGATTCTATAACACTATTCTTGAAAGTGACGACCCGGCTCTGGTGATTGAACCGTTGAATGGCTATCGGATTAAAGAAAGAGTTCCGTCTAATCCGGGTATGTTCAGATTACCTGTTGGGATTCCTGAAATCCTAACCGAAGGTACCGATTTGACCCTCGTTACTTACGGGTCTTGCATTCGGATTGCCTTTCAAGCCATTGAAAAACTGAATCGGGCCAATATCAGTGTTGAACTGATTGATGTACAAAGCCTGATGCCTTTCGATATTCATAAGCATATTGTTGAATCTGTAAAAAAGACAAACAAAGTCGTATTTCTGGATGAAGATGTGCCGGGTGGTGCAACAGCTTTTATGATGCAACAGGTACTTGAAGTGCAGAACGGATTCCAATATCTGGATGCTGAACCGGTAACGATTACATCAAAAGATCACCGGCCGGCTTATGGTACAGATGGCGATTATTTTTCTAAACCCAATGCAGAAGATGTGTTTACTGAGATTTACAATCTGATGCATCGTTACAATCCTGAAAAATATCCTGCATTCTTTTAGGAATAGCTGTCTTTTTTATGAAAAAAATTAAATCGGACAGGCAGAAAAAACTTACTTTACAAAAAGCAACGGATACTGAAAAGGAATCCCGGTATGAGCATCTTGAAAAGATGAGTGTCCGGAATCTGCTCATCAATATTAACCGGGAAGACAGAAAAGTTGCTGCTGCGGTGGCAAAGGCAATCCCTGAGATTGAGAATCTGGCTAAAGCAATCGTAACGAAAATGAAAAAAGGCGGCAGATTATTTTATATCGGTGCCGGAACCAGTGGCCGGCTGGGAATTGTTGATGCGAGCGAGTGTCCGCCAACTTTTGGAGTCCCTCATGGAATGGTGATTGGCCTGATTGCCGGTGGTGATAGTGCAATCCGTAAAGCTGTTGAATTTGCTGAAGATGATTATTGGGGCGCATGGGAGGATTTAAAAAAATACAGGATTTCAAGGAAAGATGTTATAATAGGAATTGCAGCTTCCGGTTCTACTCCATATGTGGTTGGAGCCTTAGAACAATGCCAGAAAAATAAAATCACAACCGGCTGTATTACATCTAACAGAAATGCCCCAATCAGCCGTTTTGCTGATTATCCGGTTGAGGTATTTGCCGGACCTGAATTTGTTACAGGAAGTACACGAATGAAGGCTGGTACTGTTCAGAAACTTGTTTTGAATATGATTTCTACCACAGTGATGATAAAGCTCGGTAGGGTTAAAGGGAATAAAATGGTTGATATGCAACTAACCAACAACAAACTAATCAGCCGGGGAACCCGAATGCTCATGCACGAACTTGGAATTCAGGCCAATGAAGCTAATCTGCTTTTAAAAAAATACGGTGGAGTCAGAAAAGCTCTTAGCATGGTCAGGTAATTCTTTCAGGTTTCATAATATTTTTCAATTCGTTCTGTCAATACTACACCTTTTATATCTTTGCGACCCCTTAATAGAAGGGTGGTTTGTAATCCATTCATTTTTAGTCAATTAATAAAAACAACATATATCTCTAACTATTTAAAAATTAATTACAACAACTTAATGACAAGCGAAAATTCAAGCAAACCAGCTTTTGCTGTCCCGACAGAAGAATTTGACTGGGATAATACCGGAAAAGGAAATGATGTGTACAAACCGGAAGAGCGTGAGCGTCTGGAAGCACTTTACAACACAGACCTGAATACCATTCATGATCATTCACTGATTACAGGAACAATCATTGGCTTCACCGCTAAAGAAGCAATCATTAATATCGGCTATAAATCAGATGGTTTGATTCCAATAACAGAATTACGCTATAATCCGGATTTTAAAGTAGGAGACCAGATTGAAGTTTTTGTTGAAGCAACCGAAGATAAAGCTGGTCAGTTAGTGCTGTCGCATAAACGTGCCCGTGCACTCAAATCCTGGGATCGGGTTAATGAAGCCCTTCAGAATGATCAAATTATTAACGGGTTTGTAAAAGCACGTACTAAGGGAGGTTTAATTGTTGATGTTTTTGGCATCGAAGCATTTCTTCCCGGTTCCCAGATTGATATCAAGCCAATTCGCGATTTTGATGTGTTTGTTGGGAAAACAATGGAATTCAAAGTTGTAAAAATTAATAATGAATTTAAAAATGTAGTTGTCTCCCATAAAGTACTGATTGAGGAAGAACTTGAATCCCAGAAGATGGAGATTATGTCTAAACTTGAAAAAGGACAGGTTCTTGAAGCAACCGTAAAGAATATTACCTCTTATGGAGTTTTTATGGATTTAGGTGGTGTGGACGGACTCTTGCATATTACAGATATTGCTTGGGGAAGAGTCAATCATCCTGAAGAAGTATTACAGCTTGACCAGAAACTAAATGTTGTAATTCTTGATTTTGATGAAGAGAAAAAAAGAATTGCTCTTGGTTTGAAACAGCTTACTCCTCAGCCGTGGGATTCACTGGATCCGAATCTTAAAGCTGGTGATAAAATCAAAGGAAAGGTTGTTGTAATTGCCGACTATGGAGCATTTATTGAAATAATCCCCGGAGTTGAGGGGCTTGTTCATGTTACTGAGATGTCCTGGTCACATCATTTAAGAAGCCCTCAGGATTTTCTCAAAGTAGGAGATGAAACAGAAGCTGTCATTTTGAACATTGACCGCGAGGAAAGAAAAATTTCACTCGGCATCAAACAGTTGAAACCCGATCCATGGGCTGATATTCTTCAAAAATACCCTATCGGATCAAAACATAAAGGTAAAGTCAGAAACTTCTCTCATTTTGGAATTTTTATTGAACTGGAAGAAGGGATTGACGGATTGCTTCATATCAGTGATTTATCCTGGACTAAGAAGTTTAAACATCCAAGTGAGTTTGCAAAAACCGGGGATGAAATTGATGTAGTTGTTCTTGAGGTTGATACCGAAAACCGTAAACTGAGCTTAGGTCATAAGCAATTACAGGAAAATCCTTGGGATACTTATGAAACCATTTTTACAGCAAATGCAGTTCTGGAAGGTGTTGTTGGGAAGATCACAGATAAAGGAGCTTCAATTTTGTTCCCTCAGTATGGAATTGAAGGTTTTGCTCCCTACCGCCATCTGATGAAAGAAGGAAATATAATGGCTAAACCGGATGAAAAGCTGCCCTTTAAGGTGATAGAATTTTCTAAAGAAACTCAGAAAATTATGCTCTCTCACACACGTACGTATGAAGATCTTGTATTTGAGAAAAAGCAGGCTGAAAAATCATCGAAAGAGAAGGAAGCTGAGAGTACCCGGCAGTCTTTGAAAAAAATTAAGGATAATATTGAAAAGACAACGCTGGGTGACCTGGATGCTCTGTCAAATCTGAAATCGGACCTTGAAAAGTCAAAATCGTCTAAAGAACAAGGGCAGTCTTAAGAAGTTAAAGTTTGATTTCGTTTAATTTAGCACAGAGGAAAACTCCTGTGCTTTTTTATTTTATCAAAAAATGAATTTTTTCTTCATTGCCTTAGCAATGCCTTCACCGCTAAAGGTGAAAATTGATTGGATACGGGAAGAAATTGCCTTGTTGTTTAACAGTCATCATGCATTGAAAACTCCTCCGCACATTACTCTTCAACCCCCGTTTAAAAGCCTTTCAACAATTGAAAACCTGAATGATATTATTTCAGATTATAATTGCTTTTTACCTGTTCATATCCGGTTATCTGGCTTTGGATTCTTTGGAAACAAGGTAGCATTTATCAATGTAAAGAACCAGGATCAGCTGACTCTGTTGAGAGCGGAACTTTGCAAAAGATTAAGGAAGGAAGGAATCACTCAAGAAGCAACAGGAGCGTTTTATCCGCATCTGACTTTAGCACACCGGGACTTAATTCCGGAGCAGGCAATCTTATTAAAAAAATATTTAGACAAACTTCAGTTTGAGGAAGAGGTTAAAGTTGAAAAACTTACCTTATATCAACATTCAGGAAAAAGATGGCTGGCTGCTGACGGATTGTAATACAGCACTTGTTTCGGAAACAGGTTCATACCGTCTTATACCTGAAGAACAGTATTATTTTTGGGTTGAAGAATCGAATGTATGTTTTTCAGAAAGAGCACTTTTTAAGTCTTTCTTAAGTTTTGAGATTCTTGGCCATTGCAGAAAATAACCGGCAATCATTCCGGCCAGCAGAATAATGACGATGAGAAGGGCAAGACTGCAACTGGTATCCCATAAGAGAAAACGAATCTGGACCGATTCTGCATTCTGGATTGCAAATACAACTGCAATTAAAGCAACGATGATGGTAAGTATCGGCTGTTTCATTTGTTCATTGAATAAGTTCTGCAGAAGTTTGAGAACTGTAATTTTGTGCAAAACTAACATTTCATGCTAAAAACAGATTTTCTGGTGATCGGGTCCGGTCTAGCAGGATTGAGTTTTGCTCTGAATGCTGCTGAATATGGTAAAGTAATCATAATAACCAAGGCTGCTGAAGAAGAATCAAATACTAAATATGCCCAGGGCGGAATTGCCACTGCCACCTCTTTCCCGGATACGGATGAAAAACACGTTCAGGATACTTTGATTTGCGGTGACGGCTTGTGCAATGAGAAAATAGTCAGACTTGTAGTTGAAAAAAGTCATGAGCGGATTAAAGAACTGATTTCATGGGGGGCTGAGTTTGACCGGACAGCTAGTGGTGAATTTGATCTTGCACGGGAAGGAGGCCATAGTGAAAAAAGAGTTCTCCACTATAAAGACTTTACGGGTTTGGAAATAGAACGTAAACTGATTACAAAGGTGAATGCACATCCCAATATTGAAGTCCTGACTCATTACTTTGCTATTGACCTCATTACTCAGCATCATCTGGGAAAGGAAGTTAAACGCTCTACTCCGGGTATCGAATGTTATGGTGCATATATTTTAGATATCAAAACCGGAAAGGTTAAAACACTTTTATCAAGAATTACACTAATGGCTGCCGGTGGTGCCGGTCAAGTCTATAAGAATACGACTAATCCAGTAATTGCAACCGGTGATGGTATTGCAATGTCTTACCGGGCTATGGCTAAAGTGAATAATATGGAGTTTGTTCAGTTTCACCCGACAGCATTGTTTAAGCCCGGAGTCAACCCTTCCTTTCTGATTACAGAAGCAATTCGGGGAGCCGGTGGAATTCTAAGAAATAAAGCAGGTAAAGATTTTATGCCCGAATACGATAAACGTGCTTCATTAGCACCTCGCGATATCGTTGCCCGGGCTATTGACAGTGAAATGAAAAAGTCGGGTGATGAGTTTGTATATCTTGACTGTACGGGGATTCTTAAAAAAACATTTAAGGAGCATTTCCCAACAATTCTTGCTAAATGTAAGGAGATGAGTATAAATCCGGCAAAAGATTATATTCCTGTTGCACCGGCTGCTCATTATTTCTGCGGAGGAATTGTAACGGATGAGCATGGCAGAACAAGTATTACTAATCTTTATGCAGCTGGCGAATGTGCAACAACCGGTTTACATGGAGCTAACCGGCTTGCTTCGAATTCGTTGCTTGAAGCTTTAGTATTCAGTAATCAGGCTTTTCAGCATAGTTGTAAGCAACTGGATAAAATTCATTTGAAAAAAGAAGTGCCGGAATGGGAACCCGGAAGAAAAGTGCCTGGTGAAATGGTGCTAATCACTCAGTCGTTAAAGGAACTCAAAGAAATTATGACCAACTATGTTGGTATCTTCCGTTCTGATATGCGTTTACAAAGAGCTCAAAACAGAACAAGGCTGCTGTATGAAGAGACAGAAGAACTATATCAGAAGTGGGTACTAACACCTCAGATTTGTGAACTCCGAAACATGATTAACATTGGCTACCTGATCATTAAAGCTGCTATTGCAAGGTCTGAAAATCGCGGATTGCATTTTAATGTAGATAACTAAGAAGAGTCTAAGTTGTGGTGAAATGAATACTGCCTTCAGGTTGAGTTCGATTTTTGAAACTGATTTTTGTTTTGATGAGCAGGCATTGAATCTTTTTAGAATCCAGGCGTCTAATAACCCTGTATATCGCGAGTATCTTAAATTAATAGGAAGGGATGCATCTGAGGTATCAGCAGTGGATGAGATCCCTTTTCTTCCCGTTGAGTTTTTTAAAACTCAGCAAGTTTTAACCCGGTTTGATTTTGGAGTCAGGAAGAATCAGGTTATTTTTTTTAGTAGCGGAACTTCTTCTGCTCTACGTTCCAGGCATGTCGTTTTTAATTCAGACTGGTATAAGACAGTTTCTGTAAAAGCATTTGAAAGTTTCTATGGGCAGGTAAATAAATTTTGTTTTTTGGCACTTCTGCCTTCGTATCTTGAACATCATGATTCGTCACTGGTTTTTATGATGAATCATTTTATGAGTTTGAGTAAGAAGCCCGGAAATCAGTTCTGCCTGAATGACTACCGGCAGTTATTGAATTATTTTAAAAACAAGAAGTTGCCTGATGAAAAAGTAATTCTTATTGGATTAACTTATGCTTTACTTGATTTTGCTGATTTTGTTGAGTCACATAACATAAAGCAGTTGTTTGAAAACAATCACTTCATAGTAATGGAAACCGGAGGAATGAAAGGAAGAAGAAAGGAGATAGTGAGAGAAGAGGTTCACTTCTTGCTTAAACAAAAGCTGGGAATTAAAGAAGTTCATTCCGAATATGGAATGACTGAGTTATTGTCTCAGGCCTATTCAGCCAATGAAGGGAGATTTTTCTGTCCTCCCTGGATGAGCATTAAAATCAGAAAAATCAATGATCCGTTTGGTAAGGAAGAACCGGGCAAAACCGGTGGAGTTAATATCATTGACCTAGCAAATATTTTTTCCTGTGCTTTTATTTCTACACAGGATCTTGGAAGACTTAATTCTGACGGCAGCTTTGAAATACTTGGTCGGTTTGATAACAGTGATATTCGTGGCTGCAACCTGCTTATATCCTGAATTTAGGACCGGATTCTCTGGTAATCAATAAATGCATACCGGTATGGATTCTTTTCATCCGACTCGTGCTGTTCGGTTTTAATGATTTCCCATTGTGTTTCGTCAATTTCAGGAAAAAACGTATCGGTATCAAATGTGGCAAAAACACGGGTTAGGTAAATTTTATCAGCGAGTTGCATACTCTGCCTGAAAATTTCTTCACCACCGGTAATAAAGACCTCTTCATTACTGAATTGCTTTAATGCTGTTTCAATAGAGTTAAAAACAATGACTCCTTCAGTCAAAAAATTCTTATTCCGTGTAATAACAATATTTATTCTCCCGTATAATGGTTTACCAATTGACTCAAATGTTTTCCTGCCCATCAGAATAGGATGTCCCATTGTAATGTTTTTGAATCGTTTTAGATCTGCGGGTAGGTGCCAGGGAAGTTGATTCTCTTTTCCGATTCCATTGTTTTGATCTGCTGCTACAATGATGGATACCATAGTGCAAAATTAGCCTTTAATGCATACCTTCATGCATTTAATACTTTATAAAAAGAGAATAGGCTGAAGGTTTTATTTGAAAAGTAGTTAGCTTTGTCCTTCTTAAGACATTATTATGAAAGCAAACCATATTATACCAGTTCTCTTTGCTGTTTTGATTGCACTCGTTATTTCTTGTAAGAAGGATAAAGATGAAGAAAAAGCCGGATTTGGCGGCAGTGTTTCATTGATTCTTAAACCTGAGCATCATGGCAAACCAATAGCTAATCAGACAAATTATCCGGACTCGGTTTTTTTAAAATTCAATCAACTTGAATTTCCTGGTACTAATGTTTCGGATTTTGACCATGTTCAAATCGGAAATGCTGGAGATGACTTTGTTCGGGTGGACGGCCTTAAACGAGGTAAGTACTTCATTTTTGCTACCGGTTTTGATACTTCCATTACCCAACGTTGTTTTGGAGGATTAGGCTATGAAATTGCCCAGGATGCCGGTGAAATTGTTTTGAAGATTCCTATTACTGAAGGAGACTAACAGGCTCGGTAACCTGTCTTACTTTTTCCAGCACTTCATTAATCTGAATCAGGTTGATGCAGGGATTATCAGCTCTTACACAATGCAGTGTATCACAGGGGTAGCACTCTAATTTGTGATGAATATAAGTAGCCTTCCTCCCATAGGGAGCAAAAGTATGAGACTCACCTGCTCCGAAAAGTCCAACAACCGGAATATCCATTGCTGAAGCAATGTGCATTGGCCCGCTGTCATTTCCGATGAAACAGGCTGCCATAGATGCAAGTGCAGCAAAATCGGTTAGTGAGAAACCGGTAAACGAATAGGTTTTAAAAGGAATCATTGACTGGATCTTTTGAATTTCATTCAATTCTGATGGAGTTCCGACCATTACAATATCCCAACCGTATTCCTTTTTAATTTCTTTGGCTAAACCTGCAAATTTTATTGCAGGCCAGCGTTTGAGCTCATTTCTTGCAGCTGTATGAAAGATACAGAATGTGGATATCCGGTTATCATTTAAATAGGTCTTGGCTGTAATTTGATTTTTCTTGGTCAGGTATATCTTCAGAACAGGATCAGCGTTACTGTTACCAATAACCGGAGTAATAATCTGAAGATTTGTAAATACTTCAAGCGGATGTTCAGGTAGACTAAACTTATTTTTCAACCTGATGGTTCCTCTGTCAAGCCGGTAATACGGCTGATGCATAAACGCATACCAAAGTGTTTCTGAATTACCTCGTAAATCAATAATTAAATCATAGCTGCCATGCAGCTCATTCTTATTTGTAACTATAAAGTTAATGGCCGGATTGTTTTCAATTAATGGTTTTGTCAGCAAGGAACACCAGACTGTTATCTCTGACTCAGGGTATTTTTCCCGCAGTGCTGTAAACACAGGTAAAGTTGTTATCATATCACCGATTTCATCATGACGCATCACCAGTATACGCCTGTAGTTCTTCTTCAGCGGATTTTTCCATCTGTTAATCAGCAATGAAGTCAGAATGGAAAAGGAATAAACAATCTTCCAGCGGTACATAATGCAAACCTAAATATTTTCAGTAAAATTCATGAAGGCTTATTGATTGGACCGGATTGCTTCAACCGGGTCCAGACGGGAAGCTGAGTAGGCCGGCATGAAACCGGATAATACTCCAATGATGGTAGAGATGAATAAGCCGTAGAGGATATTGAATAAGGTAAGATTTACATCAAAATCCATCATTCCGGTTGCTATGAATGATAAAATAAAGACAATTAATAATCCGAGAAGACCTCCGGTAATGCATAAAACTACAGATTCAATGAGAAACTGAAGAAGGATAAAATAATTTTTTGCTCCTAATGACTTTTGGATTCCGATAATCCCGGTTCGTTCTTTAACTGATACAAACATGATGTTAGCAATCCCAAATCCGCCAACCAGTATTGAGAAACCACCAATTACCCATCCTGCAACTCCGATTGCCTGAAATAAACTTTCAATCTGACCGGTGAGCATGCTCGATTCATTCAGGGCAAAGTTATCTGCTTCAGATGGCCTGAGTTTTCTGATAGCACGCATGTTTGCCCGAAGGTCTTCTTCCATTTGTTTGTTGGTTATTCCGGGTTTGGCTTTTGCTTGAATAAACGGGTTGATGCGGTCACTTCTCAAATTTAACAGATTACGGGCATAATTTACAGGAATAGTTACCTGATTATCATTTGAGTCCCCAAAAATATTATTGCCTTCTTTTTTATAAATTCCAATCACATTGAATTTTCTCCCCAGTGTCTGGATTTGTTCCCCCACACAATCTACATCTCCGAATAAATTTATTGCTACGTCATATCCGATGATTGCAACATTTTTACCTGACTCTGACTCCTGTTGGGAAAAGTATCTGCCGTTAATGAGTTCTACTGGTGTAATCCGGTAGTAGTCGTGTGAAACTGCCCCAATAACCGTATTCTCAATTACTGTACTTCCTGCTTTCGTAGGTTTATTGCCAAATGCTACGTATGCTAACGCTTCAACGGTCTGTGTTCGTTTTTGGAGTTCAGTCATTTCATTGTAGCCTGGTAAAGGCCGCTGCCAGTACTTCCACCAGGGATATTCGCCCCCATCTCCGAATGACCAGGGCCATTTCTGAATATAAATAACATTGCTTCCAAGAGACTCTACATCTTTTCGGATGCTTCTTTCCAGTCCGTCACTAACTGTAAAAACAGAAATGATAGCAAAAATTCCAATCGAAATTCCAAGTAGCGACAAGAAAGTCCTAAGCTTATTGGTTTTCATTGCATGGAGCGCCATCAGAATACTTTCCTGAAATAACCTTAAGAATAGCATCATACTGTAAAAGTAAATGTTCGGTAGTTATTAGAAGTACAACTTCAAGATAACTTATGACTTAGAATCTGTAATTTTATTTTTTTTATTCCAAAACTATCTCAGTTCAAAATTTTTCCCCAGATAAAGCCTTCTGACTTGCTCGTCTTCCGAAAGTTCCTGTGCTGTTCCTGATTTTAGAATCCGACCTTCATATAGCAGGTAGGCACGATTGGTAATACTGAGCGTTTCATGCACATTGTGATCAGTGATCAAGATTCCGATATTCTTTTCTTTTAATTTCTTAACAATTGTCTGAATATCTTCCACAGCAATTGGATCTACGCCTGCAAAAGGCTCATCAAGTAAAATAAATTTCGGATCCACTGCCAGGGCACGGGCTATTTCGGTTCTTCTCCTTTCACCGCCTGATAATAAATCGCCCCGGCTTTTACGGACCCGCTGGAGCCCGAACTCATCAATGAGATTTTCGACACGCTTATGCTGTTCTGTAATGCTAAGTTTCGTCATCTCTAAAACTGCACGGATATTGTCTTCCACAGTCAGTTTTCTGAAAACTGAAGCTTCCTGAGCCAGATAAGCTATTCCCCGCTGAGCTCGTTTATACATTGGTTCACCGGTAATATCAACATCATCTAAAAAAATTTTACCCTCAAGTGGACGAACCAATCCGGTAATCATATAAAAGGTAGTTGTCTTACCGGCACCATTAGGACCTAATAAACCTACAATCTCTCCCTGGTCAACATAGACTGAAACACGGTCAACCACCGTCCGTTTACGGTAAATCTTAACAAGCTCCTGAGAACGTAATCGCATAACCGGTAGCAAAGAAATATCAATTCAAATGAATTTAGTGAGACATCGGAAGGGTATTTGTTTAAAACAGAATTATTTGTCTTCTGCATAGAAAATGGAGATATGAACACATGTAATTTCTATTTTCGCCCAAATGATGAAAAATATAATTGGAGCATTCTTCGGTCTGTTTACCATGCCATTATGGAGTAATGCCCAGCTGGTTACGATTGATGTAGCAAGGCAAATGCCGGTTGGTTCGGTGATTACCGTTCAGGGTGTGGTAACCAATGGCCAGGAATTAGGCAATATCCGATATCTACAGGATGGTACTGCTGGCATTGCTGCTTTCGGAACTTCTGTGATAACTGCAATTCAGGGTGATTACATTGAAGTTACCGGTACACTTTATAATTATTTTAATCTGCTGGAGTTAAATCCCGTTACCTCAGTTACAATCCTTTCCCAGGGTAATCAGCTGCCGCCTGCAGCAGTAGTTATACCTTCCCAGCTTGACGAATCGCTCGAAGGTCAGTTAGTTCAGATCAATGCAGCTGTTTTTCAGTCCTCCGGAATCTTTTCGGGAAGTGCAAATTATAGCGTCACAGCCTCGGGTCAGAATGCAATTGTTAGAATTAGTCCGCAAACAAATTTAAACGGAGCTCCGATACCTACCGGGAGTGTTACACTAACAGCTATCTGCTCCCAGTATCAATCCACTTATCAATTGCTTCCCAGGGATACCGGTGATTTACAAAATACTTCAGTCTTCTATGTTACTATTCCTCCTAAAGCACAGAATATTACAACGAATGGATTTGAAGTAATCTGGCAAACCAATCTTCCCGGCAATGCTTTTGCTTATTATGGCAAGACTCCGGCTTATGAACTCGGGCTGCTGAGCGGCAATACCGGAACGGTAAATGCGATGGTGTCTGTAGCAAATGCATTTGCTGCAGAAGTATTTTATATCAGGCCTTTTTCAGTTTCGGTATCAAATGATACAGCGTTTGCTGCATCACGGATATTTATCACTCGGTCTGAATCATCAGGCAGGATAGAAACCTACTTTAACCGTTCAGTAAATAACAGTGTGGCTTCATCATCTTCAAATCTGGCAGTAAGTTTAAATAATGCGTTCGCAGATACGTTAGCTGCTTATATTGACCGGAGTGAACTCTCTCTTGATATTGCAATTTATAATTTTTCATCAGCTGCAACGGGGTCAATTGTCGCAGCTATCAATAATGCATTCCTGCGCGGGGTTGGAATCAGAATTATTGCAGACGGGAACAATGCAAATAATGCATTGCAAAATCTTAATCCTTCGATTCCGATTCTAAACTCACCGGTAGGTAACGGATACTATAATATCATGCATAATAAGTTTATGGTGATTGATGCATTGGCAACAGATGCCGAGAAAGCGGTTGTTATAAGCGGGTCAACAAACTGGACTGATATGCAACTTAATACTGATGCTAACAATATGGTGTTTATCCGGGATCAGTCGCTGGCTAAAGTTTATACCATGGAGTTTGAAGAAATGTGGGGAAGCAATGGTCCATTTCCCAATGCTGTAAATTCAAAATTTGGCCCTGACAAAACGGATAATACCCCACATCAGGTGAATGCCGGAGGTGTAGAAATCGAATGTTATTTCAGCCCCAGTGATGAGGTCAATAACCGAATTATGGCTGCAATGAATACTGCAGATATTGAACTGTATTTTGCTGCTCTTGCATTTACACGTTTTGATTTGGCATCTGCAATTGCTGACCGGATTTCACATCATCAGATATATGCAGCCGGAATCGCGGATGACTGGAATAAT
>JADLBQ010000049.1 GCA_020847635.1 Bacteroidia bacterium
ATTAAAGTGGCACGCGAGCTGGGTTCAGAACGTCGTGAGACAGTTCGGTCCCTATCTGTTGTGGGCGTTAGAAGTTTGAGAGGGCCTGACTCTAGTACGAGAGGACCGAGTCGGACGGACCGCTAGTGTACCTGTTGTGGCGCCAGCTGCAGCGCAGGGTAGCTATGTCCGGTTAAGATAAGCGCTGAAAGCATCTAAGCACGAAACTTGCCTCAAGATAAGACTTCTTTATATAAGGGTCGTCAAAGACTATGACGTTGATAGGTTGTAAGTGTAAAGACAGCAATGTCAAAGCTGAGCAATACTAATTACCCGTAAACTTTCTTCCTTAAAGATATTTATTGCTTTCTCTTTCATATTTGTCATTAAGAAATTATGGTGACTTTAGCGAGGGTGTACACCTCTTCCCATTCCGAACAGAGAAGTTAAGCCCCTCAGCGCAGATGGTACTGCACTTCGCGTGTGGGATAGTATGTCGTTGCCATTAAATAAAAAGCCTCCTTTTAGGAGGCTTTTTTATTTTCGGCTTTTGTTTAAATACTTGGGTTTCGTGAAGAGAATCTTGAATCAAGTTGTAGTGCTCGTAACTATTACCGTATTCCCCTATTTAGCCAAAGGTCAGGAGGATGTTTATCAATTTGATGAATTATCATATGATTTTATTGGTCTTTCATTGTCTGGCTATTTCAACCGGACTTATCAAGATTCTGGTACTATTGTTCTGAATGACATTGAATTCAAAACAGAAAGGCTAAGGTTTTTTAATCCTAAATACAAGTCATCCTTTAACAGTGCTAATCGAATCGGACAAGAAGATTTTACACGCATCAATTATTTTGTAGGTTCAAAAGCTACACAGGGATTAAATATTATGCATGATCAGAAGATTTTTTCCGGTCTGAGACTTACAATTGACTTTGAGACCAACTCTACTCAGGGCTATTATTTATTTCAAAAGAGTTCGTTTCGGAAATTTAAACCTGAATTATCCAAATCTTTTTTTAATAAGGTCTATTCTTTCAATTTAGGCTATCAGTCTTACCGTTCAAATGAACAAGAGAACGGGGGACTTGCAGATGTACAATCGTTTATAAATGGTCAGAATAGTGATGCAAAGACAGCTCCGGTTAAAATGAATGGAGCTTCCTTCATGAATCGGGATAAGAAGTTGTATCTGACTCAGCGGGCCGGCTGGTCTTACATACCAGATTCAACAGATCTAATAAATTATCAGGATAGTATCTTAATAAGTAACTGTATCGAATATGGCAGCCAATCAAGAAAATTTCAGACGGACAGATTTTATTCTAGTCTATTTGAGAATGCTTATCTTGATACACTTAGCACCCATGATTCAATTTTTCAAAGAGATTTGTATATACAAACGGAAGCATCCGTTGACCTGAACGGGCTATTAAGTATGAGAACCAGGTCGGGAAAATTAAGATTATCTTTAGTCAATACCTATCAGCGGTTAACTGTTGATCAGAATCATCTTGTCAGTGAGTCTTATTATTTAACCCAACTTGGCCCTGCGGTTGGTTTTATCAAGGATCAGTTCCGGACAACGTTTCTCTACTTAACTGTGCTAAGCAGCAGCATCGATAAAGGTTATTTTGGTGAAGCAAACATGCAATATTCAACCAGGAGATCATTGTTTCAGGCTGATGTCAGCATAGCAGCTTCATCAGCTCCTTTATTTTATTTTCATCTTTTAACGAACCATTATTTTTGGAAAAGAGATTTTCAGTTGACCAGGATACAGAAGGCAGGGGCGAGTTATCAGTATAAAAATAATAAAATGGAGACTGGAATTGCTGTTGTTTATCAAGGCAGTAAAAATGTCTGGTATCTTAATTCGGAATCTGAACCAGAGATTTCAAATCATGGTTACAGGTTGTTAATTACAGCTCTGAGATTTGGGTACCGGTTGGGGGGGAGATTCAGTCTGACAGCGAATATGCGTATCACTGATAATACAAATGAGAATATTATCTGGCTCTCTTCTTTTACACCTGCTGTGAAGTTGATCTATTCAGATTCTGTATTTCATTCCCATGCCTTATTCTATGTGAGCGCTGATATTAGTTATGTATCAGGATTCAGGCTGCCGTCCTTTAATCCTGCTATTCAGGAATATTATAATGGGAAGCATGAGCAACTGAGTGGCTTTTATAAGCTTGATTTTACAGCGGGGCTTGACATTCAGAAAGCAAAAATATTTTTAAGAACAGAGCATCTTAATGCTGACTGGGGGCCTAAAACATATTTCTTAGTTGAAGATTATCCCTTGCCCGGCCGAGTAATCAAATTGGGTGTGAGCTGGATGTTAGAGCACTAGCTGAGCAGGATTTCTTTGTGTTAAAACGAGTTAATTTCATTTGATGATGGATTACCAATTTGAATGGTTCTACAATGGAGAAAATAGCCTTTAGTTTTATTTTGGATTATCTCTACCCGCTGGAAATCCGGGTCAGTCCGATGTTTGGATGCCATGCCCTTTATAATCATGAAAAAATATTATTAATAGTAAGAGATCGGCCGGAGCATAACGAGTCAAACGGAATATGGATAGCCACCACCTTTGAACATCATGCAAGCCTGGAGCAAGATATCACCTGCCTTCATTCGGTATCCATTCTGAATGACAGGAAACGAGAAACTGCCTGGCGAATGATTCGGTCAACAGATCAGGATTTTGAAAAGAATGCTTTAAAAATCTGTGAGTTAATTAAGAATGGAGATATACGGATTGGAAAATTTCCAAAGGCAAGGAAAAAGAAGCTACACTAAGTCAGAAGAAATAAACTCCAGGGCGGTCTTTATGTCATAATATAAAATCCGGTCTTCACGGATAAAGGGAGAAACTTTTCTCCAATCAGCAATTAAGGATTCAAGTGAGGGAGAAGTCTTTAAAGGTCTTCTGAATTCAATTGCCTGGGCAGCACAAAGAAGCTCAATAGCCAAAATAGTTTCTGTATTTTTAATCACCTGATATAATTTTACTGCAGCATTAGCACCCATGCTGACATGATCTTCCTGACCGTTTGATGAGACAATGGAGTCAACCGATGAAGGGGTACACAATTGTTTATTTTGCGAAACAAGAGAGGCAGCAGTATATTGAGGAATCATCAAGCCGGAATGAAGGCCGGGATTTGCAATCAGGAAAGGCGGGAGTTCCCGTTGCCCGGAAATCAGCTGAAAAGTTCTGCGTTCGGAGATGTTGCCCAATTCAGAAATGGCAATTGCCATAAAATCCAAAGTAAGTGCAAGAGGCTGACCATGAAAATTACCGGCAGAAATAATCAGATCCTGGTTCGGAAAAACGGTAGGGTTATCGGTTACTGAATTAATTTCAGTACTTATAACAGATTGACTATAACGAAGAGCATCTTTTGAAGCACCATGAACCTGGGGGATACACCTGAAAGAATACGGATCCTGAACATGGAGCTTTTTTTGATTTAAGATTTCACTTCCTTCGAGTAATTGATTGATCTGAGTTGCAGTTTCAATCTGACCTTTATGAGGACGGATCTGATGAATAAGCTGATGGAAAGGTTCGATCCGGCAATTGAAGGCATCCATTGAAAGGGCGGCAATTTTATCAGCCCATTTGATCAGTTTCTTTGAATTTAGCACCGCCCAGCAGGCGTAGCTGCTCATAAACTGAGTTCCGTTTAAAAGAGCAAGACCTTCTTTTGATTTCAGTTTAACTGGATTCCAACTGAACTTTCTGAGGATCTCAGCAGCAGGTTGCTTTTGACCCTGGAAAGAAATTTCCCCTTCGCCAATCAGTGGGAGGGAAAGGTGGGCTAAAGGAGCCAGGTCGCCAGATGCGCCTAAAGAGCCCTGTTCATAAACAACAGGCAGAATATCGTTATTGTAAAAGTCAATCAGCCGCTGAACGGTTTCAAGCTGAACACCGGAATTTCCATGGCTCAGTCCTTTTATTTTCAAAAGGAGCATCAGCCTGATAATTTCTGAAGGAACTTCCTGACCGGTACCACAGGCATGTGAGCGAACCAAATTTACCTGGAGTTGCTCAAGTTGTTCTGAGGGGATTGATTTATCATACAACGATCCGAAACCAGTGTTTATACCATAATAAGCAGCTAAACTCCTGGCTATTTTTCTATCAAGGTAATTCCTGCATTCATTTATGTGAGTTATTGTTTCCTCAGCAAGTTCAAGTTTTGTTTCTGAATCAGTAATTGATTTCAGTGTTTCAAAGTCAATCGGAGCAGAGGATATGGTATATGTTTTCATTCGGTTAAGCGTTTAATAAAATCGTCAAGGCTTAATTTCTCCTGCACACCGGTCAGCATTGTTTTGACTGTTAATAATCCAGATTGAATTTCCTCACTGCCAATTAAGACCACATAAGGAATCCGGTTAGCATCGGCATAGCCGATTTGCTTTTTCATTTTAGCTGGATCCGGATACAGTTCGGCATGGACACCTTTCTTCCGGATGTGGGAAAGAAGCTGCAGACAATGGCATGCTTCCTTCTCTCCGAAGTTAACAAATAGGACCTGGGTCGAAGAGGTAGTATAAGGGATCTGATCAAACAAATTCAACTCCTCCATTACATCATAAATGCGGTCAATTCCAAAAGAGATACCAACACCACTTACTGATGGGAGTCCAAAAATACCGGTTAGATCATCGTATCGCCCGCCTCCCAAAAGGCTTCCTGGAAAAGCAGACCGGGGATCATTAAGTTTTACTTCAAAGATTGCTCCGGTATAGTAATTTAATCCACGGGCAAGGGTAAGTTCAAGTTTCAATAATTCAGAGCTAACACCCAGTTCGGCCAATGTCCTGAATAGGGTTTCAATCTCTTCAATTCCCTTTCTGCCAGTTTCTGATCCGGATAAAAATGAATTCAGGAAATGAATTTTAGAGTTAAGACTTTCATCAACTTTAAATAGCGGAAGCAGCTTTTGAACTGAACCGGGGGAAAAGCCTTTTGATGTTAACTCATCTACCACTTTATCAGTACCCGTTTTGTCAAGTTTATCGAGAGCTACGGTAAGGTCAGTTATTTTATCCGGTTGATCAATTGCTTCGGCAATTGCAGAAAGGATTTTCCGGTTATTGACCAGCAATTTAATTTTGAAGCCGAATTGAGCAAACACCTCATTAATCATCAATACCATTTCCACTTCATTCAACAAGGAATCACTTCCGATCACATCTGCATCACATTGAACAAACTCCCTGTATCTTCCTTTTTGAGGGCGATCGGCACGCCAAACCGGTTGAATCTGAAAGCGTTTAAAAGGGAACATGATTTCATGCCTGTGCATGACCACATACCGGGCAAACGGAACGGTTAAATCATAGCGGAGCCCTTTTTCGGCTATATCGCTGATTTTGACTGAATGCTGAACATTCTTCAGGCCGGAATTGAGAATCCGAAAGAGTAACTGGTCACCTTCATCACCATACTTACCTTCAAGAGTAGCGAGGTTTTCCATTGCCGGAGTTTCAATCTGGCGGTAACCGTAGCTGTTATAGACTGACCGGATGACATCAATAATAAAATTTCGTTTTGCCATTTCAGCTGGCGAAAAGTCGCGGGTACCTTTTGGAATGGCCGGTTTCACTTAACTAAACTTTTATATCTGATTCTGTGAGGCTGGATATCACCCAGTCTTTTTTTCTTATTTTCTTCATATTCGGAATAACCGCCTTCAAAATAATAAACCTGTGAGTTTCCTTCAAAAGCCAGAATATGGGTACAAACACGATCCAGGAACCATCTGTCGTGACTAATGATTACAGCACACCCTGCAAAATTATCAAGTGCTTCTTCGAGGGCACGCAGGGTATTAATATCAATATCATTGGTTGGTTCGTCAAGGAGCAAAACATTAGCTTCACTTTTAAGTGTAAGGGCAAGGTGAAGCCTGTTTCGTTCACCACCTGACAGAACATCACATTTCTTACCCTGGTCGGCACCACTGAAATTAAAGCGAGCTACGTAAGCTCTTGAATTAACTTGTTTGCCACCTAGTTCAATAAACTCCAGTCCTCCGGAAATGACTTCCCAGACAGTTTTTTCGGGGTCAATGGCTTTATGGGTCTGGTCGACATATCCGATCCGCACAGTACTTCCAATTTTAAACTCACCGCTGTCTGGTTTTTCCTGGTTGAGGATCATTCTGAAAATGGTTGTTTTGCCAGCCCCATTAGGGCCAATAATTCCGACAATACCATTAGGCGGAAGACGAAAATTCAAATTATCATAGAGTAACTTGTCACCATAGGCTTTAGCCACATGGATTGCTTCAATAACCTGATTGCCAAGACGAGGACCGTTCGGAATAAAAATCTCCAGTTTTTCTTCTTTTTGTTTCACATCTTCATTGAGGAGATTTTCATAGGCAGTCAATCTTGCCTTACCTTTTGACTGTCGGGCTTTCGGGCTCATCCGAACCCAGTCAAGTTCTCTCTGCAGTGTTTTTTGCCGTTTGCTTTCCGACTTTTCTTCCTGGGCGAGTCGTTTTGATTTCTGGTCGAGCCAAGAGGAGTAGTTTCCTTTCCAGGGAATACCTTCTCCGCGATCGAGTTCGAGTATCCATCCGGCAACATTGTCAAGGAAATACCGATCGTGGGTAACCGCAATTACGGTTCCTGCATATTGTTTCAGGTGCTGTTCGAGCCAGTCAACAGATTCAGCATCCAGGTGGTTGGTTGGTTCGTCAAGCAACAGGATATCCGGCTGCTGAAGCAAAAGCCGGCAGAGTGCTATTCTTCTTCTTTCGCCACCAGAGAGGTTTGAAACCAGGGCCTCTTCATCCGGGCAACGGAGAGCATCCATAGCAATCTCAATTTTATTATCCAGATTCCAGGCATCCGCCTGTTCAATTTTTTCTTGGAGAGAGGCTTGCCGGTTCATCAACTTTTCCATCTTATCGGGATCGTTCATGTATTCATCTTCACCAAAGAGGTTATTAACTTGATCATATTCTTTCAGAAGATTCACTACCGGCTGAACGCCCTCCATGACAATTTCTTTTGCTGTTTTATTTTCATCCAGAAAAGGTTCCTGTTCAAGATAACCTACTGAATAGCCGGGAGAAAAGACGACTTCACCATTGAAAGATTTATCTATACCTGCAATGATTTTCAGCAGTGTTGATTTACCAGCACCGTTTAATCCGAGGATTCCGATTTTCGCTCCATAATAGAAGGAGAGATAAATGTTTTTCAGAATTTCCCGCTGAGGAGCAACCGTTTTACTGACTCCGACCATTGAGAAAATAATTTTTTTATCTTCAGACATGACTCAACTTAATAAGAAATAATAAGTGTGCAAACTTATTCTTTTTAAGAGGAAGAAACCGTTATGAGATTCAATAAAAGGATTACTGACTCCGGATTCCCAAGCTGTCAAGTTCTGCCGGAGTTAAAGAAGGTGGGTTTATTTGGTTTTTCATTTTATAGGAGACCAGCCTGGCGGCTTCTTCGGCATCACCTTCTGTAAGAAAGCCTTTGTTGCCGCTTATGGCAGGGATAATGGGTTGATAGATATGAAGCCGGCCGTTTATAAAGATCATATAACCATATCCACTGGCTTCCGGCAGTTCGAAGGTATCATTCTTAAAAACCTGGAATTCGATTTCTGGGGCAGTTGTCATTTGCTCGCGGGGTTCTGATGGAATGGTTTCCGTTTTTTCTTTTTGATGCTGACAGGAAAACAGGCAGAGATACAACAGTGAAATCAATCGTAGCCGGTAGTTCATAGGGTGGGATAAATGAGTTTTTCGGTGAGCAGAAGGAGCTTGTTTTTTCTGAGTGACATTGGATAGTTGCGGCAGATGCGGTTACGGGCTTCCGATCCGGTAAAGTTATTTGTTTTCAGCATCCGGGTAATCAGATTTTTGAGTTCGGAATCACTCCGGTTACGGAGTAAATAGCCGGTATCTCCAATGATTTCAGGAATTGAATTAACGGCTGACCCGACCGGGATGCATTCACACAGCATGGCTTCGCACAGGGCATTGGGAAATCCCTCACTCATCGAGAGTTGAAGATAAAACCGGTGTTGACGATACAGTTCTATCAATTGTTTCTGATCGTGGATATGAATCCAGCTGACATTTGCCGGACTGTCCGGAGGTGAATAAGTTTCGGGGCAGCCGGCAATTGTAAATACTGAATCCGGGAAATCAGCTGCAATTTTCAGGATCAGATCAATTCCTTTAAGCGGGATGGTGAAAGGAACTTCAATGCCTGCAGCCACTGTCAGAAATGAGTTTATTAGTTTTTCACCAGACGGTGTAAATTCGTTTTCATCATAACCGTTAAAGATGACAGAATAGGGGGTTTTACAGTCCGGAACAAAAGCCAGGATTCCCTGATGGGAAGGCTGGGTCGTATCATATTCATAGTTGTATTCAAGCAGGGTTGAGTGTTTTAAAGCAAGATGTGAACAAGATTTTATTGAGAAGGCAGTAAACCAGCCAAGTAATTTTTTATGGAAGTTACCATATCGGATAGACGGGAATGAAACACTTTCTGTTCCGCCACTAATGATCAGAACCGGGATACGGAAGATTTTCCCGAATAAGACCGGCAGGAAAGAATGATAACCTGCAAATTGACAAATGATCAGGTGATAGCGGAAGATTGAAACTAGCAGAATAACCGAATGCCGGATCAGCTCAAAGGGAGCTTTCCATTTCGGAGAAGAGTGAAACAGCAGTAATTGAACCGGATATTTTTCTTTCAGTGCGCGGATGTCGCGAAGAATAAAGCTTGAAGGGGAAGTTGCTACAAACAGAATGCGTGACATGGTGCGAGTGGTGATGGCGGAACGGCACCGGCAGGAATGCCGGTTCAGGTGTTTGCTTCTCTGATAACCAGCTGAGCTGTATTGCGACTGCGTTGTTCAAGCAGGATATCTTTTTCTTTATAGAAACTTTCAATTGTAACAGGATAGTAATTCCGGATGGTGTACAAACTCAGGTTCTCATTAAACAGAATGGAATAGTCATTTTTTAGATCATCAACCAGGAGCGGAATTTTCATGGGATCGTTGTCTGTACAAACGGTAAAGCTAATGGCTGAGTTTTGCATCAGGTTAATTTTGACTTTATGTTTTGCAAAGAGGGCAAAAAGCTGGCTTAGGTTATTTTCGGCAATAAAAGAAAAATCTTTGGCCGAGATACTGATCAGTATCTGAGCAGGTTTTAAAATAAATGAAGGTACTTTTGGGTGGGTTGTTGCACCGGCAGCAATCTGTGTTCCTTTTGATTCAGGATTTCTAAATGATTTTACAAACAGCGGGATGCGTTTGTTTTCAAGTGGTTTTATTGTTTTGGGATGGATGATCGAGGCACCGTAATAGGTTAGCTCAATTGCATCATGGTAGCTGATCTCATCAAAGCGGAGGGATTCTGAAAAATAGCGGGGGTCAGCACTAAGCACCCCTGAAACATCTTTCCAGAAAACAACTTTTTCAGCATTTAGGCAATGGGCCAGAATAGCAGCTGTATAATCCGATCCTTCCCTGCCTAAGGTCGTTGATTTGTGATCATCGGTTGAACCGATAAATCCCTGGGTTAAAAAAACAGATTTTCCTGAACGGAAACATTGATCTGCTGCACCGGAAACGGCAGGACAAGTATGCTCCCAGCTGAGGGTTGCATTTCGCCATGACTGGTCGGTTTTTATAAAGTTACGGGCATCGGCCCATTGACTGGCAATACCGGTTTCGCGAAGCCAATAATCCACAATCAGGGTTGAGACAAGTTCACCGACCGGAACAACCTGGTCGTAAGTAAAATTGTAATCAGACCGGGCAGAAGCAACAAGTTGCTGAAGAGCGGTATCAAAAAAAAACTGAATACGTTCCTTCAGTTCCGGTTTCCCGGAAGGAAAGAGTTCGTCAGCAATTTTCAGGTGGCTGGCTTGAATCTCATCCAGCAGCGAACGGTAAGCAGGGTCTTTGCTGAAGAAAGATCCAACAACTTTTTCAAGTGCATTGGTTGTTTTGCCCATTGCACTAACGACAATAACCGACTGCTTTTCATTCAGATGAGTAATAACCGAAGCAACATTTCTGACTGAATCCGCATCTTTAACAGAGGCACCACCAAATTTGTGAACAGTGAGCATTAATCAATAACCATTTCGGGGATTTCACCTTCAATAATAAGTTTTCCGGTTGTTGCCCTTTTAATCTGATCAACAGATACTCCCGGAGCGCGCTCAATCAGTTTAAAACCACCCTGGGGTAAAATATCAACCACCGCCAGTTCGGTTACAATCCGTTTCACGCATTTTTTACCGGTTAGGGGAAGGGTACAGGCCGGCAGCAATTTTGATTCTCCGGCTTTATTGACATGCTGCATTGCCACTATGATATTCTTGGCAGAAGCAACAAGATCCATGGCACCTCCCATACCTTTGACCAGTTTACCGGGAATTTTCCAGTTGGCAATATCTCCGTTTTCACTCACTTCCATTCCACCAAGGATGGTGAGGTCAACCTTTTGAGCACGGATCATTCCAAAACTCAGAGCTGAATCAAATATTGCCGCACCCGGAAGTAAGGTAACCGTTTGTTTTCCGGCATTAATCAGATCGGCATCTTCTTCGCCTTCAAAAGGGAATGGTCCCATGTTGAGGATTCCGTTTTCTGACTGAAGAACAACATTGATGTTTTTAGGGATATAGTTGGCTACAAGAGTCGGAATTCCGATTCCAAGATTTACATACATCCCGTTTTTAACCTCTTTAGCAATTCGTTTAGCGATTCCGTTTTTATCAAGCATGGTAAAATAAATTTTAGAATTAAAGAATCAGGTTTTTTTTCTGACTGTTAACTGCTCAATCCGTTTTTCATAGTTAGTACCCTGGAAAATCCGGTGGACATAAATACCGGGAACATGAATTTCGTTTGGGTTAAGCTCACCGGGTTCGACCAGGTATTCAACTTCGGCAATGGTAATTTTTCCTGCCATTGCAACAACCGGGCTGAAATTTCTGGCGGTAAGCCGGAAAATAAGGTTCCCCGTTGAATCGCCTTTCCAGGCTTTTACAATTGAAAAATCGGGTTCGAGGGCATATTCAAGCAGGTATTCTTTTTCCACCCCGTTAAATGTAAATTTTCTAACTTCTTTTCCCTGAGCTACTTCTGTACCCACTCCAGCCGGAGTAAAGATGGCAGGCATTCCATAACCGGCAGCCATCAGCCGGGTTGCCAGTGTTCCTTGCGGAATTAAATTCACTTCCATTTCACCGCTGAGTGTGAGCCGTTCAAATTCGGCATTTTCACCTACATAGGATGCAATCATTTTTTTGATTTGCTTTTTCTTTAACAGCAGGCCAAGGCCAAAGTCATCCACACCGGCATTGTTGCTGATGCAGGTAAGGTTTTTAACTCCTTTTTCAACTAAAGCCGAAATACAGTTTTCAGGAATTCCGCAAAGACCAAATCCTCCGGCAGCAAGCGTAACGCCATCCTTAATGTCATGAATTGCCTCACTGGCATTTTTTACAGTTTTATTCATGGTTCAAATTAATTAAAATCCAAAATTTTCCTGTGTATTTGATTGATTATTTTTATATTTATTGCAATCGAGTTCGATTGTAATTTTACCTTCGGGTTTTTCAAAATCACCCTGATAAATATTCAGCTCTTTATCTGCATAAAGTTTTTTCATATACAAAGCCCAGACCGGTAAAGCCATGTTGGCACCCTGGCCGAGACTGGTCGAACGAAAGTGGACCGACCGATCTTCACATCCGACCCAAACACCGGAAACCAGTTCGGGAGTTATTCCCATGTACCATCCATCACTCTGGTTTTGGGTTGTTCCTGTTTTCCCAGCCATTGGCTGGGTCAGCCCGTATTTATAGCGAAGCCTGACACTGGTTCCAAATTGAACGGCTCCCATCATCATGTTAATCATTACATAAGCTGTTTGTTCACTGATTGCTTCAATTTTTTTGGGAATAAATTCCTGGAGAACGACCCCGTTTTTATCTTCAATCCGGGTTAAGTACACGGGTTGAGTCCACACTCCTTTGTTGGCAAAGGTACTGTAAGTTCCAACCAATTCGAACACGGAAAGGTCAACCGTACCCAGGCAGATGGAAGGAACTTTCTCCATTTCACTCTGGATCCCCAGTTTATGAGCCATTTCAACAGTTGCATAAGGGCCAAATTGTTTCATCAGGTAAGCCGAAATGGTATTAACCGATTCGGCTAATGCTTCTTTGAGCATCAGCATTCCACCATATTTATTATCGGAGTTCTTGGGTGTCCATGGCTGGCCGGCTTCGGTAATAATGGTAACAGGGGTATTGGGAACCTTGAAGCAGGGCGAATAACCTTCCTGGACTGCTAAGGTGTAGAGAATGGGTTTAAATGCCGAGCCAACCTGGCGTTTTCCTTCTTTCACATGATCGTATTTAAAGTGCTCGAAATTATCACCGCCAACCCAGGCTTTAACAAAACCCGTATGCGGCTCCATGCTCATCATGCCAGTCTGCAATATCATTTTGTAATATTTGATTGAGTCAAGCGGTGACATAACGGTGTCAATATCACCATTCCAGCTGAAGATTGTCATCCGTGTTTTGGCTGCAAAGTTCTTTTGAATCGAATCTTCACTTACTCCTTCGGCTTTCAGCCCGGCATAACGGGCAGAGCGTTTGATGCCCTGATCCAGGACACCTAGAGATTCATTAAATGGGTTCCTGTTTTTCCAGTGTTCAAAAAAAGTTTTCTGTAAGGCTGACAGGTGCTCTTTCACCGCTTCTTCGGCATAGCGCTGCATACGCGAATCAAGGGTAGTATAAATTTTAAGGCCATCCCTGTAAATGTTGTAAGGTGTTCCGTCAGCTTTTTTATGTTCTTTACACCAGTCATTCATTTCCAGCCTGAGCATTTCCCGGAAATAGGTAGCCAGTCCCTGATTATGATCATCCGCTTTATATTTGAGCGTAATCGGGGTTGCTTTCAGTGAATCAAAATCATGCTTTGACAGAAAGCCATATTTGGTCATCTGAGCAAGGACGGTGTTTCGCCTAATGGTGGAGTTGGCAGGATTCCGGACAGGAGAATAAATGGTAGGCCCTTTAAGAAGCCCGACTAGGACAGCCGATTCGGCAACATTCAGTTCGGAGGGTGATTTTTGAAAAAAGGTACGGCTGGCCGACTTAATGCCAAAAGCATTTTGACCAAACTCTACCGTATTCAGATACATAGTCAGAATTTCTTCTTTGGTATAGCTTTTTTCCAGGCGGACCGCAATAATCCATTCTTTCACTTTTCTGATGATGAGGCCGGTTGTGGTCATCTTTTCACGAGGGAACAGGTTCTTGGCAAGCTGCTGAGTCAATGTACTTCCTCCACCTGCATCCTGCCTGGTGAGAATGGTTTTGAAAAGCACCCGCAAGAGTCCTTTAATATCAATTCCGGAATGATTTTCAAACCGGATATCTTCAGTTGCGATTAAGGCTTTAACCAAGACGGGTGATAATTCATTAAATGAGGTGTTGGAGCGGTTTTGAATAAAATACTTTCCCAGTAATTGCCCATCGGATGAAATGACTTCACTGGCAAGATTGGATTTTGGATTTTCAAGTTCTTCAAATGAAGGCAGTTCACCAAACACACCCTTGGATACGGAAAAAACAAACAGGCACAATGCCAGTACGGGTGCCAAGGCCACAAACCAAACCGCTAATGAAATTTTCAGTGAGGAACTTTTTTTCTTCTTTTTTTTCACGTTCTGTTCTGCATGGAAGCCTGCTAAAATAATTAAATGCAAGAGGGAGGGTAATTATTTTGCCTGAACAGGCCTGCAACAAAAAAAATCCCTTCCTAATGGAAGGGATTTTAACACACATTAGAAAAATTAACGAGTAAATTTATAGCTTGTCCGGTCAGTCTCATTGAAGATGATGATAGAGTAAATACCGGAAGCAAGGTTCAGATTTATGTCAAGCTGATTCATACCTTCAGTTGCCGGCATGCCATCAGCACTTGAAATAATGCGGCCTGCCACATCAATGAGTTTATAACTGAAAGGCTTATTGCTGTTGTAATTAAAGATCACGCTGAAATTGTTTTCTGAATGATCAGCAACTGTAATAATTTTCAGTTCTTTTGAGATGTTAACCGGCACCAACGGGTATGACTTTTCTTCACCGTTAATATCCACTTCAGTCAGGCGGTAGTATTGCAAACCAGTTAACGGATTTTCATCATACATTGTATAGATGCTGTTGGTAGTGCGGTTACCCATACTTTCTTTCCTGCCGATAAAAGTAAATTCATGGCCATCTTTTGTCCGGTCAATCATATAATGGCTGCAGTTAAATTCAGAAGCAGTAATCCATTCTAATTTAACCTGTTTCCCTTCAGGAGTTGCTCTGAAGCTGAGCAATTCAATCGGTAATGGCTGTGGTTCGAGGGTAAGTGCCCAGGCATGATTCAAATCCACCAGGCCGGGTGATAAGTTGGAAGTTGCTGTCGGATTGGACTGGCCTGCGGTGTAAGGTCTCCATTTCTCAAGAACCGGATCAAACCGCTGAGAACGGTAAGCACCTGCACCGGCAGATTCGGCCGGAGCAAAGGTAAAGGTAATATTAGCCTGCGGGTTGACTCCGGTGTTGTTAATATACCAGTAACGTTTCACCATATTCGCTGCATTGTTCAAACCCGTCCAGGCATTATTCGCACTGTTAACTCCTAACGGGAGGGGTGTATTAGTCGGCAAAATGGTTGGATAGGTACTTACAGTCAGGTCGTGGGTACCTGCTGTTGGAACATAGGTAAATGGAATATACACACCACCGGCAGTAATGAACGGGAACAAGCGGGAGTTTAAGTCCGAACCGATCTTCCAGCGGATGCGGCTATAGCTCAACGAATCATTGACTTCACTTTGCAGATAACCGTTGGCAGCACGGGTTAAGGCTGACACATCACTCCAGTTCAGGGTAACCAGATTACTGTCAATTTTAAGCCGTCCGCTCATCAGATAAAGCACACTATCAACCACAATGTCCTGATCGAGCCGAACATGCCCGGAAATATTGTTAACAGTAAGGCGGTTAAATGTTGTATTGCTGGAGCCGAAGATTTTTTGTTCCATGTTTCCATTAAACATCACCTGGCTGTTGCCGGCAATGAATGAGCCGTTATTTTGCCAGAAGCCGGCACCCGAACCATTTCCTATTTTAATGAGAACCGGTTCGTAGGTCCGGTAAAAATGAAACTGGAAATTAGGACGAATGTCAGATGACTGCCGCTGGTAGGGTCCGCTCAATGGCATCGGGTTAAATGTACAACCGCTTGCACCTCCGCCAATTCCTCTTGTAACAACGTATTTCCTGTTTGAAACCGGTGTATTTACCGACTGTGTTCCATAAAGTTTATCGTCATTCGATGCATTATTAGTGGCGTTGCCATAACAGATGACAAAGACGATATCCCTGCCAAGCGGATTAAAATCAATCGGAGTAGACAAGGGCAGGTAAAGCATTCCACCGGTTGGCGGAAGGTAGAATGGGCCGGGAGCACTTAAATTAAGATTTCCAGTGAAAACTGTAACCGGAGCTGCCGGAAGGCCATTAACCGGTGGCCAGGTAGTTGGCGGGCTTGAAGCAAAATAATTGGCATTTGTGTAATAATAGCTTAATGTAAATCCATTATACGGAACGGTGGTCGAGCGGGTGTAAAACTCAAAAGCAATAGTATCAATCCGGTCACCATTCATCAGCCCTTCGGCATACATTTCACTTGCCAGAAACCAAGTAGCTGTTCGCTGCCTGAAACCGGGGTTACGCAGTGAAAACGCTTCAAAAGCAAGGGTGAGTTTTCCATTATACAATTTGGCGGAATCCTGATGATGATCAATTACTTTGATTTCACTGTTTGTTGAAATAGTAAGTGAATCGGCAGCCGTAAACGACCGGTTGTTCTTACCATTTATGGTTAAAGAAGAATTTCCTTCAATTCTGAATTTTCTAGTTGTGGCATTCACACCCAACCGGATCACCGGCTGGTAGGTTGGTGCCTGAATTCCCGGGGTAGTCCCATCAATATCTTCAAGCACGGCTGCATCTGATGAGATGGTAGGCACACCGCCACACCAGTTCATTATGTTATTCCAGTCGTCATCAAAACCACCCAGCCATACCCTCCAGCCCGGCAGGATGGCACAGTCGGGAATGATAGTTATAGTATAATCTTCTGTTTCGCCCCAGGTATAGGTAGCACAGGGATCAATATTAGAAGCTGCATAAACTTCGCGAACGCGTAAGGTAGTAGCACCCAGGTTAGCTGTTGCCGGTACGGTAAAGTTTGCAGTGTAAGTGCCATTAGAAGCTAAATTGGGGGATTGCATTATTTTTTCAGCAACTTCAAATATTCCGTTGTAATTATAATCAATCCAGGCTGCCAGGTAGTTTGATGAATACCAGGTTCCGACCTGGGCAGTTAATGCATAATTTTTACTTACCATCAGGGTTGTGGTCTTCCCGGGAACTGCAGGGAATCGTTCATAATCAGGTGGGTGGATAGAAAATGGACAAGGACCTCCGGTGCATCCTCCGGCATTCGGCCCCACGCTATTCATGTAGTTATCTATTATCGGATAGCCGGTTTCACCCGGAAGATTTACATGGGCAATATAATCGTTATTGGTATAACCGGCCCAACTGGTTCCTGCCGTATAAAGCGGCAGGCAATAGCTCACATCAATTTTACGGGCACCGACTAAGGTAACAGGATTCGGGGAGGTGTATTTAATACCATTTGCTCCATAGCTAATAAACTCACCATCAACATAATTTCCGGGTGTAGCTGACGGAGGGATATTATAAACAAGCCAGAAGAAATTATCTCCGTTATAGAGATTAAATGCCAGAGACGGAATAAACCTCAGGTTTGTGGTTCCTCCAAAGGGATTGTTAATCTGGGTTCCAATCTGGGTTGCAACAACAATGTCGAAAATGGGAGTACCGGCAGTCCAGTATAACCGGGCCGAGGAAATATCGGTCATGTAATTGGTTGTTGAACCCAGCAGGTTAAAAACAAGAGAATCAATGGTAAGCGGATTGGCTGCACCGGCAACTTTCAGATTGGCTGCTACAACCCACTGCCCGGTTGTATTTACATTAACGCCAGCGGTATTCTGGTAAGCAAGTCCATACGAAATAACACTTTGGTTGCTGGGGTAGGTTTCAATCTGAAAGGAATCAATCCAGATATCATTTCCGGTGTACTGGGCGCTTTCACTTTTCCCGACAATGATTACATAAAGTGTAGAAACCGAATAAAGCGCACCGGCAGGAATGGTGTAGAAATATTGATACCAGTTATTAGGAGTCATTACTGTAGGTGCATTATTAAAATACCGGTGAATCTGCGGAGCAGCATTTACATTATCGCTCAGAAGGAGTGCATTTGGACCCGTAATATCGGGGGCGGTATTTATATAAACGGCTACATTATCGAGGGTATTGCCGTTATTATCCCGGTACATATAGAATGCAAAGGTTGAAGGAGTAACAGGACCACGGGCAGAGAGGTCAAAAGGTCTTGAAATAAGCAGTGAGCCTTCAACCGGTACAGGAGGAACACTTAATAAATTGGGAGCTCCTACCATGTAAGAACGGAAACCCATCATTCCGTTTCCGGCATGGGTACCATGAAGCGGATTGGTAAGGGATGTGTTATTGCGAATCCAATAGTTCTCTGCCGGGTAGTTAGTTGGCAACACCATTTCCTGAGACCAGCCTAAAGCAGGAAACTGGGAAGGCATACCACCAACCAGATCAAAAGTCTCATAGACCATTGTCTGAGAAAATACCGGAGCAGCAGACAGCAGAAAAAAAACAACCAGGTGAAGTATTATTTTTTTCATAATTGTGTGTGTTAAAATAGAATTATACTCGTTTAAATGATTTTAAGTTTAGAAACTAACCGGGAACAATTTCTTGTCAACCGGAAATTCGCCTCTAATTTCATAAATCTCAAAAGGAAAAACAAATTATTTTCAGACTTTTGTTAATAAAAAACAGAACTGTTAATTTTCTGACTGTGAAGTTAATACAAAAGTATTATAAGGACCGGTAACTGAGCAGCAATACAAAATTTTTAACCTTTGCTCTTCTTCCATTTTACCTCTGGTATAAATTGTTAAAATGATATGAAAAAAATCCTGGCAATTCTTCTGACCCTGACTTTACTGAAAACATTCACGGCAACCTCACAGACAGTATATACGCCTGAACTGTTATGGAAACTAAAACGGATTTCAGATCACTCCTTATCACCGGATGGCAGCAAAGTGGTTTATACTGTCAGAAGTTTTGACCTGGCAGCTAATAAAGGCAACACAGACATCCGGCTGCTGGATATCAAAACAGGTAAGACCACTTCGCTGGCCAATGAGCATGCCGTAGATGAAACATCGCCACGGTGGCTATCCGATTATCTCATTGTTTATATGGCTGCCGATTCGGATGGGAACAACCAGTTATGGATGATTCAGGCAGACGGTACAGGTAAAAAACAAATTTCCTTTTTTGAGCCAGCGTTTTCAATCAGCAATTACGGATTCTGCCGGAGTGCACAACAATTCTGGTTTACCTCAGAAGTAAAGATGCTCAATGTATTCGGAAAAGAATTTTTCAAAGATCTTCCGGAAAACTCAGCCCGCATTTATGATGACCTGATGTATCGCCACTGGAATGCATGGGATGACGGAAGCCGGACACATGTCTTCACTGCCCGGTTTGATGGAACCAGACTGGGAGCAGCAACCGATATCATGAAAGACGAACCTTTTGATTCGCCTTTGAAACCAAATGGCGGAGCCGGGCAAATTGATATCAGTGCAGACGGAAAATGGATTGCTTATACCTGTAAAAAACTAAACGGAAAAGCGTATGCCGTTTCAACCAACAGCGATATTTTCCTGTATGAAATTGCAAGCGGTAAGACTGTGAACCTGACCGAAGGAATGCAGGGGTATGATGTGGCACCCCGGTTTTCGCCTGATGGCAGTCAGCTCTTATGGCTGAGCATGGAAACACCGGGATATGAAGCAGACCGCAACCGGATTATGATTATTGATCTTAAAACCAAACAAAAAAGAGAAGTAACCCAACATTTTGATTATTCGGTTGATGATGCCAGATGGAGTTCAGACGGATTACAGATTTATTTTGGCTGCATGATCCAGGCAACGGGCCAGATCTGGGTTTATGACTCTAGGCTGAGAAGTGCTTATCCGTTCCGGCAAATCACTCACGATACCGGTGACCATACCGGTTTTTCCATAGCCGGTTCAGGAAATTCAACGGTGATGGTATCTTCCATGATGAGTATGAGTTATCCGGCTGAGCTGTTTAGGATAAACCTGAAGAGCGGCCGTTCGCAGCAGATCACTTTCGAGAATCAGGAAATTCTGCAAAGAGTTGCAACCGGGAAAGTAGAAAAGCGGATGGTTAAAACAACCGACCAAAAAGACATGCTGGTTTGGGTTATCTATCCACCGGGTTTTGATCCGGCCCGGAAGTATCCGGCACTGCTCTATTGCCAGGGCGGTCCACAGAGTACGGTCAGCCAATTTTTCTCCTACCGTTGGAATTTTCAACTCATGGCAGCCAATGGGTATATTGTGGTAGCACCCAACAGACGTGGTCTTCCGTCTTTCGGAACGGAATGGAATCGCGAGATTTCGGGAGACTGGGGTGGGCAGTGTATGAAAGATTATCTGTCGGCTATAGATGACGTTAGTAAGGAATCGTATGTAGATAAAGACAAGATGGGAGCGGTAGGGGCCAGTTTTGGAGGATACAGTGTTTACTGGCTGGCCGGCCATCACCAGAAACGGTTTAAAGCATTTATTGCTCATTGCGGGGTATTCAATCTGGAGAGCATGTACGGAACAACCGAAGAACTATGGTTTACAAATTTTGACCTGGGAGGGCCATACTGGCAAACTCCTCAGCCTAAATCTTACCGGGAATTTTCACCTCATGATTTTGTAAATGACTGGGATACCCCGATTCTGATCATTCACAATCAGAACGATTTTAGGGTACCGCTGGGCCAGGGAATGGACGCATTTACAGCCGCCCGGTTAAAAAACATTCCAGCACGTTTTCTGTATTTTCCGGATGAATACCACTGGGTTACCCGGCCGCAGAACAGTGTTGTTTGGCAGCGGGTTTTTTTCAGCTGGCTTGACCGCTACCTGAAATAGCAGCAGAAAGTGGTTCAGGTTTTAATGACTTCTTTAATATCCAGAATAATTTTCTGAGCAAGGTTGTCGGCAGTTGCGGCATTGCTGCTTTCGGCATAGATCCGGATAATGGGTTCGGTATTTGATTTACGCAGGTGCACCCATTCACTTTCAAATTCAATTTTAACTCCGTCAATGGTAATAACCGGGTAGTGTTTGTACCGTTCACGGATTTTTTCCAGGGCTTCATCCACATTAATTTCAGGGCGGAGTTCAATTTTATTTTTTGAAATGTAATAATCTGGAAACCGGCTGCGGAATAATGAAGTACTTTGAGCCGATTCGGCCAATGCCGACAGGAACAGGGCAATTCCGGCCAGCGCATCCCGTCCGTAATGCAGGGCAGGATAAATAATGCCTCCATTTCCTTCACCACCAATCACTGCTTTAACTTCTTTCATCTTTTCCACCACATTCACTTCGCCAACAGCAGAATAATAATAATGGCAGCCATGCGATTCGGTTACATCACGTAAAGCACGGGTAGATGAGAGGTTAGATACCGTATCTCCTTTCTGGCTTCTCAGAATGTAGTCAGCCACAGCAACCAAGGTATATTCTTCACCGAACATTTCACCATCTTCACAAATCAGTGCTAGGCGGTCCACATCAGGATCTACCACAATTCCCAGATGAGCTTTTTGTTTTTTGACTTCATCAGCAATCCCAGTCAGATGTTCGGGCAGCGGTTCAGGATTGTGAGCAAAATTTCCGTTGGGTTCACAGTTGAGCAGAATCATCTGATTTACACCTAATGCTTTCAGCAGGGCGGGGACGGCAATTCCACCTACCGAATTCACAGCATCAACCACCACCTTGAATCCGGCATTTCGGACAGCCTCTTTTTTTACCAATGGTAAATTAAGAATGGCTTCAATGTGGTGGGCTAAGGCATCCTTGTCTTCCGAAAGATTGCCCAGGTCATTAATGGTTGCGTAGGCTGAATCGGACCGGTTGCTCAGTTCCAGGATTTCAATTCCACTGGCTGCCGATACGAATTCACCTTTTTCATTGAGCAGTTTTAATGCATTCCACTGGCGGGGATTATGGCTTGCAGTAAGAATAATTCCGCCCCGAGCTTTATGGTGAACTACAGCCATTTCAACAGTAGGGGTTGTAGCCATACCCAAGTCAATCACATCAATACCCATACTGATTAAAACGGCAGAAACCAGCCGGTGAACAAGCGGCCCTGAAGGACGGGCATCTCTGCCAATAACCACAGCAGGCCTGGAGTTAAGCCGGTTACTCTTTTTAAGTACCCAGGCAGCATAGCCGGTGGTGAAGCGGACAATGTCAGGTGGGGTAAATCCTTCACCTTGTTTTCCTCCAATTGTACCCCTGATTCCGGAAATAGATTTGATTAATGTCACAGAAAAAATAGTTGGCAGGCAAATATAAGTTGCCGGCAGCCATAGCACCAGAATTACCTGGTTCGAAAGGGGTTTTTGTTATCAACCCCTAAGTTTTACATACATTTGCGCTCCTTAATAAATAATCTATGAGTAAGAAACACGAAAGCCAGCCTTTTGATTTAGAGGGTAGTATTTCAAAATCAGAGGAATTTATAAAACAGAATCAGAAAAGCCTCTTAGTCATAGCAGCAGCGGTACTGGTCATTGTAGGGGGTTATTTTGCCTATCAGCAGTTTTGGGTTAAACCCCAGGAAGACAATGCCCGTAAGGAGATGTTTATGGCCGAGCGGTACTATGACAATGATTCGCTGAACCTAGCTTTAAACGGAGACGGGAACTATCCGGGGTTTTTGCAGATTATTGGGAACTACGGATCCTCCAAATCGGCCAATCTGGCTTATTATTATGCCGGGACCGCTTACCTGCGGTCAGGTGAATACGACAAAGCTATCGAGTACCTGAAAAAGTATGATGGCGAAGATGATATTACCGGAGCGATTGCATTAGGCTGTATCGGTGATGCTTACCTTGAGAAGGATAACCGGGATGAGGCTTTAGCATATTATCGCAAAGCGTATGAATGGGATGATAACCAGTTTACAGCCAGTATTTACATGATGAAGGCAGCTATGGTTTATGAATTGAAGGATGATTGGAAGCAGGCACTTTCTCTTTATGAAAAAATTAAGAAGGAATATCCTAACAGTACCGAAGCCCGTGATGTTGAGAAGTACATAGCAAGGGCCAGAGTCAGATCTAATACCTGATAAAATGGCAAGCAGTGGCAACCCGGCTGATAAGCAACTAAGGGCTGATCCTTCCTTCCGGTTTGGAATTGTAACAGCTGAATGGCACAGAGATGTAACAACTGCACTTGAGCAAGGTGCTCGCGAAACATTATTGAATCACGGGGTTAGCGAAGCGAATATTGTTTCAATCAGGGTGCCGGGCAGTTTTGAATTACTGGCAGGAGCGCGATTCCTGGTAGATCATGAGAAGTTCAATGCTGTCATCTGCCTGGGCTGCATTATCCAGGGTGAAACCCGCCATTTTGAATTTATCAGCCAGAGTGTAGCCAATGCACTGGCTGTGATGTCTGCTCAACTATCTTTTCCGTTTATTTTTGGAGTACTGACAACCGATACCAAAAGTCAGGCATTAGACAGGGTAGGTGGCAGGCACGGCAATAAAGGGGTAGATGCTGCCCTGGCAGCGCTTGAAATGGCAGCACTCAAACACTCGTTTAAGAAGGCTAAGGGAATCGGCTTTGGCAGAAGCTAATCAGTCAACCGGAACAGCAAACAGGTCAAACGCTTCGGCACCGGTTATTTTAGCAGTTATAAAATCACCCGGTTTGAGGTGGTTGTTTTCCGATTCAATCCAGACGTCATTATCAACTTCAGGCGAGTCAAATTCTGTACGGCCCGAAAAATAACGGCCATCTTTCCGGTCAATCACTACTTTTAATTTGCTACCAATCCGGGATGCATTGATTTGTTCTGAAATCTGTTGCTGAATTTTCATCAGTTTAGCCGCCCGCTGCTGCTTAAGTTTGATTGGAATATTATCAGTGAGTTCAAAGGCACGAGTATTTTCTTCATGAGAATAGGTGAACACACCCATCCGGTCAAAACGCATTTCAGAAATAAATTCACAGAGTTGATTGAAGTCATCTTCGGTTTCACCTGGATAACCAGTAATCAGGGTTGTACGGATTGCCACTCCGGGAATTTTCCTGCGGATGGTCTGAATCAGCTCTTGAGTTTTTGTCCGGGTTGTACCCCTTCTCATAGAAGCCAGGATCTTGTCGGACGCATGCTGTAATGGGATGTCAATGTAGCGGCAGATATTTTTTCTTTCAGCAATCACATCCAGGACATCCAGCGGGAAACCAGAAGGGAACAGGTAATGAAGCCGCAGCCATTCTATTCCATCAATCTGGGCGAGCTGACCCAGGAGTTCAGCCAGATTTCTTTTCTTGTACAGGTCAAGGCCGTAATAAGTTGAATCCTGGGCAATGAGGATAATCTCGCGGGAACCTTTTGCAACCAGTGACTTTGCTTCTTCAATGATTCGTTCCATTGGTTTAGAAGTATGTTGACCCCTCATTAAGGGGATAGCACAGAAAGAGCAGGTTCGGTCACAGCCTTCAGAAATTTTCAGGTAAGCATAATGAGAGGGGGTTGTTAAGAGGCGTTCTCCGACAAGCTCATGCTGATAGTCAGCACCTAGGGTTTTAAGCAGGCGGGGTAATTCATTCGTTCCGAAAAAATGGTCCACATCCGGAATTTCTTTTTCAAGATCATGTTTATACCGTTGAGAGAGGCATCCTGTTACAATCAGTTTTTCAATGATTCCCTGCTGTTTTAGTTTGACAAAATACAGAATCATGTCAATGGATTGCTGTTTTGCATTATCAATAAATCCGCAGGTATTAATAATTACAATCCGGGCATCAGTAGATTCATTCTCGTATTCAACATCAAACTGATTAGCCCGCAACTGGCCCATCATCACTTCGGAATCAACCACATTTTTTGAGCAACCCAGGGTCACGATATTAACTTTATTTTTTTTAAGGGATTTTGATCTCATTGCCGGAGTTAAGATAGCAAAAACACAAGCCTGAGTTTTTCGTGTTAATAAAAACGACACGCCAGGCAGGCGTGTCGTTCTGATTTATTATTGAAATATTGAAACTATGTTATCTGGTTTTCGGATCAGGATTTACAATGTTATTCCCGTCATGCTTACCGGAATAAATGTAAATTTTGGTATTCGATTCCTGCCGTTCGGTTCCTGAGTCATCCGATGCATCCGTGTTACGGCTATTGGTGTTTTCACCGGCAATAGTAACCCGTTCGGGACTTTCGCTGTACTCTTCTTCTGAAGAATCGCTTTCTTCACTCTGAAGCTGTTCCTGGCTCTGTTCCTGTGTTGAATTGGTTTGAGCTGATGCAACATTGGCTGCAACAACAGACAGCAGCGAGAGTATTCCACCGAAAATGATTTTTTTGTTCATTGTTTTTTTGATTGTTTAATTTGACAGGCAAAGTTAATTCAAAATAACAGCAGGTCAAGACCAGTTAAAAATAATTCTTACAACGGATTTCAGTTTAAAACTAACTGGCAGCGTAATTCCGGTAAAAGAGCGGAATGGTTTCGATTCCTTTAAAAAAGTTAAAGAGTCCGAAGTGTTCATTTGGAGAGTGAATCAGGTCGCTGTCAAGGCCAAAACCCATTAACACGGATTTTAAACCCAGTTCCTGTTCAAACATGGCTACAATAGGAATACTGCCACCTCCGCGGGTAGGAATGGGCTTTTTACCAAAGGTTTCTTCCATTGCAGCAGCAGCAGCCCGATAAGCAGGGCTATCGGTAGGCGTAACAACCGGTTCACCACCGTGATGCGGGGTAATTCTTACCTTAACAGATTTGGGTGCAATGGAAGTAAAATAATCGGTAAACAATTGAGTGATTTTTTCACTTTTCTGCTGTGGGACCAGTCGCATTGAAATTTTGGCAAATGCTTTTGAGGGGAGTACGGTTTTCGCACCTTCACCGGTATAACCGCCCAAGATTCCGTTCAATTCGAAGGTTGGCCTGATTCCGGTTCGTTCCAGGGTGGTATAACCGGATTCACCGGCAAGTTCTTCCACGCCTAATTCTTTTTTATATTCTTTTTCATTGTAAGGGGCTTTGTTAAGTTCCCCTCGTTCGCGGTCGGAAAGAACCATGACATCATCATAAAATCCGGGAATAGTAATGTGATTATTATGGTCTTTCATTTTTGTAATCATTTCACAAAGAATCTGAATCGGGTTAGCCACAGCACCACCATAAACTCCGGAATGCAGGTCATGATTCGGGCCGGTAACTTCAACTTCTACATAGCTCAGTCCCCTTAATCCTACATCAATGGAAGGGGTATCGTTGGCAATAATTGCTGTATCCGAAATCAGGATAACATCGGCTTTGAGTTTTTCCTTATGCTGCCTGGTAAAATTAGCCAGGTTGTCAGAGCCTACTTCTTCTTCTCCTTCAATAAGAAACTTGATATTACAGGGAGGCCCACCGGTGCTGATCATCACTTCCAGAGCTTTGATGTGCATAAATACCTGTCCTTTATCATCACAGGAACCACGGGCATAAATTTTTTCATCTCTGATCTGGGGTTCGAATGGCGGAGTTTTCCAAAGCTCAAGCGGGTCGGGTGGCTGAACATCATAGTGGCCATAGACCAGCACTGTTTTCAGTTTGGGGTCCACAATCTTTTCTGCGTAAACTACCGGATGTCCGGGAGTGGGGTAGATTTCAGCTTTGTCAACACCGGCCTGTTCGAGGCTTGTCTTCACATATTCAGCAGCTCGTGCCACTTCTGTCTTATATTTAGAATCAGCACTCACCGAAGGAATTCTCAATAATTCAAATAATTCATCAAGAAAGCGCTTTTTATTTGATTCAATGTAACTGGTAACGGATGCTTTTGCGGTTAAACTCATAATTTAAAAGATTAAATAATTTGAACCTGCCGGTTTATTTTTTTCACAAGCCCCTGCAACACTTTTCCCGGTCCTGTTTCTGCAAATATAGTTGCTCCGTCTTTAATCATTCCTTCAATAGTTTGAGACCATCTCACCGGACTGGTAAGCTGAGCAATCAGTTTTTTTCTGATAACAGCTGGATCAGAAGCAGGCATTGCATCGAAGTTCTGATAAACTGGGCAAACCGGAGGTTTAATGATTGTTTTTTCAATTGCGGAGGCCAGTCGTTCGCGGGCGGGCTCCATCAGAGGTGAATGAAACGCACCACCTACAACAAGCAGAATGGCACGCTTAGCTCCGGCTGCAAGTAGTTGCTCACAGGCTGCTTTAACAGCCTCTGTTTCACCGGAAATGACTATCTGCCCGGGACTGTTATAATTAGCCGGAACTACTATTCCTTCCGTTGACTTGCAAATCTCTTCAACTTTTTCATTCTCTAATCCGAGGATTGCAGCCATTGAGGAAGGTTTTAGTTCACAAGCATATTGCATTGCATTAGCCCGTTCAACAACCAGCTTCAGTCCTTCTTCAAAGCTAAAGGCACTGCAGGCGGTTAATGCACTGAATTCACCCAGAGAATGACCGGCTGCCATATCGGGTTTGAATTGTTCACCGAGGCAGCGGGCTGCAACAACCGAATGGATAAAAATGGATGGCTGGGTAACTTTGGTTTGTTTTAGTTCTTCTTCACTCCCGGAAAACATCAGCCCGGTAATGTCAAATCCTGTAATGCGGTTGGCCGTTTCAAATAATTTCTTAGCTATTGCAAACTGGTCATACAGGTCTTTTCCCATACCGGTAAACTGCGAGCCCTGACCCGGAAACAAATAGGCTGTTTTCATCTTGGTTTGTTTTAGATTTTTATAGTCAATTCATCAGGTTAAACACTGCAGCAATACTGTATGTTTACTTTTATTTCAGTGCGAAAGTAATACCTGCGGCTGATAAAGCTCCGAATCTGTACGGATGTATTTCAGTTGCTTTTTCCTTATTTTGCAAGATTATGTTTATGGTTAAGTTTAATCCCGGAGATGATTACCTGACTTCAGCAGGCTGTCTTGTTGTTGCCAAAACAGGTATGCTCAGGCAGGAATCTGATACCAAAGCAACTTTCTTCTGGGCACTTATCTTGGAAGCGGACAAATAATTAAGAAATAATCGCAATTTCGTTCAGCAATCAAAGCCAGAGAAAATGATCAGGTAAGAACAACATGAATCAATCAGCAACCGGTGAACAACAGGCACTCATAAGACTTCTTGATGATACCGATCCGGCAATTTTTCAACTAATCCGTGAAAAAATTATTTCTATCGGCAGTCCTATCATTCCGTTGCTTGAAGAAGAATGGACACAAACTTTCAATCCTTTGGTTCAGCACCGGATCGAGCGAATCGTTCATATAATTCAGTTTAATTCCGTAAAGGAATTATTTATCAATTGGCGCGATAGCCTGATGCATGATCTGTTAGACGGACTTATTCTGGCAGCGCGCATTAATTATCCTGACCTAGATCAAAACTGGGTTAAAGACCAGATGGCTGAAATCTATGAAGCAGCCCGGATTGAAACCTCACCGGCAAGAACGCCACATGAGAAAATACTGGCACTCAACCGGGCCATCTTTGAGCGGAATGGGTTTCGCGGCAACACGGCTAACTTTCATTCTCCACAAAACTCTTTCATCAATACCGTCCTGGAAACCAGAAAGGGGAACCCGTTGTTGCTTGGTTCTATTTACTCACTTGCCGCTCAGCATTGCGATATTCCGGTATTTGGCGTAAACCTTCCCGAGCATTTTATTCTTGCTTACCAGGAACATAATCCGGTTCAGCTTTACGGGTATGCTTATCCGGATGCCGATATTCTTTTTTATATCAATCCATTTTCACAAGGTGCTGTATTTGGTAAGGAAGCAGTTGACGATTTTCTTGCGAAACTGAAAATTCAGCCACAAGCTTCCTATTTTATTCCATGTAGCAACTTTGATATTCTGATCCGCTGCCTTCGTAACATCTCCCTGTCGTTTCAGAAAAGCGGTGACTATGAAAAGCAAAACGAAGTTAACCAGCTCATTCAAATCATGAACAGTTCATCAACAGCTGCTGATTAGAAGACGGCTAACTGGGTTGAGGGATAAGCTTATTCGGCAGCGGGTTACTCAGGCTGCTGGTTTTCAGGTGTTTCTTCATTGGCCTGACCTGAAGTCTCGGAAGCAGCAGCTTCTGCTTCTTTAGCTGCTTCTTTGGCAGCCTGGGCAATGGCTTCACTTTCAGCAACTCTTTTAGCAGCTATTTTTTCCCGAACCTTTTCCCGAACTTTCGATTCGAGCGCCAGATGTGATTTTTCGTCATCCTTCATTTTATTAATGATTCCCTGGCGGTGCTGCGAGATTTTAAGATTTTTTTCCTCTTGCCAGGCCGTGAATTTGGCATTAGCTGTATCCTGTGTTATCACTCCGCGTTTAACTCCTTCATCGAGGTACTTTTTATACAGTACGCCTTTGTATGAGAGAATGGCGCGGCAAGTATCTGAAGGCTGCGCTCCTTTATTTAACCAGTCAAGAGCTTTTTGCTGGTCGATTTCAATGGTAGCTGGTCGCGTTCTGGGGTTATAAACTCCAATCTTCTCGATGTACTTTCCGTCTCTCGGAGCACGCGAATCTGCCACCACAATATGGTAAAAAGGCTGTAGCTTTTTACCCCTTCTTGCTAATCTGATTTTAACGGGCATTTTTATATAATTTTAATTGTTTTGAAAGCCCTGCCGGTCTCCGCACCAGCAGTGGGGGTGCAAGTATAATAAAACACTTTCAGTTACAAAGTAAAAAAGCATTAAAAGAAAGCAGGCCGGGATGTAACTTACAGTCCGGGAAATCAGGTTGCTTCTGCTTGCGAAATACAGCCTGAAGAGCCCCGGTCGTCTTTTAATTATATTGTGAAATAACAGGTAATTTTTCAAATGGATGTATCATGCGGGATTTCTTAAAAATTAATAAGCATAGAAGTTAAGATCTGTGGCTAACTCAGTTAAGCCGATATCCCCTGTCAGCTTTGATGAATAGCTGTTCATTCTGTTCGGGAGCGGTTCATTCTTACCAAAGCCAAAGGATTTTCAGAACTTCATAACAATTACCTTTGAGCGGCCGGATATTTGCCTCAATTGACAACATGCAAGCTATGAGAAATAAAAGTTTAATCTGTTTCATATCGGTCTTGCTGATTGTGGCCTGTTCAAGGGTTCCTATCACCAACCGCAAACAACTGAATCTATTGTCTGAAAGCACAATGATCGGCATGGCACTTACCAGTTACAGTGATTTTCTGAAAACCAACCCTCCACTGCCGGCTTCAAATCCGGAAGCTGAAATGGTGAATCGAGTGGGCATGCGGGTATCCAATGCCGTTACGGAGTACATGAAGATAAATAAAATGGCTGATCGCTTAAAGGGTTATAAATGGGAATTTAACACCGTCAATAGCAAAGAAATGAATGCCTGGTGCATGCCGGGAGGTAAGATTGTGGTTTATACGGGACTTCTTCCGGTTACCCAAAATGAAGCCGGCCTTGCGTTTGTGATGGGTCATGAAATTGCACATGCTATTGCCCGTCATGGTAATGAGCGGATGAGCCAGATGCTTGTTATGGCAATGGGTGAGATTGCACTGGAAGTAGCTTTAGCTGACAAACCCCAGCAAACCCGTGAACTCTTCATGACTGCTTATGGAGTTGGTACAACAGTTGGCGGTATTCTCCCGTTTTCAAGATTGCACGAATCAGAAGCTGATAAAATGGGTTTAATTTTTATGGCAATGGCCGGTTATCACCCATCCGAAGCAGTTGAACTCTGGCAACGGTTTGCTAAAGCAACCGGTGGTAGCAAAATGCCCGAGTTCTTAAGTACACACCCCAGTGACCAGACCCGGATTCATGACCTGAAGGCATATCTGCCAAAAGCATTAAAATATTATCAGCCGAAGGATTAGTCATAGTCAAAATCAGCAGGATTTTCAGGTTGCTGCTTCAGGTGTTGCTGAAGAGATTCAGCTTCATCATTCTGTTCACGAAGGGTCCAATTATCGGTAGCTGATGTTTCCAGCCAGACCTTGCCGGATTTCCGGAATACCTGGGCATGAAAGCCGGTTTTCTGAAGTATTGTTCGTTCTAAGGTTTTTACTGTTAATATATCTGAAAATTCAATTGCTATAGCTTTCGGTCCGAATCCTAAAGAAGCCAGTGAAGCTGAGCCGGGAAAAATATTTTTCGATACATCCTTATCTCCTAAAAAATGGGGAGTTTTATAGAATTCGATTTTCAACAATGGGAAAACAGAAGAAAACTGTTTCTGAATTTCTTTTAAAGTCTTTTCTCTTTCAAAAAGAAGCACGTGTTTATCTGAGGCCATTACTTTCATAATAATAAAATAATATTCAAATTAACGAATTTAGGTTGCCTGATTATGCATAGTTATGTTAGTTTGCAGGGTGATATTAGTCAGTATTCTGCAGTGAATCCCTATCAGCACCTTTTCTTTGATCTTGACCATACGTTATGGGATTTTGAAGCAAACTCAAATGCTGTTCTTAGTCTGCTGTATGATGAATACCAGCTTCAGATCCGGGCTGGCTTCACCAAGGAACAGTTTATCCTGGTTTACAAGCGGATTAACGGGGCCATGTGGGATGCTTTCCACCGGGGCGAGATTTCAAGAGAAGAATTGCGGTATTCCCGTTTTGGAAAAACATTCAGGCAACTGGATTTTACATCTGCTGAACTGGAAGAACAGTTTCCGATCCGTTATCTTGAGTTGCTTCCTTCTCAGAAGCGGGTTTTCCCGGATGCTTTCCGGGTGTTAGCCTATCTGAAATCAAAATATAAACTGCACCTGATTACCAATGGTTTTGCAATTGTTCAGCGGACTAAACTCTCAGAGTCAGGACTGGGAACTTATTTTGATGTAATTGTTATTTCGGAACTCACCGGATTTAAAAAGCCTGATCGCGAGATTTTTGAGTATGCATTGGATCATGCGCAGGCTACTGCCGGAACCAGTCTTATGATTGGAGATGATCCGCTGGCCGATATCCGCGGAGCACTTGACTTTGGAATGAAAGCTGTATTCTTTAATCCCCATAAAGACAAACTGGTTCCTGAAGGAGCCATTGAAATCAATGAATTAAAGCAGCTGATGGACCTGCTCTAATCAGAAGCCGATATTTAGCCCGGCAGTGAGTGTTGTGGTTTTACCTCTCCATACGGAAGGGGTATAAGCCTGAGTATAGTCGGGATTACCACTCACATGGGATGATTCTATTCCAGCAAAGACAAAAGCATCATTTACGATTTCATACCGGAATAGAAGAGAAAGTGATTGCTGCTTCCACATGGTTTGACTTATAAACTGAAGACCCAGTCCGCTGCCACCAGTACCTAAATAGTCATAATCGGGGCCTTTACGTGCAGATGTGAAAGATGCATACAAACTAAACTGCCGGAAGGGCCTGCACCGGATTCCGAAATAAATTTCTTCGGCATTATCTCTCAGATAATGACCCATGTTATAGTGGTTTGACTCAAAGGTGGTCGTATTTACAAAATGTTTGTAGGTAGCAGGGTTTGTTCGTGTATATTCAGCAATCAGGGTTGAGTTAAAGAGAACAGGATGGGAAAGTGCTCCGCCAAGTTTTAAACTGATAAAATTGGATGCTTTATCTGAATTAAAACGCTCTTTTGAAAACTCATCAATAAACACTGAAGCATAGAGGTGGAGGTATTTAATATTTCTTGAACTTACCGTTAGATACATCTGGGAATTCTGCCCGGTAAAATTTCCAGAAGTGTTTGATGTGGTGTGATCAATGGATTTGAAAAAATAGACTGGAATCAGATAGCCTAATTGAAATTCATCTGAGTAAACAATTGAGTTACCAATACCAATTTGAAGATTTTTAACGGGTTCGACTGTAAACATATTGGCAGCCAGGAATTTTTGAACAAATACTGAACGGTTCTTAACACCAGCCACATAGCTACGGGTTGTATCCAGTACATCTGAGACTAGAAAAGCATGGACATAATCAAAATACAGCCATTTTACCGGATGCATATAAAGTTTCAGACAGGGAAATGAAGGAGTTTTACCTGAAAAGATGTTAGCTCCGTGGTAGTTGGGTCCCCAGATAAAGTGATCTTTCTGAATTGAAGTATACCCCCACTTCCAGGAATAGGTAATTCCTCCTCGGGATTCGCTGTATTCACCCTTCGGGCTGAATGGGTTCTCTTTGTATGCAGCACCCGTACGCATGTTCAGATATCCGGGCTTTTCTAACTGATAGTTTTCAAAATTATCCCTGAGGCTACCATAGATACCGATATGCGGACCTATGGTTGCAAAAAATTCTGCCCCATTCCAGCGGTGAAAAAAATTTTGATTTTCATTAGTCCAATATTGATAACCTAATACCGGATTTAAGGTAAGGTTAAATAAGCTGTCAGAGTAATAAAGAAGGTCAAGGCGTTTTTTAAAGGCTCCCTTGGTACGGATAAGTTCCTTATTATAATCAGTTAGGTAAAAATCAAGTTCTTTTAGCTGGCGGATATTTAATAATGACCGGCTTTCATCAGCCTGTTTCAGCCAGGCGGCAATCTGCCTTCGTGAATAGGGTTTAACAGAAGTATTAATCTCTGAAATTACTTGTTGATTGGCTAGTTCATCAATAAATTCATAAACCGAAGTATTAGATACATGCACAAATACATCCTGGGCACAAAGGGGGCGGATCAGGAAAATTAAACAGAAGATTATACTGCAAGCGACAAATTTCATAAGCACTGAGTTGGTCGCCTGCAAATATCAGTTACTTCTTGCGCTTTTGATGATGATGTTTTTCAGGGCTTTAAAAAAGTATTTCACATCGGTTGTAAAAGGAGCTTTTTCATAAAGCCTGAGGTATTTCATTTCCGAATTCATAATTTCATCAAGGGTTTTCGGAAGGTCAGCATAAAAGGGAGGAATGAGTCCGGGTTTAAACTTAGATCGTTTTTTCCGTAGCTCGGAGGAATAAAGACTAAGGTACTGCCTGCTCAGCGGCCTGACACCTACAATTTTCAAATCACCTTTGATCAGGTTATAGATCATCGGCAACTCATCAATCCAGTATTTTCTGAATAACTTTCCTACAGTTGAAACCCTGAAATCATTTTTAAATTTTCCACCTTCCTGAAGGGAATGATGTTCGTAGACATATTGCTGCAAGTGGTCAGCAAAAGCATGCATGGTACGGAGTTTATACACATGAATGATTTTACCGTCTTTACCAATTCGCTTCATTTTGTAAATTGGACCGTAAGTGGGTTCAGGTTCAAAAGTTGGTTCATCTTTTTTCTGAGCAACAAAAAACAACCTGTTGTTAATCATTTTCTCATCCAGGATGGTAAAGCCGCATGCATAAAGGCGTCCCAGCGTTTCGGTACGTGACAACACCCGGTTTCTGCCGGCTGTAAGTTTGAAATAAATTTTACGGGTTACCGGTAGCTTTGGGAATACTCTTTTTACAATAAAATCACCATAATAAATAAAGTGAGATATGACTTTGGGATATTTATTGAGAAGCCGGATTTTCCGGCTTCCTTTTGTTTCAACACATCCGATAAAACAGCCGCCTTTAGGAAGCCTGGCATTGACCATTTCAAAGAAATAATTAATACGGAGGATGTCATTAACTTTTCCAAGGTTTACAATACAACTGGTGTTTTCAGAAGCTAAGGCATTGATGTTAAATGCATTTCTAGTAGAGACAACCAGGGTTTCAGGATCATCAATAAGGGTGTACCGATTAATAAATTTCAGGACATCAGCTCCAAAATGGGTCAGGATTGATTTTTTGGCATTTGTAAAAGGACTGACAGTCGGTTTACTTTTACTTTCTACAAAAACTGATTTCTGGTAAAAATATTTAAGCATAGAAGGTTTCAGTCTGAATAGGTGTAGTCAGATTGGTAGAGCGGGTTAGTCAATTTTGCACTATACATCTAAAATAAGTCAGTAATTAGGCAAAAGTATTAAGTGTCGTGCAAAAAGTCAATTGATTTTAACAATTTGTCACAAAATCTTGAATAATACGGTTAAGATCTTCGGTTTGGCTGTACATTTTTTCTGCACGCGCCCGGTTAATGTGTTTAGAATCTGAATTGGTTAACTGTTTCCGTACTGATTCTAACAAGAATAGGGGTTTAGCAGTAGGGATCCCAGTCGTTAGATTGAATTTATGTTCAAGTTCCTCAAGATAGCTGATTTGCCCGACAAAGTCGTTAAACCTGATTGAAGGTGTACCCATCACTGCAGCTTCAGCGGCCATAGTCTGACTGTCGCCAATATATAAATCTGCAAAATACAATGCATGGTGAATTTCCTGCGGTGCAATCTGAATACGGTAAGGTTCGAACTCCGGTTCAAGCGGCCGTTCAGAGGTTATATAAACATTTCCGGCTGGAAGGAGAATTTCTAAGAGTTTATTGGCTAACTCATCATTGATTCCTTTTTTACCTTCATCATGGTGTGCTCCGAGATGAGCAAATCGGAGAATGAAATACTTATCCCGGTTGGCTTTCAGTTTCCGACCAATGGCTGTATCAGGAGTGAAATAATCGGGATGGAGGTAAGCCAGTTCATGGTAACCATGATAGCCGGACTTTTTCTTATTCCACCTGCCAGCATTGCAACAGTGAGGTGCCAATATTTTCCAGGCAAAGGGATAGGCCAGTTTTGCAAAGAGCGGAACAACTTCAGCATCATCTTCATTTACAACTACTGATTTTATTCGCATTAATCTGCCCACATGAGCAATTTCAGCAGAGGTGCCAAACATAATATCAGGCCTGAACTTTCTGCAGAACTGCCAGGTCTGGAAGTTGCGGTAAAGCAGTGCAAGTGCTATTGAGAACTTGTTGTCTTTTCTTCCTTTTGGATTTATGTTAACATAATCCCAACCGGTTGACTGGACCAGATTTTCAAGAACATCTTTCTTTTTAATCAGAATAGCAACCGGGTGTTTCTCTTCTTTTAAGATTTTGATACTGTTTTTAAACAGATGAAAGTGGGCCGGGTGACCCAAGTAAAAAAGAACTCTCTTTTTTTCATTCATAAGCAGCAAGTGTAGCTAAAGCAGCAAACATCCATGCATCAGACCATCTCATAAAGGAAGTTTTTCTGATGGTGTGTTTAAACTTTCTGAAATAGAAATAGCCATCGGGGCTTTGCATTTGGGTAATGGTAAACCGGGCTACTTTAACAGCCAGCTCAGTTTTTTGGTTGGAAGTTAACGTGAGTATGGATTGGGCAGCTGCAGTACAATCTGTTGGATACGGGTTTGAGTTATAAAACTTAGGCATTCCGTCAGCATGAAAGAAGTTCTTTTCATAAAAATCAAATCCTTTTCTGAAATGCTCCTTAAATGTATCATCCTTACAAAGGCTGATATAACTTTTCAATCCGTCCAGTATATAACCGGTGTGGTAGTTATCAATCCAGGTACCTGCTTTAGAAGTGGAGTAAATCCAGGCTCCGTCAGGCCGTTGATGATTCATTACAAACGAAACAGCCAGATGAGCAATGTCTTTAAGTTCCTTCTTTCCATTCACTGAATAAACCTGGGAGAGGAGCCTGACTGCTTTCATGCTTGCATTAAAAACCACCTGTTTATCGAACGGAGAGTAGGAAAAGCAAACTGATCCATCCGGTCCGGTCGTTCTTTTCAGGTCCTGAAGAATAAAGTTTGTTGCTTCGGAGCATAAGGTCAATGATTGATTGTTTCCGGAGATCAGGTAAAAGTTAAACAGGGCATTAGTAATGATGCCGGTTGCCACAATGGTGGGCTGAAAGGCAGGAATGGAGGCATAACGGGCTTCCCAGTCAAAATCATAACCCCAGCAAGGCCCGTGAAATCCCTCAGGGATCAGCTTTTCAAGTTGAGAAATCAGCCAATCAATTTTAGCAGTCCATTCCTGCTTTCTTTCCGGAAAAACACGAATCAACTGAGTATAACCCTGGATGCATAATCCGAGTGTAACCGGGTTAAGGCGTTTTTTAATTCCAAGTAATGGACGCAGGTTAACAGGAGAACGTTTGACCAGTTGCTGGGCCAGGAACCTAACTGATTTATTGGACTTTAAAACAGGAAGTCGGAATAAGGGAGAGGTTAAACCATCATAAGGATCAAATCCTTTGTAATTTTCCTGTTCAATATGCCTGACAAGTTTTTCAAGTGACTGGATGATAAACCGGTCTTGCATGTTCATCTAAGGTATCAATTATGGAAGGTCAATCTGAATCGAAGCTCCATTTGTACGGATGGATTCGATAACTTTAAAAGTAACCAGGGTGCTGTGATAGATAGCATCAAACGACAGGGGTGCCGGTTCTCCGTTTTCAATAGATTTAATAAAGCGGGTTATGGTGGCTTTGTGGCCTTTATCCTGGGTAGTTTTAACGTGAGTTTTTGATTTTCCGTAAATAGTCAGTTCCCTGAAATCATCCAGCACCGCCACATTACCATAACCAAACACCTCAAGATATTCTTTATTCAGATTTTTATTTCCGTTCGAGAAGTAAGCAATCGTTGCAATGCTTCCATTGGCAAACTGCAGGTTGATTGTGAGTGTATCGTGCAGGTTATGTGGATCTTCCATGGCAGTTGCACTGAGATGAGTAACCCGGGATTCTGAAATAAAGCAGCATAAATCAATAAAATGACAGACCTCCCCGATGATTCTTCCGCCACCCGTTTCAGGATCATGAACCCAGTGATCAGAAGGTACGATTCCGGCATTGATGCGGTACAGGATTGAAACCGGAGTTGAGTTGATAAATGTATTTTTGATTTGTTCCATAATTGGAGCAAATCGCCTGTTGAAACCTAACATCAGCAAGGCTTTTGAGCCGGCATACGTGTTTTTAATAATTTCAAGTTCATGTTCGTTGAGGCACAAAGGCTTCTCTGTAAAAACATGTTTATCTTTTTCCAGTGCTTTAATTACATATTCAGCATGGGTATTATGCCGGGTAGCAATAAAAATGGTATTCACCATTTCATTGTTAATTACTTCATCAGCATTACCGGTTGCCATAGCAAATCCGAATCTTGAGGCAATGTTAATGGCATTGTTTGAACGTGCTGTAGCGACTGCTTCAAACTGAACTTGTCCCTTCAGGGAAGGGAGCATGAAATTTTGTCCGAAACTTCCGGCTCCTATCAGTCCGGCTTTAACCTTTGATTGAACAGGAATGTGATCTGTTAACTCAATATTTTTGTTCAGCTCTTTTTTGACATCGTATTCAAGAACAATTCCTCTGAACCACTCGTTATTATCAAGAATCAGCTGATAAGCATTCTGAGCCTGCTCAAACGGGTAGCGATGGGTAATCAGGCTTTTAATATCTATTTTTTTCTGAGCTAACAATTCTGCAAATGATTGCATGTTACGGTTTTCGGTCCACCGTACATAACTATAAGGATAGTCAATTCCTTTTTCTTCGTATTCAGAATCGTAGCGGCCGGGTCCATACGAACTGGACATGCGCAAGTCAAGCTCTTTGATATAATAGTTTTTGCGTTCAAATCCTGTAGGTACAGCGCCCACAATAACTACTTTTCCTTTTTTGCGGGCTAACTGGCCGGCTAAATCAACAGGATCCGTTGAATTTGTTGCTGCTGTAATGATAATGGCATCTGCTCCATAGCCATTTGTAAACTGAAGAATGGAGTTTTCAAGACCAGGATTGTTACGGGAAAAAGCAGAACCGGGGAATAAACGGTTTGTATCGGTGACGGCTTTTTCGCTTACATCAATTCCCACTACATGAACTCCGCCCGCTTTGAGCAACTGCATAGTCAGCTGGCCGATTAATCCAAGACCAATGACTACACTGTTCTCGCCAAGCCGCAGATCAGACTGTCTTATTCCCTGCATGGCAATAGCTCCAATGGTGGTGAAAGCGGCTTCATCAAGGGCTACCTCCTCTTTCAGTTTAACGCATAAATTAACAGGAACTGAAATGACTTCTGAATGACAGGCCGAACTTCCGGCACAAGCAACCCGGTCGCCCGTTTTAAAGTCCTGAACATCACTTGCCAGGGCAATAATCTGGCCTGCTGAACTGTAACCCAGCGGGGAGGGGGTTTCAAGTTTATTCATGACCATCCGGTAGGTATCACGGATACCATAGGTACGAATTGCATCCATGACTTTTTTTACTTCCTGCTTACGGGCCCGGGCTTTCCCGATGTATCCGAGCCGGGCATCTTTCACAGTTTTACCTTCGGTACCGGCACTAATTACTGAAAAATGATTTCTGACCAGTACATGACCGGGGAGCAGTGCCGGAAAAGGAACTTCCCGGATCTGCATCGTTCCATCCTTCAGTAATTGAGTTAGTTGTTGCATGCTGTTTTCTTCTTGTTGATTGGCAAAATTAGGAAAGCACGACAGAGCATAAAATAAAAAATGAATCCGGATGAAAACTCTTCTGCATTTCAGAATCCCGGTCAGATTTTTTGAACTGCCTCATTCCGGAGCCACCCTTCATGGCCATTCGGCAGCCGGATTCGTTTCCATTCGTTTAACTCATCAATTAACTGGACTTTGGCGCCTCCGTGCAGCATAAATAAGTTATTGCTGTTTTCATCAGGAGATGATTTTACATAAACATTAGTCTGAAAAATAATTCCTTCCTTACTGTTGTTCAGATAATGTTGCTGAGCATATGCTAATAAGAAAAGCCCAGTTGCAAAAGCCAGTGAAACCAAGCTTAATGAGAAGGCTATTTTCCGAATCCGGGCAGGCGGGATAAATAACCAGGCTGCCACACAAATAAAACAAATCCAAAGAAGCAGGGAAGCTGCAAGAGCCCGTTTGAGAGCGGATGATTTCAGTATAAACGACTTCCACCATTTTTTATAAAAAACCTGAGGGATTGGTTCAATTTTATCAATGGTCAGACTATTCGCTAATTTGAGATTAAACTCAATATCAGGATCATCGGGCTTGAGCCGTAAAGCCCGTTCATAATTCAGGATTGAAGCCGGTATATCTGCTGTTTTATAATATGCATTACCAAGGTTAAAATAAATTTCAGCCGATACAAACCCTGATTGGATCATTTGGTTATAGAGGGAAACAGCTTCTGAATATTTCTGGTGCTGGTAGAGCGTATTTGCACTGTCAAATAACATTTGCTGATTTGCTGCCCAAACAGGATGGGCCAGCACAATGACCAAAGAGGTTTGAATCAGGAGTTTACGAATTTGTTTCATCGGATCAGCTTTTTAGCGTTTGTTGAAGTGCGGTCAGAACCCCTGAAGCCCGGTTATACATTTCAGCGGCTGAATGCGAGTTGTAGCCTCCGGCAAACCGTGCCATTTCACATTGGTCAATGGCTTCATTAAATTGATGAATGATTTCAACTGCTGTATGCTTTTGCTTCAACGCATCATTGACCGAGTCTTTTGAGAGATCAGCATGAGAAATCCGGAGTTTACCGGAAACAAATTCCCATAAGGCTTTGGAGACTTCATTGTAGAACAATTCATGTTCGTTCTTATCCAGATGCTTTTTCGCAGCAGCCAGTTTCTGACGGGCAATGGAGGTTGCCTTCCGGCTTCTGACATCTGCAGCATCGGAATTAAGTTTACTGATCCGGTCTTTCAGAATGAGCAAGGCGGTAATAAACAACAACGGCAGAACGGAAGCAATTAACCATTTAGGATTGCGCAGAAAGGACTCTCGGGTAGAGATAAAATTTACAGGCCCTGTTTTAATAAACCGGATATCCTGACTTAGGATTTGAACCTCACTGCGGGAAGGAGTCATTGCAGACATAGAACCACCACCTACTCCTTTGTTTACTTTAAGCCTGAATGGACCGGAAGTAAATGACTCATAGCTTTTTTTATCTAAGTCGAAATAAGAGAAAGTAACAGCCGGGATTTCATAATTTCCTTCATTTCTGGGAATGAGCAGGTAGTCATACATTCTTGAACCGCTAACACCACCTGAATTTACAGTAGTGTTATCAGTCAGTTTTGGTTCATAAGATTCAATTCCGGGGGGTACTTCAATAGCAGGTGCATTGAACAGACGAATATTTCCCTTTCCATTCAGTTTAATACGTAAGGAGATGGCATCGTTGGCATTTGCTTCATTGCGGTCAAGAGTTGCTTCAAATGAAAATTTTCCAACCATGCCCTTGAATGATGCAGGTGCTCCGGGAGGGAGATTCTTCACCGTAATTTTAACCGGGTGGCTTGCCAGTGCAATCTTCACATCACGGAATCCGCGATTAAAAAACGGGTCATTAAAAAACGGATCATTAAAAACATCAAACGGATCATTAGGGTTTCTTTTTCGCTGTGTTCTGACCCGTGCAATGCACTCGCCTTCCATTGCATCAATGGTAAGGGTACCGCTTTGTTGGGGAAAGGCAATTGATTTTCTGATATCACCGTAGTTATACTGCACACCATTTACTGTTTCAACTTTACTGATATCAAGCTGCCCGGGCATAGGAATATCAACAGAGTAAAATCCGTTTAACGAGGCTGTTTTTGTTAATGCATAGTTAACCAGCTGAACACGGGTATATAGCCTGAAAGTTACAGATACCCCTTCACCGCGATATACATTGGTTTTATCAACAATGGCACGGATAAAAACATCCTCGGCAGAAACTCCTTCGCTACCTGGCTGCTGCGGTTGCTGATTTCCCTGCTGACTTTGCAGCTGGCCTTTTACAACAGAAATAGTGAATGGAGGAGATTCCAGTTTTTTCCCGTTACAGACAATAGAAGCAGAACCAATTTTAAACTGGCCTTCAGTTTTTGCCTGGAGGTAATAGGTAAAGGAGAGTGACTGGGTGATGTTCCCGTTAATAATCTGAACACTTGATGACTGGTTTGGCCCGCTCAGAACAGAGAATTCACTGAATGAAGGACCTTCAAATGCCGAACCGGAAGCATTCAGCGTAAAGGTTACCTGAAACTGTTCACCGGTGGTAACTGGATTTCTTGATATGGAAGCAGACAATGACTGGGCAGTTAACTGAGTGCAGGCAATCAGTAGCCCGATAACAGCTGATACTATTCCTTTAAGCATAAATTCCTCCCTTACCATTGCTTTTCTACTTCTATTCGTTGTCCTTCTTTTTTATTCAGTTTTTTCTGAATCTCTTTTTCATTATTCTTCAGTGCTTCCAGGATCTGTTCAGCTTCTTCTTTAGAAATTTTCTGGTCTGGTTTCCGGGCATCGCCTGATTGATCTTTTGGTTGTTGCTGATTTTGCTGTTGCTGGTTTTGTTGTTCTTGCTCCTTCTGATTCTGGTCGTTTTTCTTGTTATCCTGCTGATCTTTATTTTTCTCGTTTTGCTGATTTTGTTCCTGCTCTTTCAGAATTTTCTGAGCATATGCCAGGTTGTAGCGCGTGTCATCATCTTTCGGATTAAGCCTAAGCGCATTTTTGTAAGCTTCAATACATTCATTAAATTTTTGCATTTTGAAGTAAGCATTACCGAGGTTGTGATAATCGTGTGCAGTTAAACTTTTTTCAGTTGAGAGAGTTGAAGCTCCATTAAACTGTCTGGCAGCCTCTTCAAATTTTTCTTGTTTGTATAAAGCGTTTCCAAGATTAAAAGTTGCATTAAAAGAAGTTTCGTTTTTTTCAAGGCCTTTCCGGTATTTAATTTCAGCCTCTGAGTAATTTCCTTTCTCATAGGCACCATTACCGCTTCTGACCATTTTTCTTTCGGGTTGTGCATTAGCCCATTGAGCCAGCAGGATCATCATACTAAGGAACAGTATGGATTTAACAAAACTGTTATTCCTGATCAGGCTAACCTGTATAGGTGTTTTTACAATTTCAGGCATCAAGTTGTTTTTTTTGTTCAGCGAATGATTTCAGTTTTTCAATCCATCTGCTTTTGCGCTCATTCATCAAAAATTCGCTTATCATTAGAACTAGGGCTGCCAGCAGAAAGTATTGATATTGTTCTTCATAATCGGTATAAAGAAACGTTCCGATTTCTCTTTTTTCCATTTCATTGACTTGTTTAAGGATGATATCCAGACCGTCATCACTGTTTGAAGCCTGAACAAATTTTCCTTTCCCGGCATCCGCAATTTCAGATAAAACTTCAGGGTTAAGCCGGGTAATAACAGTTTTACCAGACTGATCCTGCATAAATCCGGTTCGGATTCCGTTTCGGTAAATCGGAATGGGAGCTCCTTCGGGAGATCCCATTCCGATGGTATGAATTACAATTCCTTTTGCAGCAGCAGCTTTAGCACTGGCAACAGCATCATCTTCATGATTCTCACCATCCGTAATAATGATAAAAGAAGTATTCTTTGAAATGGAATCATCAATGCTTTGCATAGCCAGGTTAATGGCTGCTCCGATTGCTGTTCCCTGTGTAGGAACCATATCTGTATTAATGGTTGAAAGAAAAAGCCTGGCAGCATTATAATCGGTTGTAATTGGAAGCTGAACATAGGCCTGGCCGGCAAAAACGATTAATCCGATCCGGTCTCCTTTAAGCTTATCCAGCAACCGGTAAATCGCCTGTTTGCTTCGTTCAAGCCGCGTTGGCCGGATGTCTTCAGCATTCATCGAATTGCTTACATCTAGGCAAATCATAATATCGGAGCCTTTACGTTTTACCTCTTCCATTTTAGTTCCGATTTGAGGCCTGGCCATTGCCAGAATCACACAGGCTGCAGCAGCCATCAGCAAACTGAATTTTATAACTGGCTTAACAGAAGATTTAGCAGGGATCAGTACCTGAAGAAGTTCGGAATCACTCCAACGCTTCAAAGCTTTTTTTCGCCACCATAGCATACTTAAGAATAGGATTACCAGTACGGGAATCAAAGCCAGTAACCATAACAATTCAGGCTGAGCAAATCGGATCATGGTAATGTTTTTAATATACTGTAACGAAGCAACAACTCAATTCCGAAAATTAAAGCAGCAGCAAAAAGCCAGGGCAGGAATTCTTCACTGTACCGTTTAAATTCAGATACTTCCACCTTTGTTTTTTCCAGCTGATCAATCTCTTCATAAATACGTTTCAGGCTTTTCGAGTCGGTAGCCCGAAAATACCGGCCATCCGTTGAGGATGAAATTTCTTTAAGGACATCTTCGTCAATCTGAACTTCCTGATTAATATATTGAATTCCGAAAGGGGTTTTAACGGGATAGGGAGCCATACCTTTTGTGCCTACTCCAATGGTATATACCCTGATACCAAATGTTCTGGCAATCTCACCGGCTGTCACCGGAGCAACTGAACCCATGTTGTTAACCCCGTCAGTAAGCAGAATGATTACTTTACTTTTTGCCGGACTATCTTTAATTCTGGCTATGGCTGTTGCCAATCCTTCACCCAGTGCGGTACCATCTATTAGCATTCCGCTATGCATTTCCTTAATAAGGTTTTTTACCATTGCATGGTCTGAAGTCAGCGGACATTGAGAAAAACTTTCACCGCTGAATACTACCAGGCCAATCAAATCATTCTTGCGAGCATCAACAAATTCCAGAGCGGTTTTTTTAGCTGCTTCAATCCGGTTCGGTTTTAAATCTTCAGCTAGCATTGAACCGGAAAGGTCCATTGCCAGGATGATTGCAATTCCTTCAGAAGTTACATTTGAACTTTTGGAAGAAGATTGTGGCCGGGCCAGAGCAATGATGATCATGGTAATGGCAACAGAACGAAGAATAAAAGGAGCTTGGAGTAATCGTTCTCTGAATGTAACCGGCTTCTTTTGGAAGGATTCAAATCCGGAATACATGATCTGTGGTTTTTTCTTTCTGCCGATGAATAATTCGAAAACAATCAGTGCAGGAACCAGCAGCAACAGCCAGAAGTATGTCGGCTGACTGAAATCAATATGCTGCATCATAGTACTACCTCTTCTTTCTTTTCGGTTATTTCATTGGTAAGAATCCGTGCTGCAGTTGCATTTACAAAATCATAGGCACTTAGCATGCATTGTTCATTTTCATGAGCAACGGTAACCATTTTTGCAAACTTGACCAGGTCAGCAATAGATAAGATGTAACGAAGTTTATTTTTTACAATATCATCAAGTTTAAACACTACTGGGTATTTCATAATTTCGTCAGAGGTCATTTCCATTGCATTCATCTGCCATCGGTAGTCAAGGTAATTGCGAAGAATATCGGTTAGCTCGGTATAATAATTTTTAATCTGACCCTGTTGCCAGAGCTTTTTTGATTCAAGTGCTGCCAGAGCAGTTAAGGCAATTTCATGAGCCGGCAGAGCAGGAATTTTGCGTTCGATGAGTACCGGTTTCTTTTTATATTTTCTGTAAACCAGAATTCCTGCAATGGACAAGGTTGCCAATCCCAGTACCATGGCTGCATACGGCAGCAAATCTTTCCAGCTTAGGGGCAGTGCCACAATGGGTTTTATGTCTTTAATAGCTGCTGAAGTATCTACTTCAACGGTGTGGACAGCAAGCAGCAGTGGCTCGGTTTCAATGAAATTGTTCAATGAGTCAGGATTAGACTGGTCAATAAACCTAAATGGTGGGATGGCATAATAGCCAGAATCAAAGCTGGTAATCAGGATGGACTGACGAATGATAAGGTTATTATCCTCAATAGCCGTGTCAGGAAGTGAACGGTTCAGGATTTCAATTTTTGTAATGCTGTCGGGAAGCACAGGCCAGCTAAAAGTTTTCCCTTTTTCACTAATGAGTTGAAGATGGAGGTTAATCTGCTGACCGATGAGGATTTCAGAAGAATCAAGACTGGCAGTTGCCTTCTGGGCATACACTTTTCCACTCATTAACAGCATGAGCAGAAGGAAGATTTTACTGCTGTGTGCTTTCATGTCAGAATCTCCGTTCTCTTGATTTAAAAAGATTAATCAGCGGGTTAACATAATCCATTCCTGTTTCAATTTGTGTGTGGTCAACACCGCTTCGGTTAAACAGGTTTTCAAGCCGGGTATTATGCGATTTGTTCCATTCTGCAAATTTTTTCTGCACTGCGTGGCTTGAAGTATCAACCCATTTGCAGGCTCCTGATTCTGTATCCTGGAATCTGACCAGGCCAATATCAGGCAGGGTATTTTCATGCCTGTCAACAACCCGGATTGCGACTGTGTCATGTTTCCGAGAAGCAATCCTAAGTGCATCATCAAAACCTTCACTTCTGAAATCGGAAATGACAAATGCAATACTCTTCTTTTTAATCATGTTATTAAAATAGCGCAATGCAAGACCGATATCCGTTTTGCCGGACTGAGGTTTAAGATTTATCAGTTCACGGATAATTCTGAGAATGTGGGTTTTCCCTTTTTTTGGTGGAATAAACGATTCAATCCGGTCACTGAAGAAAATAACACCGGCTTTATCATTATTCTGAATGGCTGAAAAAGAAAGGACAGCACAGAGTTCTGTAATCAGGTCACGTTTGAGTTGTTTTTTGGTTCCGAAGTGGCCAGAGCCGCTGACATCAATGAGCAACATAACGGTCAGCTCACGCTCTTCTTCAAAAACTTTAACAAAAGGATGGTTAAATCGTGCTGTTACATTCCAGTCAATGCTTCGGATATCATCACCGGGCATATACTCGCGAACTTCACTAAATGCCATTCCTCTTCCTTTAAATGCAGTATGATATTCACCGGAGAAGATCTGGCTTGATAATCCTCTTGTTTTAATTTCAATTTTCCGGACTTTTTTCAGCAGTTCAGTCGTTTCCATCAGCTCGTTATTAAAGACTGTTTAGCATTCAATCAGATTAGGGAACTTCAACAGCATTCAGGATTTCACTGATGATGTTTTCCTGAGTAATGTTTTCTGCTTCTGCTTCATAGGTTAGTCCCAAGCGATGGCGGAGTACATCATGAGCTATTGCTCTGACATCTTCAGGGATGACATACCCTCTTCGCTTAATAAAGGCATACGCTTTTGAAGCTAAAGCCAGACTGATGCTGGCCCGGGGAGAACCTCCATATGAAATCATATTCTTGATCTTGCCAAGCTTATGCTCTTCGGGATTCCGTGTTGCAAAGACAATATCCAGGATATACTGTTCAATCTTTTCATCCATGTAAACATCATGCAGTGATTTACGTGCTCTGAGCACATCATCCTTTTTCAGCACAGCATTGATTGTTAATTCCTGGTTTTTGAGGTTTTGCCTGATAATTTGTTTTTCTTCTTCTTTGTTAGGATAGCCGATAACAACTTTCAGCATAAACCGGTCGAGCTGTGCTTCAGGCAGGGGATAGGTTCCTTCCTGTTCAATCGGATTCTGAGTTGCCAGTACCAGAAAGGGTTCTTGCAAGTGGAATGATTCTTCACCAATGGTAACCTGCTTTTCCTGCATTGCTTCCAGCAGTGCACTCTGAACCTTGGCTGGGGCACGGTTGATTTCATCAGCAAGAATGAAGTTGGCGAAGATGGGTCCTTTTCTCACAGTGAACTCTTCCTTCCGCTGGTTGTAAATCATAGTTCCGATTAAGTCAGCCGGTAATAAATCAGGTGTAAACTGGATTCTGCTGAACCGGGCATCAATTGCAGATGCAAGCGATTTAATGGCCAGTGTTTTGGCAAGTCCCGGAACGCCTTCAAGCAGCAAATGGCCGTTGGCAAGCAATCCGATCAGCAGCCGGTCAAGCATATAACGTTGACCAATAATCTTTTTGCCTACTTCGAGATGTAGAATTTCGGTGAACGCGCTTTCCTGATGGATGCGCTCGTTAATTTCTTTGATATCTGTCATGCCGGTTTTATTTTCAGTTGCAAACATGGGATTGAAATAATGAAAAGGTTTTTAAATAATGCGATAACTATTTGTTAAAGTAGCTTGGTGGCCAAATGTACGTTTGGCTTGACAGGCAAGTAGTTAAAGATGTGTTAAAGCAGTGCCGGGGCAACAAATAAAGCCGGAATTAACCGGTCTGATCTGATTGAAGAGCGGGATGACTATTGAAAATAATCTCTCATTTTCTCAAAGAAACTTTTCTCGTTTTTTGTGGGTTTGGGTTTAAAATTGTCTGAAGTCCGGAATTTTTCAATGGTTTTCTTTTCTTCAGGAGTGAGGTTTTGGGGTGTCCACACATTAATATTAATCAGCAGATCGCCACGATGACCGGAGTTTACTTCGGGTAATCCTTTTCCTTTTAATCTAAGCACTTTGCCAGGTTGTGTTCCGGGTTCAATTTTAATTTTTGCTTTACCATCAACGGTTGGAATTTCTGCATTTGCTCCCAGAGCCGCGTCCGGGATACTAATGTAAAGTTCAAAGAGAAGGTTATTGCCATCTCGCTTGAGTTCTTTGTCTTCAATTTCCTCAATCACCACAATCAGGTCACCGGGAATTCCGTTTTTCCCAGCAGCATTTCCCTTTCCGCTTACATTCATCTGCATTCCTTCAGCTACGCCCGGTGGGATCTGAATCGTTATTATTTCTTCACCATATTGGGTTCCTTCACCATTACAGGATTGGCATTTATTGATGATTGTCTGACCTGAACCATGACAGGTAGGGCAGGTGTTAGTTGTTTGCATCTGTCCCAGGATGGTGTTGGTTACCTGTCTGATGTATCCGCTTCCTTTACAAGTCGGGCAAGTGTGAAATGAGCTTCCACCTTCAGCACCGGTTCCTCCGCAGGTATTGCAGTTTATCTGTTTGTTAACTTTTAACTTTTTTTCTATTCCGTGAGCAATTTCTTTTAATGTCAGTTTGACTTTTACTCTTAAATTAGAACCTCTTTTTGTTTGGCGTTGTCTACCGGTTCGGGTGCTGCCACCACCAAAAAAGCTTTCAAAGGGATTATGTCCACCAAAAATATCTCCGAAGTTTGAGAAGATATCTTCCATGTTCATGCCATGTCCGTTTGACGAACCGCCACCAAAGCTACCATGGCCAAACTGATTATACCGCTGGCGTTTTTCAGTATTACTCAGTACTTCATAAGCTTCTGCTGCTTCTTTAAATTTTTCTTCTGCCGCTTTATCACCCGGATTTTTATCGGGATGATACTTCAAAGCCATCTGGCGATAAGCTTTTTTAATTTCAGCTTCGGTAGCATTGCGACTTACGCCAAGAACTTCATAATAATCTCTTTTTGACATAATACCTGCTTATTTACCAACAATCACTTTTGCATGCCGGATGACTTTTTCATTGAGGTAGTATCCTCTTTCAATTTCTTCAATCACTCTTCCAGAATTTTCTTTATCGGTTTCCATTTGTGAAATGGCATCGTGTAATTCAGGATCAAAATCAGTGTTTAATGATTCCATAACTTTTAATCCCTTTTGCTGGAGAATGGAATACATTTTCTGATTGATAAGCCTGAAGCCTTCATTATCGGGTTCTGCCTTGATGGCTCTTTCAAAATCATCAAGAATAGGCAGCAGGGTGAGAATCACATCTTCACTGGCGTTTTTTAAAAGTTCAAACCGTTCACGCATGATGCGCTTTTTGAAATTATCGAACTCGGCAAAAATCCGCAGGTATTTATCCTTTTCTGCTGCTAGCTCTTCTTCCAGTATTGACAGCTTGTCAGTTGATTCCTGCTGCAATTCCTGTGTTTGTGGCTCATTTTCGGGTTGTAAGGAACCTTTTTCTTCTTGTTCGGTCATATCTTTCAGTAAAATTGATTTAGGATACTAATTTTCAAACTTTTTGCCAATTAATTTATTGAAGCCAAATTGGCAGATAGCAAAAATTAAAAAGCCGGCTAAAAAGCCGGCTGCAAATGTATCTTAAAACTTTACTTTTTATCGGCAAGTAAGCCTTCAAGGGCAGTGATAAGTGACTGACCTCTCAGGTTTTTGGCAATAATAACTCCGTTTTCATCCAGCAGGTAACTCATGGGGATGGCATTTACACCATAAATTGCAGCAGGTCTTGAATTCCACCCGCCCAGATCACTCACATGGTTCTTCCAGATCAGACCATCTTTTGCAATTGCTTTTAACCAGGCTTCACGGTTTTGATCGAGTGAAACGCTGTAAACTGTAAAGCCTTTTGCCTTTTTGAATTTGGCATCTTTATATTTATTATAGGCAGCTACAACATTCGGATTTTCAAACCGACATGGTCCGCACCAAGAAGCCCAGAAGTCGAGCAACACAATATTCCCTCTCAGGGATGACAGGGCCAGGGTCTTTCCTTCTGGTGTAGTAAATGCAAGGTCAATTGCTTTTTCACCGATATTGGTACCGGGCTTGTTAGCCTGGTAAATAAATCCGAATGCAAGTGTTGAGATTCCAACAATCAGTAAGATGAGATTTAATCTTTTGAACATATCTTTCATTTTTTCAGAACTTGGATGACAAATATAATACCATGCTTATTAATTGTTTGAAGTAATTATGAACAATGGCTATTTGAATTCTATTCTAACAATATCACCTTCATACAAGCCAAGCATAGAAGAAGCTGTTGCCCGGTTGAGAGCAATTTCCAGATATCCTGAAGAATTAAATCTGGCTAGGACCTCGTAATTATCAACTTCGCTGTAATCTTCCGATATTCTTTCAATCCGGTAATTTCCTCTTGAGCGGAGAATGATTTCAAAATTATTTTCTTTTATGGCATTACTGAAAAAGTCACGGGTAATATTCGTAATAGCATTCTCATACTTGTCAATATAAATGACCCTTCCTTTAATCTGGTGTTGTTCAACAATTGGTTTAAACAGGTTCTTTTTTTCAGCTACCGGTAGTTCATCACCGGTTTTGGTAATAGGTGTCTGGTTGACTAATTGCACAGCAACGTCAGCCATTTTGTTCAGCATGGCGTTGTAATTGCCTTCATAGTTAATTTTAAAAACAGGGAATGGCATTGCATCAAAAATGAGAGCCAGCAAACCATCATTAAAGCCAATAAAAAAATGATCATCTTTTTCAACTGCAATCATCTGAAGCCTACCGTTTACCGGAATGCCAAAACAAATAAGATGAACCGTGCCAGCGGGAAAATGAGACCAGGTGTTTCCGATTATGTAGGCTGCTTTTACCTGGTCATGAAGCGGGATTTCATGGCAAAGATCAACAATGGTCAATTGGGTGAGCCGGCTCAGTAGTTTCCCTTTCATTACGGCAACCGAGCCATCAGCCGTCCCCCAGTCGCTTGTTAAGGTTACAATTCCCATTGATAAGTTAAAGGCGTAAAGCTACTTGTCAGTTTAAATTTAAGTGGCCTGTATCTGAAGGAAGATCAATTGCTTTTTAACAGGCATTTTTTAATAATGCGTGTTAAAACAACAAGGCTGCAGTTATACCTCCGGCAAGAACTGTAATAATTTTAATCAGGTTAAAACGATGATTCTTATTAGATTCAAATAGAATTGTAGTACTGATATGCAGAAAGATTCCGATTACCACAGCCATGATATAATCAAAAAAGTGAATATCCAGGTTAACCTCCATTGCGGTTAACATGAGACTGGTCAGAGCACCTAAAGGGGCCATTGAAGCAAACACAGCAAGCCAGCAAATCGCTTTGGCTTTTGATAAACCGGCACCCAGCAACATACTCATTAAAGCCAGCGCTACTGGTATATGATGGAGAACAATACCGGTCAGCAGCACCTGCTCATGAGCATGATCATCACCAAAGTTGCCTTCCAGGGGCATACCTTCCAGGAACGAATGGAGACTTAATCCGACCATCATTGTAACCGGAAATGATTTTTCGTTTAACACATGCTGATGGGTATGACCGTGTTCTATTCCTTCAGAAAAAAACTCAATGATGATTTGAATAAAAAATCCGGCAAGAATAAAATAGCCTGCTTTTGCACCGGTATGAATAAACAGGGACGGAACCAGGTGGATAATACTGATTGTAAACAAAAATGCTCCTGAGAAAGCAAGTGACAGGGTTAGTACGATTTCACTCTTCTTTTCTATAAAAATAAAAGCAAGACCACTGGCTAAGATTACAGAAAACAGGATCAAATATTCAAAAACAGTCATTCGGTACTAATGAAACGGCAAATGTAATTTTCACAAACTGAAAGAAAGAATGGTTGATTAAATGTAACTGGGTAAACATATTGTAACTGATTAACTCTTTTCTTTGTAACCTGAAAGGTAAAGTTATGGAAGACAATTACAGGCAACAGGGGCTGAGACGTAAATTGATTGAAGAAATAAAGAGTAAGGGAATTGATGATCAGAAAGTTCTCAATGCAATTGATGAAGTTCCGCGACATTTGTTTATGGATAAGGCTTTTCTTGAATTTGCATATTCAGATAAAGCATTTCCGATTGAAGCAGGACAAACCATATCACAACCTTATACTGTTGCCTTTCAGACTCATTTGCTAGACGTTTATAAAGGAGCTAAAGTGCTTGAAGTCGGAACCGGCTCAGGATACCAGGCTGCAGTACTTGAGAAATTGGGTGCCTGGGTGTTTAGTATAGAACGTCATAAAGTACTGTATGAAAAGACAAGGAAACTCTTGAACAAGCTTGGTTACAGTGTTAATTGTTTTTATGGAGATGGATTTAAAGGGCTTCCTCCGTTTGCACCCTTTGACAGGATTCTGATTACCTGCGGAGCTCCTGAGATTCCACATGAGTTACTTAATCAATTAAAAACAGGGGGTATTATGGTGGTACCTGTTGGAGCAGGAGATGTTCAACAAATGACAACAATCCTAAAAAAGGGTGATAAAGATTATGAGATTCATCAGTCAGGAAAGTTTAGATTTGTGCCGATGCTTCAGGAAAAGGTCTGATTCAGAATTCACAGAAGTATGTTAAAAACTGAAAAATAATAATTTGTTAGCTTAAAGTATAAAGCTACCTTTGCTCGCATAACAATAATAACTTTAAACACAAAAACAAAATAAACATGAAAAAATCACTTATTGTTTTGGCATTAGCAGTATTTACAACAACTGCTTTCGCACAAGAGGTTATGACCTCTAAAAAAGGTACACCCATTCTTCCAGAGGCCGGAGACTGGGCTATCGGGGTGGATGCAACTCCTTTTATTGAATTCTTCGGAAATGTAATGAACAATTCTAATAATATTGGTGCTCCATCTTGGACGTCTCCATTTTCGAGTTTAAGCAGTAGTAGTGCCCCGATTCTTTATGCAAAATACGTTAAAGACCAAACTACTCATTATCGTGCTATGGTAAGGCTGGGTTTTGGTTCTTCTAAGGAAAATTTTGTTATTCAGAAAGATTCTACCGATGGGAGTTCTTTTACACCAGCTCAATACGGAAGTGATGAATCAAAAACTTCCGGAAACGGAATTACCCTTGGAGCCGGTATTGAAAAACGTAAGGGAAAAGGACGGATTCAGGGCTTCTATGGGGCAATGGCTATGATTGGCTTTGGCTCAGAAAAGACAACAAACACGTTTGCTAATGCAATAACTACAGATAATCCAACCCCTTCTACAACGTATAATATGCAAGGTGGTTTATATCGCATAAAAGAAGTTAAAGAAGGTGGTATCTTTAACTTAGGAATCCGCGGATTCATTGGTGTTGAATATTTCTTTATGGCAAAAGCTTCACTCGGAGCTGAATTCGGATGGGGTTTAAGTATGAGTTCAAAAGGTGAAGGCGAAACCACTTCAGAAGGCTGGAACGGAACTGCAGTTGAAACTCAGAAAGTTCCCGGACCTGGTAAGACCTCTTCGTTTGGAATTGATACGGATAATGGTTATGCTTCTATTAATCTGCTTTTCTATTTCTAAAATCAAAGATTACTATTAGATAAGGCTGCTTCAAAAGAGCAGCCTTATTTTTTAAGCATGATTTTCCTGATTAATTATTTCAGCCGGGCAACCCGGAGATGCTGACTTTTCGGACTCACTCATTAATTCCGTTACCATATATTTTGTCAACATAGGACTTGAAATTTTCAAGAATAATTTTTCTTTTCAGGCTGAGCTTTGGAGTCATTTCACCATTTTCAATACTAAAATCTCTCGGCAGGAGCTCAAATTTTTTAATGGTTTCAAAATGACCCAGTGTTTTGTTAACAAGTTCAACTTCCTCCCTGATGCGGTTGCGAACATCTTTACTATTTGCAATTTCTTCATTAGAAGATAACGTAAGCCCTTCTTTTGCTGCCCAGTCTTTTAAGAATGAAAAAGCAGGAACAATTAATGCGGAAGCAAATTTTCGATTCTCACCAATAACCATAATTTGTTCAATAAAGCGCGATTCTTTCAGCCTGTTTTCAATCATCTGAGGAACAATATATTTTCCACCCGATGTTTTGAAAATTTCTTTTTTACGGTCAGTAATCTTCAAAAAGCGGTTGTCAATAAATTCACCAATATCTCCAGTATGAAGCCATCCCTGAGCATCAATAACTGCATGTGTTTGCTGCTCATCCTTGTAATATCCGAGCATCACATTGGGTCCTTTACATAGAATTTCACCATCGTCTGCAATTTTAACCTGAACACCGTCAATTACAGGTCCTACGGTTCCGAAATAAATGGAGTTGGGTTGAAAATTATTAACGGCAATTACCGGTGAGGTTTCAGTAAGGCCATAACCTTCGAGTACCGGAATTCGTGCAGCATGAAAGACTCTGGCCAAACGGGGTTGCAGTGCAGCACCTCCCGAAGCAATTGCAACAATATTACCACCCAATGCTTCCCTCCATTTTTGGAAAACCAGTGCATTGGCAACTTTCAGCTGCATCTCGTACCACCAGCCGTTTACACCATTGAGTTCGTAACGTAAACCCAAATTCAATGACCAGAAGAACAATGCTTTCTTCAGCCCGCTTAACTCACTTCCCGTACTGACAATCTTCTCATACACTTTCTCTAGAAGCCTTGGTACAGTTACAAAAATCATGGGTTTGACCTCTTTCAGATTCTCTCCGATTGATTCAATACTTTCTGCATAATACACGGAAATTCCGTAATACCTGTACAGGTACGAAAGCATTCTTTCATAAACGTGATTCAGTGGCAGAAAGCTTAATGCTTTCCAGGAATAGTGGAATGGACAGAGCTTTTCGGTTGCCTTACAATTACTCAGTAGGTTATGGTGTGATAACATCACCCCTTTTGGGAAACCGGTTGTTCCTGAAGTATAGATCAAAGTAGCCATGTCATCTGGCAAAATACTGTCTCGGATTGCATTGACTTTATCCGTCATTTGATTCTTTTGACCCAGGTTGGTTATCTCTGACCAATGAGGATACTTACCGGTTTGGTCAAAAGTGAAGACACCCTTAAAGTCTTTGAGTTCATGTAAAATAGAATACACTTTTTCATATAACTCTGCTGAAGAGACAAAAACCACTTTTACTTCGGCATGCTGTAAAATATATTTCAGGTCATTCACGGAAATTGTCGGATAGATCGGAACGGAGATAATTCCGGTCTGCAGGGTACCCTGGTCTATAAAGTTCCATTCTGGTCTGTTGTTTGAAATCAATCCGACCTTATCACCTTTATTTAAGCCCGAAGCCAGCAGTCCATAACTAACAAGATCTGAATATTCTTTTACTTTCTGTGAGCTGTATTTTATCCATCTTCCATTTTCTTTCATTGCCAGCGAATCTTCCTTAGGGAAAGAAGTCAGTTGTCGGTCTAGCAATTCAAATAGCCTGGTAGGTTCCATTTTTCAGATTAATCAGGAACAAAAGAATGAAATAAAATGTTTATTTAGCCAGTTCGATTCTGCGAAGTGGTAATTCTATCTGACTGGTTAAATTAGCTGCATGAATTTTAATACTGAATTTACCACTCTTACCAACGTCAGGTTTCCGGTGATTATGGCTCCGATGTTTCTGGTATCAAATCGTGAAATGATTCAATCTGCCATCCGGAATGGAATCATGGGTGTTTTTCCCAGTCTGAATTTCAGGGAAAACAATGCACTCGAAGGGGTGCTTCAATCGTTGAATGCCTATCTCAAACAGCAACACGAAACAACTGGTGGCAGTTATGGAGTAAACCTGATTGTTCAACGGAGTAACCCATTGTATGCAGGCCATCTGAAATTATGTGTTACGCATAAAGTCCCGTTTTATATTACATCATTAGGAAATCCATCGGAAGTGATCAAGGCTGCTCATGATTATGGAGCTAAAGTGTTTTGTGATGTAACCAATCTCTTTCATGCTGAAAAGGTTGTCAGATCGGGATGTGACGGTATTATTGCCGTAGGTCAGGGAGCAGGCGGACATGGCGGCCCGTTTCCATTGCAGTTATTAATTCCTGCATTAAAAAAACGATTCCCCCAAATACCGGTTGTAGCAGCTGGCGGAATAGCAACCGGGGCTGGAGTAATCTCCTCGATGGCATTAGGAGCTTCGGCAGTGAGTATCGGGACCCGGTTTATTGCTACACATGAGGCTAAAGTTAGCAATGAATATAAGAATGCTGTTGTGAATGCTGGTATGGATGATATTGTAATGACCGAACGCATATCGGGTACACCCTGTGCGGTTATCAATACGCCTTTCGTACAAAAAATCGGACTGCAGCAGAATTTTATTGAACGCTGGATGAATAATAATCCAAGGGTTAAAAGAAAATTTAAAATGATGGTTCAGAAGCGTGGGAATACATTGCATGAAAAGGCAATCCGACCGGGTAACTATAAAAACATCTGGTGTGCAGGTCAGTCGGTAGAATTAATAGACAACATCCTTAGTTGTGATGAGGTGTTGTACAGGATTAAAAATGAAATGCAACAATCAATGGGCAAGCTGTGTGAAAAAGTAAAATCCTGATACGATTTTAGGATACTTCTGCTTTTAACAGGCGGAGCTGGGTGGCTATTTCCTCCATCAGCCACATGGGTGTAGAGGTAGCACCACAGATACCAACTGTTTCAGCTTCCAGGAACCATTCAGGATTTACTTCCTCCAGATTTGAAACAAAATAGCTTCGTGGATTCGTTTCTTTACAAACGCCAAAGAGTGCTTTACCGTTTGAGCTTTTCTTACCACTGACAAAAACAATCACGTCCTGGGCAGTTGCAAACTTTCTCAGATGGGGTTCACGGTTTGAAACCTGCCTGCAGAGTGTATCATTTGCTACCAAATCACCTTCTTCAAGGCTCCCTTTAAACTGAAGAATTCGTTTTTCAATCATCCGTTGCATTTTAAAAAATCCCGATGTGCTTTTAGTGGTTTGAGAAAAAAGATGTATCGGTTTAGCATAATCGAGCGCATCCAGGTCGTCTTCGTTCATTACTACAATTGCTTTACCGTTAGTCTGGCCAACCAGGCCATTGACTTCAGCATGTCCTTCCTGACCATAGATAACAACCTGAACCTGGCCATGATGCTCTTCGTTTTCAAAACTGCTTTTAACCCGGTTCTGAAGTTTTAACACTACCGGACAGGATGCATCAATCAACTCAATGTTATTACAAGTTGCAACCTGATAGGTTGAAGGAGGTTCGCCATGAGCACGGATGAGGAGCTTACAGTTATAAAGCCGTTTAAGATCCTCATGATTTATGATAATAAGACCTTTAGACTTAAGCCTCTCAATTTCCATGTTATTATGAACAATATCAACGAGGCAGTACAAACTCCCGGTTTGATCAAGTTCATACTCAGCCATTTCGATGGCATAAGTAACACCAAAGCAGAATCCAGAACCACGATCAACTGTAACTTTCATTCTGCAAAGGTAAGGTATCTCCCACCCAGGTTAAATTTTGTTTTGGTAATTATTCACTTTGGTTTTTTCCTTTTCTTGCGGAACTTCTGAAACAGGTATGAATCAGGCAATAACTACTGAACAATGGTTTTACTTTATAAGCTTTTTGTCACTAATGCTTATTCTGGACTTATTTGTGTTTAACCGTAAAGCTCATACGGTTTCATACAAGGAATCCTTTCTGTGGGTTTCAATATGGGTTTTACTGGCAGTAGGGTTTGCATTTTATGTATCCTATGAATTTGGGAAGGAAGCCAGTAATCAGTTTATAGCAGCTTATGTTGTTGAACTTACGCTGAGTGTTGATAACCTGTTTGCTTTTATTTTAATTTTCACCTACTTTAATGTGCCGTCAAAATACCATCATAAAATCCTGTTTTATGGAATTGTGGGTGCATTAGTCTTGCGGTTGGGATTTATCATTGCAGGTGTGGCATTGCTTGAAAAAATTCACTGGATGATTTATATTTTCGGAGGGATTCTTTTTGTAAGTGGCATTAAAATGCTGAAACAGGAGAATAAAACCATAAACCCCGACCGGAATATTGTAATTCGGTTTGTCAGAAAAACCATTCCTGTTCTTAACAGGTATGAAGAAGATAAATTCTTTGTTAAAGAAAACGGAAGATGGGCAGCTACCTTGCTGTTTGTAGTCCTGCTTATGATTGAACTCACAGATGTCATTTTTGCTGTTGACAGCGTTCCGGCAGTCTTATCCATATCAAAAAATACGTTTATTGTTTTTACTTCTAATGCATTTGCCATTTTAGGACTCCGGTCTCTTTACTTTGCTCTGGCCGGGCTTATCAGTTTATTTAGGTTTTTGCACTATGGGCTTTCAGTCATTCTGATTTTTGTCGGATTAAAGATGGTCTTGTCCGAGTTTTATGAGATTAGCAGTGTAACCTCCCTTTATGTTGTTCTGTCAATACTGTGTTTAAGCATATTATTTTCTGTAATGATTCCAAAAAAACAAAGCAACTGATTGCCTTATGAAAATAATTGTAACAACCGATTATTCAGGAAACTCAAAATCCGGCATCCGGATGGCCGTAAGCTTGGCTTCCCAACTTCAGGCTGATCTTCACTTTCTGAATATTGCCTATATCCCCGGCAGGGCTGGTGAGTCAGCTCAGCAGTATCAGAAGCGGCTCAGAAAGGAGATTGCTGAAAAAAAAACAGAGCTTACTTCTTTTATAAGACCTTTTATAAAGGGAATTGTGAACAAAAAGAAGATTGTTTACCAGGTCGAACATTCATTCATTCCGGAAACGGGAATTGTCAATTATCAAAAGAAAATAAAAGCAGACTTGATTTGTATCTCAACCCGCGGAGCCGGGAGAATGCCCAAACTTTTCGGAACGACTGCAGGTAATCTCATTACTTATTTAACAACGCCTTTGCTGGTTGTACCTTCAGGCTATTCAGTAAAACCGGTAACTACTATCGTATGTTTCAATGATCTTGAAAACCCGGTTAATGAACTGAACCAGCTTGCTCATTTTAGTGACCTGTTGACAGCCCGGCTTAAACTCGTGTATTTTGCCAAATCATCACAGATCACGGAAATCTCTGAAAACATAAAAAGGAAGCTAAAAAGAGCCGGTCTCACCACCAGCTATGAAGTGTTAAAACGCGGCAGAGGCTCAATTGTCAGCAATTTATTAAAGTATTCAGAAAATAAAAAACCTTCTTTAATTGTGCTGTTTTCAAGACAACGCAAGTCTTTTATACAACGGCTGTTTAATTCCAGCCGGACTATGGAATTGGCTTTTCATACCCGGTATCCATTGTTGGTATTCCATAAAAAATAGCCTCAATAACTGTTTTTTCAAAAATGGGTTAACAGTAAGCTGAGATTATTGTTAATAAGAAAAACACAACAGATGAGTCAGAATCATTCCATTTATGACATTAAAGTAAAAACAATTGATGATCAGGAAACAACCCTGGCAGCCTACAAAGGCAGAAAAATGCTGATCGTAAATGTTGCTTCCCGATGTGGCAATACTCCTCAGTACACAGATCTGGAAAAGTTATATAAACTTCATGGTGATAAGGTAACTGTATTAGGATTCCCGGCAAATAACTTTCTGGGGCAGGAGCCCGGCAGCAATAAACAAATCAAAGAGTTTTGTACCCTCAAGTACGGAGTTACTTTCCCGATGTTCAGTAAAATTTCGGTGAAAGGGAAAGATCAGTCTCCCCTGTATCAATGGTTAACAGACCCAGTAAAAAATGGATGGAATGACAAACAACCTGATTGGAATTTTGCCAAATATCTGGTAGATGAAAACGGAAAACTGACCGATTTCTTTCCGGCAAAGACTCAACCAATGGATGAGGTAATTCTCTTAAAGATTAGCTGATTCCTTTAACATTCCCGGTTAAAAGGCCAAAAAGCTTAAAACACCTTTTGTAATTTTACAATCTCAACTGCAGTGTTTATTGAACCTGCAGGTTACTGATGATTAAAGAATAATCCGGTTTCAGTTATGACTCTATTAATTTATATTTTGGTTGCCGTAACAGCTTCGCTGCTTACGCTTGTTTATTATTCAACGGTGAGTCGTTCCAAAAAAGCAGAACTCACCCACAGGCTGACACAGGCAGAGCATGACCGGGCCCTGGCGGAGCATGCAAGGGAATTTGCTGAACAACAGGTGTCAGAAACCCGGATGGAACTGAGGAATGAACGGGATGAAAAGGAACGAATGGGTAGGGAACTGGCTTCATTGCAATCAACTTTAAACTATTCTAATGAAAAGCTGCAGCTTCAAAAGCAGGAACTTGAATCATTACATGAACGATTCTCCAAAGAGTTTGAAAACCTTGCAAACCGTATTCTTGAAGAAAAAACCGGGAAATTCACCGAACAAAACCGTGTAAACCTGGATTTGATCCTCAATCCGCTTAAAGAAAAAATTAAAGCATTTGAAGACAAAGTCGAGCAGACTTATAAAGCAGAAGCTGCGGAGCGTAATTCATTGAAAGGAGAAATCAGGAACCTGGTTGATTTGAATAAAAAAATCAGTGATGAAGCCAATCAACTGGCAATAGCACTGAAAGGAGATAACAAACAGCAAGGCGACTGGGGCGAAATTGTGCTTGAACGGTTACTTGAACACTCAGGACTTGAAAAGGGACGGGAATACGAGCTTCAGTATGTTACCAATAACAGCAACGGTGATAAAATTAAACCCGATGCGGTGATTTTTCTGCCAGATAAAAAACACCTGATAATTGATGCAAAAGTTTCACTAAAATCCTACCATGATTTTATTTCAGCAAATGAAGATCAGAATCGTGAATCTGCATTGAAAATGCACATTGCTTCGGTAAAAAATCATATTAAACTGTTAAGTGAAAAATACTATCAGACAGCAAGAGAACTCAACTCACCTGATTTTATTCTGATGTTTATCCCGACCGAATCATCTTTCAGCTCTGCTTTAAAAGCAGATGAAGAAATATTCAGCTATGCCTGGGACCGGAAGATAGTCGTAGTAAGTCCAACCACCTTACTTGCAACATTGCGAACCATAGCCTCAATCTGGAAGCAGGAAAGACAAACACGCAATGCATTACTGATTGCTGAAGAAGGAGGAAAGATGTATGATAAACTGGTAGGATTTATGGAGGATCTGATTAAGGTAGGAAGAAAGATCAATGATTCAAAAGATGAATACACTTCAGCAATGAATAAATTGTTTGAAGGAAGCGGTAACCTGATTAAAAGAGCAGAAAAAATGAAAGAGCTGGGAGCTAAAGTATCCAAGTCAATTTCTCAACAACTAATTGAAAGGGCTGAATGAGAATCCTAACGGTTGCAATGGTACTGTTTTTAGCAGCTTGCAAAGGTCCGGCAAAAATCTCTGATTTGAATTTTTCTAACCAGTATTCAGTGACCGGATTACAGCCGGCTGCTTCTGTTTATCATGACCAGGATCAAAGTTCATTGCTACAGGTCTCGGTTGATCGTAATGAGTTATTGTATAAAAAGGAAAATGATTCTCTTACTTATTGTCGTGTGAAAATTGCATATAGGTTATATTCCTCAGTTAAAAGCCCTGTCATCTTAGACAGTAGTTCGGTGATTATTAGTGATGGAAATCAAGGGTCAGCCAATCCGATTTTTGCAACATTGCAGATGAAAACGGTGCTTTTGCAGGAATATGCCTGTCTGGTGATCGTGACTGACCTGAATCGGCAGCTTGTTGCCAGAATCTGGTTGTGGTTTGATAAAAGCAAAGCTCAATCAAGGGAGTTCTATCAGCTGATTGATTTTCCGTCCGGAAGAATCAAAACAACGCCTTTTCTGAATGAAACAGATACTGTTACCGTTAACTTCAAAGGGCAGGGAGGTCAGGCTTTCATCAGGTGTTATCTCCGGGATTTTCCGATAGCATCACCTCCGTTTGCTGAAAAAATACCGGTTCAGTTTAATTATGCAGCAGACAGCATTTATAAAATTGATTTCTATCCGGGAGTTCAGCTTAACTTTCCGCGGAATGGATTTTACCATATTCAGTTTGATACGCTGAAAAAAGCCGGATTGACCTTATTCCGTTTTGATGAAGACTATCCCCATTTAACAAATGCCGGCCAGTTAATTGAAGTACTGAGGTACATTACAAATAAGAATGAGTATGATAAAATGAAGTTGGCCATTGACAAGAAACGGGCTGTTGACTTGTTCTGGATTGAATTAAGCGGAAGTACAGAACGTGCCCGTACACTGATTAAAAAATATTATTCACGAGTAGAACGGGCCAATAGTTTGTTCAGTACGCACCAGCAAGGATGGAAAACAGACCGTGGAATGATTTATCTGATTTTTGGGAAGCCGGCTTCAGTTTATGTTTATGAAGACATGGAAGAATGGAGCTATGGTTCATACGGTTATTCGGGCACATTGTCTTTTGTATTTGAAAAGATTGCAAATCCGTTTTCTGACAGTGATTATATTCTTAGAAGGAATCCATTTTATGAACAGCCCTGGTACAGGGCAGTTAGCCGGTGGCGCGAAGGAGTTGCTGAAAACGACTAACAGGATTAGTTTAGGATCTCATTCTTACCATGGTCAGAATGGTTGCAATTGCAACGGTATCACCGGTTGAAAAATCAAGTTCGTACTGGTCGCGGATTTCCTGTGGACTGGCATCATAAACATCAACAATCCATTTTACAATGCCTTTGGGGATGTCATCCTCACTTCTTTTTTCCTGGGCAATTTTTTCCTTGCAGGTAAATCGTACACCGATCGTCATTCCTGGGTAAACCGGTTTAGTAAACCGGCACTCATCAATTCCATAATTCAGCAATACAGGGCCTTTTGGCGGATCAACAAATAACCCCGCTGCCCTGCTCAGAATAAAATAACCATGAGCCACCGTTCTTTTAAAAATCGTATCCTGTAATGAAGCCGGGTCTAAGTGAGCATAGAATCTATCTCCTGAAAGGTTGGCAAAGTCAATGATATCCTCTTCAGTCACCGTATACTTTTCGGTGAAAAGGGTTTCACCGATTTGAAGTTCTTCAAAATATTTTCTGAACGGGTGAATTCCGGTTTGAATATATTCAGCTCCGTATTGATAAGTATTGGATATAAGGGTAAGAGTAGTAGGCGATCCTTGTATAGCAACACGCTGTAGGTAATGGAAAACTCCGCGTTTACCACCCATTTCTTCACCGCCACCGGCTCGACCGGGTCCGCCATGAACCAGCATCGGCAAAGGTGAGCCATGACCAGTACTTTCTCCGGCACATTGCCGGTTCAAAATCAGAATCCGGCCATGCATACAGGCAGCTCCCAAAGTAAATTGTTTAGCCTCCTTCTCATTTTGAGTAATGATTGAGCTGACTAAAGAGCCTTTTCCCAATTTTGATATTTCAACGGCTTCTTCAAGATTCCTGTAAGGCATAAGGGTACTTACCGGCCCGAAAGCTTCAATATGATGACAATCGGTATTGCTTAACGGTTTTTCGTTCAGAAACAATACCGGAGGCATAAAAGCACCTTTGTCTTTATCTGCACCAATCACTTCAAACTGATTGGGGTTTCCAAAAATAATCTTCTGGGTCTTCTTTAACAGGTTAACTCGTTCCAGAACTTCTTTAAGCTGTGTTCTTCCTGCAAGAGCACCCATTCTTACACCTTCCATTTTGGGGTTGCCAACAGTTGAAGAAGCCAGTCGTTTTGCTAAAGCAATCTGAACATCTTCGACCTGATTTTCATGAACAAGAATCCTTCTTACGGCTGTACATTTCTGACCTGCTTTTGTTGTAATTTCACGCTGAACTTCTTTAATAAAAATATCAAATTCAGGGTCTGACGTTTTTACCGACTCTCCCAGTACACAACAGTTCAGCGAATCGGCTTCAAGATTAAACGGAACAGATTCATCAATTAGCCGAGGATGAGCTTTGAGTTTTTTACCTGTTGAAGCTGAACCAGTGAATGTGACTACATCCTGATTCATAACATGATCCAGAATGCCGTTAGCAGGTCCGCAAATCAGCTGTAAAGCACCCTCGGGAAGAATTCCTGAGCTGATGATCTCCTGAACAACAGCTTCAGTCAGAAAGGAAGTTATACTTGCTGGCTTTACTATAGAAGGAACACCGGCAAACCAGTTCACAGCACATTTTTCAAGCATTCCCCAAACCGGAAAGTTAAATGCATTGATATGGATGGCGACTCCTTCTTTTGGAACACAAAAATGATGTCCGATGAATGAGCCACGCTTAGAAAGTTTGACCGGATCCCCTTCCAGGCAGAATGATTCATCCGGGAATTGTCTTCTTAAAGATGAATAAGAAAATAAATTCCCGATTCCTCCTTCAATATCTACCCAACTATCGGCTTTTGTTGCACCGGTTGCCCAGCTTATTTCATAGAAGGTATCTTTTCTTGACAGAAGATGCAATGCCAGGGCTTTGAGCATTCTTCCTCTTTGGTGAAAAGTCATTTTTCTCAAGGCTGGCCCGCCTTTGGTTCGTCCGTAATGCAGAACTTCTTCAAAGTCCATCGTTCCGGAGGAAACCTCTGCAATTACATCTCCAGTAATTGCATGATATTGTGGCTGTTTTTCCTGATGATTAAATACCCACTTTCCGTTCAGATAACTCCTGGTCTGTTTCATAGATTCAATTCAGTTCTTTTGGCAAATTTAATTTTTTGTAAAAGGTTTAATGTTTCAAATTTCAACTCTTGCTGTTACAGGATTATGCTAACAGTTCAAAACCCGGATTGTTAAACTTTCTGCCCGTTCGGGATAGAATGCTGAACTGAATAAAGTGGTGATTTACAAGTATATCATGCAAGTGAACAGTCTGCTGATAATTCAATGGCCCAAAGACTGGATTTGGTATTATTCGGGATGATTCTCAAATGTTGAAAAGAAATTATGAATGCTCTGACTCAGATCACTGAGTGATTCATTGAATGATGCAAATACGGCAGGTTAAGGATATAAACTCATTCCGGGTGGATGAGTTCCGGGCGTGAATGGTTTTTCACTAAGCATAAAGTGCCTTGCTTGTTCAATCCGTTCAGGCGGAATGTTCATATTTTCATGATCTAATGCTGCATAATTTCTGAATGAGTAAGCAAGGTGTTCAATCATTTGTTGAGCATTCATCTTTCCCCATAATCCTTTCCGGTGGGGTTGAAGAATACTCAGTTCACTGATCAGAAACAGTTTCAAAAATTCAGCTTTTCCCCAGGTTGTTCTCATTGAGACTCCTTCCAGGATTTATAACTTTCCGGCTGAGCAGGACGATGGGCTTCCATTTCTCGTAATGGTTCACATTCTTTCAGTGTCTGTTTCAGTTCTGATGGTAATCGCTGGTACCATTGTGTACCTTTAGTTTTCCATTCCAGCATTTCATCGCTTACATCCTTAATAATTTTTCCGGGAACACCGGCAACGATTTTTCTGTCAGGAATGATCATTTCAGACGGGATCAGTGTCAATGCTCCGATAATGCAGCCGTTTCCGATTATAACATTATCCATAACTACCGCATTCATACCAACCAATGTATTTTTTCCAATGACAGCACCATGAATAATTGCTCCGTGACCAATGTGAGCAGCTTCATGCAGCGTTACCGTTACTCCGGGAAACATGTGGAGCGTACAGTTTTCCTGAACATTGCAACCG
>JADLBQ010000050.1 GCA_020847635.1 Bacteroidia bacterium
GTGATGCTACTGTGGATGACTGGCCATTCCCAAACGTCCAGGAATAAGACGGATTCTGAAGTGAATTCGATGTGTTGGTCAGCTGAACACTTAAGGGTGAACATCCCGATGCCGGTGTAGCTGTAAAACCAGCATCAGGTACCTTTTCAGCATCAATAACAGCAACCTGAAATGTATCCTGACAACCAAACTGATTATAGGCAATTAAATAAACGTTAAACGTTCCCGGATTCTGATAAGTATAAACAGGATTTGTAGCTATAGAACTGTCACCGTTACCAAAATGCCATACCACACTAGTGTACAAAGTTGATTGATTAATTAAGGAAACAGTCAAAGGGACACATTTTGATGCCGGAGTGATTAACTGACCCTGTGCAACAGGTGATGGATGAACGACAATCGGATCAGGATAAGTGTAATATGAAGTGCAACCTATCGAGTCAGTAGAAATGAGTGATACGGTATAACTTCCTGTATCAAGATAAGTATGTGTAGGGTTTTGTAACGTAGAAATATAACCATCTCCAAAGTTCCATAACCAACTTGTAGCGCCTACCGATGAATCACTAAACTGTACAAAGGTATTCAGACAATTATTATTAGCGATCAGGCTAAAATAAGTATAGGTCCCCGGCACATAAATGTAATCTGTGTTAATTTTGGTAGCTGAACATCCCAATGAGTCCCAAATTGTAAGTGAAACTGTGTAGTAACCAGGGATATTATAAATATGTGATGGGTTTTGAACTGTAGCTGAAGTCCCGTCACCAAAATCCCAATGCCATTGAACCGCTCCAGTAGACAAATCATTAAATTGAACTAATGAAGGAGCACAAACTGCAACTGTTGGAGAATTGAAATCCGGCATTGGTTTTATTACATAAATTTTCTCAGGCAACAAAATAGTTGCAGTGCAGTTATTCATGCTGACAGTTAAGGTAACATTATAAACTCCTACTGATGTATAAGTATGGACGGGATTCTGCAGAGTTGAGGTGTTTCCATCTCCAAAATCCCAAAGCCATGAAAGAGCTCCCTGAGCAGATCCTGAAAAGGATGTAGAAAACGGGCTGCATCCGATTGTGTCAGAGACCGTTACCGAAATATTAACCCCGGTAATATTCGGTTTGGATATTGTTTTTGTACAGCCATTATTATCAGTAATGGTAAGTGTAATTGGCCCTGAAGGTGGATAGTGAAAAACATGAGTTGGGTTCTGTAATGTGGAGGAATATCCATCTCCAAAATTCCAATACCATGAAACCGCATTCGTACTTAAATCAGTAAAGACTACTGTAACCGGATAACAAGTACCATTTGAAGAATAGGAGAAGTCAGCCTGAGCCTGCCTGACAATAATTATATTATTTTGAGTAACTGTTTTTGAACAACTGCCTCCAGAGGCAGTAAGTGTTACTGAATAGGTACCTGCAACATTATAGGTATGCACCGGATTCGGATCAGTTGATGACTGACCATCTCCAAAATCCCATAAATAGTCAGTAGCTCCAGTCGATGTATTGTTAAACTGGACAGTTAATGAATCACAGCCGGTCAATGGGGCAACAGCTGTAAACCCGGCTACAATACCATAAATTGCCTTAGGACTCGTTCGGAATGTATCAACACAGCCATTGATATCTGTTGTGATCAGAGAGATAACATAGCTGCCGGGTACTGAATAAGAATGTATGGGATTGAGCAGGTTTGAAACAGGGCTGCCATCTCCAAAATTCCATGTCCAGGAAGTAAAAACAGCAGGATTATTAATATTAAACTGGATTGGATTGTTGGCACAGTTATTAAAATTGGAAATCTGAATTGGGTTCTGCCTTCCAACGGTTACTGTTGTTGAAACTGTACTGACACATCCATTGATATCAGTAAGAGTAACACTAACCGTATATGTACCAGCCTGAGCAAATACATGAACAGGGTCTTTAGTAGTGTCTGGTGGTGTATTATCTCCGAAATTCCAGGTATATGAAACAACATTAGGAGTTAAATTATCAAAATGAAACTGAAACGGCTGACATCCGGAAGAAGATAATATTATTATTGAATCCGGAATGAATTCAGAGACCTGAATGATTGCAAACGGATTAATGAGTTGCCTACACCGGTTAGGCATACTCCCGTAAAAACTAACAACATAAATTCCGGGCGTGGTATAGGTATAGGAAGTATTAGGAGTAAAAGCAGAATCCCCGTTTCCAAAAGTCCAGATAATTGTATCGCATCCCTGCAGAGGTGTAGTAAAGGAAATTCCATACGGAACACAGCCCGTAATTGTATCCGGAAGCGAATAATTGACATGACCCGGTAAGATCCGAATATGATTAACTTTAATGATTGAATCAACACAACCATTACTTGTTGTAATTACCAGTTTAACAGTGTAAAACCCATTTACAGTATATATATTAGTCGGGTATTGCTGAGTGGAAGTATTACCATCTCCGAAGTCCCAAAACCAGGCAACTGCTCCTGTATAATTATAGGGTGAAAACATTACCGATAACGGAGCACATCCGGCACGTGGGCTGGCATTAAAGTTAACTATTCTGCCTGACAGGGAAATAACCTTACTAACGGATGCTGAAGCTGAACAACCATTTGGTGAATAAGCTGTTAGTGTTACATTATAGGTTCCGGCTCCGCTATATGTATGGCTGGGATTGGGACTTGTTGAAGTATTCCCGTCTCCAAAGTTCCATTGGTAATTTACTGCATTTGTACTTGTATTATTAAACTGAAAAGTCAGCATTGCACAGGAATCTGGTTGTGTGATATTGAAGGCTGCAACCGGTGTTGGATCTACCACAATAGCATTGGTATAAGTAGCTGTTCCATTACAACCGTTTGAAGTGGTAACAGTAAGCGTGATTGTATAGCTTCCGGGAGCATTATAGGTATGTGTCGGATGTTTCACATTTGAAACAGGTGAACCATCGCCAAAATTCCATATCCAGCTGGTTGCATTCTGAACCAATGCATGAAATGTAGTAGTTAAGCTATCACAGCCCGTTAACTGGGTTGCCGAAAAATTAGGTACCAGCGTGTTTCCTATGTTAATATAATTTGTCTTTACAATTGTATCTGAGCAACCAGCACCATTCGTACCGATCAGTGTTACTGTAAAGTTTCCGGTTGTTCCGTACGAATGAGAAGGATTTTGCTGAACAGAAGAAGAGCCGTCTCCGAAATCCCAGTACCATGAGCTTATACCGGTTCCGGAAGCACTAAATTGAAAAACATCATTACTGTCACAGGAAGAAGTGAAGCTAGCCGAAAGGCTAAATGATGGCTCTGGATAGATAGTGATATAATTGAGCCTGGTTTGGATTGTATTGCAGCCAAATCCATTGGTAGAAATTAGTTTAACCGTATAGGTCCCGGCATTTAAATAGGTATGTACCGGATTGATCTGGCTTGAAGAATTACCATCTCCAAAATCCCAGATATAAGAGATTGCTCCGGTTGATGTATTAGTAAAAGAAATTACGTTATCATTTTCACATCCGGATAAAGTGTTGGCTATAAAAGATGTTACTGGTGCGGGAATTGTGTGAATATAGTTTTGGGCGACCATTGTATCCCGCTGACCTGTCAGGGTATTCGTAACAACGAGGGTCACCGTGAACATTCCCGGTGACAAATAAATGGTAGTTGGATTTTGCAAGGTTGAAGTATTTCCATTCCCAAAATCCCAGAAATACTGATTTGCATTAATTGAATTATCAGTGAAATTAACGGTTAGCGGGACACATCCAGATGTCGGTGCTGCTGAGAATGAAGCCGTTACTTGTGCTCTTGCAGCAATTCCTGTAACTAATGCTACAAGCAGAATGAATATATGTTTCTTTTCAGATATTTTGTGCATGTGCCAACGAATGCAAAGCATGTTTAAAAGTTAATTAGACTTTGACAAGACCAGTTGAAATTCTTAGAATTTCTTACTGACCGGTTTTTGATTCTGTTTTTCCTTTTGCGTAATTCATTTTCGGGTTATAGCTTGCATCCATATTTATTACCGCATTAGCCGCACTGTAAAATTGCATGCCGTCACGGGTAATTTTCTTGACCCTGTAATAAGCAAAACCTTCAGGAGGAGTTTCATCCATCCAACTGTAAAACAGTTCGATCTCTGTTCCAATACCCTCCTTCACACCTATCGAAGTATAATCATTGCCATCTTGCGAACGTTCAATGATATAAATACAGTCTGCAGGTTCATTGCGGGCAGTCCAGTTAAGAAAAACTTTCCCGGAATTATAAATGGTTGTATACTTAGTAATCGTTCCTGTTGATGAAGAAGAAGAGGTAACCCCAGGATTCTCACTATAAACCCTTTGACCAAACGCAACTGAAACGGTTAACATAGCAATCATAAAAACAACTGCATACATAAGAAAGAGAAACTTAAAGGCATTTCCGCTTTCACCATCCCGGTTGTAATATCTTCTTGGTTTGGCATACATAACAAACCGATTCTGCCGAATCAGTTTGTAGAATTCAGCATTGTTGGCAGAGTCATTCATATCCATTGAATTTATGTTGATTAAGTTAATTGAGTTTTTTCCGGAATTCATGTTTTATAGTTTCTAATATTTCCAATGCAAGATTTCTGAGCATCTTACGAACAATAGCCATTACGGTTACATTGAAGTCAAAACAATTTCCTGATTCTTCAAGATCTTTCATCCGATTTTTTGTTTTGAGTTGCTCATTTTTAAAGCCGGTTATACTAAAAATGACCCAATAAGGTTATGATTTGCCTCTCCTTTAGAATTTTGTTATCGTATCCGGCTATTCAGGAAGCAGAGCACGTTTATGTTGCTAGCCAACAGCATCCAGAAACCTTTTATTCCATCCTATCGTTAGAAAACCCTGAAAAATCAATAAACATCCCATGAACGTTTTGAATAAAACAATTAAAAAACTTACAACAGAAGAATATCAACAACTCATTCAGCTGATCTCTGGCGGAAGACAGAACAAGCCCTTTAAGGTACTCGAAGCAGCACGACATACTAATAAAACAGATAATGAAATGATGAGAGAACTTGAAGTGAGTCCAAGTGCCTATTATACTTTAAAATCACGGTTAAATGATAAGATAGCTTCATTGTTTGCTCAAAACACAAAAAGTCCGGTTAATATTCTAATGGACGAAGTAACCCGTGTTCCTGCACATTTGTACGGAACCAACCGTGAATTTTCAATCAGGGCATTAACTGATCTTCAAAAGCAACTCATCGAATATGATCTTTCTGCTGAGCTTATTGTTGTTTATAAGACACTTGCTCAACTATCCTTATATACTGAGAATTATAATCATTATTTCAGGCTTTATGAAAAACATGTTGCCTATTCCCTGGCAGTTGGTAAAGCAGAAGATATTTTTTATCGTTTTCTCCAGAAGCTGGGAATGTACCTGATCAGCAATTCAGATAAAGAATATGATGACCTGATACTAATGAAAAGAGAATTATTTAACATCTGTGAACTTTATAATTCACACCGACTGACAGTCTTTCAATCCATTGCCAATATTTATTGGCAATGTGGATTACCTGAGAAAAAAGATGGGCTCAAAAAGAAAGAAATTGAAATAGAGCAACAGATTCAGCATTTAGAAGCAATTTTTGAAAAATACAATCAGGATACGCTTTATCAGAACATCAATTTCATTATCCCATTTCTTTACTTCGAGTTTTACCAGAAAGCAGGCAACCAGGTTAAAGCCGATTTTTATTATGCACAGGCAAAAAAAAATATTCCGGAAATCTGCAGCAAACATTTTCATAACTTTATTGTCATTCAGTTTCTGAATTCCAAGATTGACAAGTTTCTTACTGATCATTCTGAAACAACCTTAAGTGAGTTAAATGATCTATTAGTGAGTCAGATGGATATCAGCGTTTCCGAATGCTATCATCTTATTTCCTTTAACAGATTTCTTGCAATCGGAAAGTTTTACAACCATGACTATAATGGAGCAGCGAAGACGCTTAATCAACTCAGAAACACCCTATCCATGAAGAAATTCAAAATTGCCGATGTGGAGTGCCGGTTATTTCAGGCTTTACAATATTGCATTCTTAATGAAGATGGATTATGCCAGCAAATCATTTCAAGTTTACGGAGGCAATTAATGGAAGAAGAGGATCAATGGAAATCAGCCCTCACCTTCATGAAACTGTTAAAAACAGCTTTAAAGGCAATTGACCTGCGCAAAAAGAATAAACGAATCCACTCCTTATGGGAACAGTTTCAATCTGAAAATACAGGTAAAAACGCTATCCTTAAATTTGTCAGATTAGATGAATCAATGATTCGAAGAATGAGTAACCCAATTAAAAACTGATAGCCTCCAGGTATTTCTCGCTTAAGGGCTTATTAATATAGCGAATCACATAAGGATTGGAGGATGCCTTATTGATATCTTCAGGGCTGATTGAAGCACTCAGTACAACCACTTTACTTCTCTTTTTAATCTCATCCTGAAATTGATTAAATTCATCAAGGAAGGCAAACCCATCCTTAACCGGCATAGTCAGATCAAGAAAAATTACATGCGGGATATTTTCTGGTGCAGAGGTTCTTAAAAATTCCAGTGCATCATCACAGGAGGTTTTGACAATGACTTGCTCAGCAAATCCGGATGTCTGGATAATCCTCTCATTTATGAAATTATCAATTTCATTATCATCAATCAGCAAAACAGAAGAAAATCGATACGTCATTGTAGCTGCTGTTTACAGGTTGTGGTGACAGGTGGAATCGAACCACCGACACAAGGATTTTCAGTCCTTTGCTCTACCGACTGAGCTATGTCACCAACAAGTCTCTGAATGAATCAGTCCTTAAATTCGAGCGCAAACCTAAATTATTTTTTTAAGATTTTTGGCTTCTTTCAGATTTCAGTAAAAATTTATTCAGTTCTCTGAATAATTGCTTTTACTTTACGGTCTGTAAACCATGAATTTACTAATTGACTCAGGCAACACCTGCATTAAAACTGCAGGATTTACCGGCAGAAAGATGGTATTTGTTAAAGTTTTTAACCATGAAGATTCGCGAGGTTTGGTTAAGTTACTAAAATCACAAGCATTTAATACCATTATGGTTTCAGATGTAGGTAATACGCTGAACAAACCGGTTTTCAAAGGAATTAAAATCCAAAAGCTGCATTCGGGAATTCCACTCCCGGTTAAGTTAAATTACCGGCCAAAATCAAATTTAGGTCAAGACCGTATCTGCAATGCAGCGGCTGCATCCTTTCTATTCCCTAAGAATCCTGTACTGATTATTGATTGTGGTTCTTGCCTGAAGACCGACCTGGTCATTAATTCTGAATTTACAGGAGGTTCCATTTCTCCGGGCTTAAGCATGCGTTACCGTTCTCTTCATGAGTTTACTGCTGCACTCCCCCAATTAAAGCCTGTTAAAAACTTTAAGCATTTAGGGAATTCTACTGAATCTTCTATCACCAGTGGCGTTCAGGCCGGAATGGTTGCTGAGATTGAGGCAAAAATTAAATTTGTCAGGCAGCAATCAAAATCACTTAAAATAATATTAACCGGAGGTGACTGGCATTTCTTTGTGAATCAGCTCAAAAGTGTCATATTTGTCGCCCCGGAGTTAACCCTCATTGGATTAAATGAAATTTTACTATACAACCTCAGTTCCAGCAAATAACCTTTTCATTTTGCTTTACATTCTTTTTTTAGTTCCACAACTCTCGTATTCGCAAGGAGGTTCAGGTTCTCCGTATGCCCGTTTTGGAATTGGGATACTCTCCTTTCAAGGATCTGTAAAGCAAATTGGCATGGGGAAGAGCGGAATTGCAGGCTATTCTTTTGACCAGGTGAATCTTTTAAATCCCGCTGCCCTTGGGTATGATACGATAACAACTTTTGAAGCCGGATTAAATGCAGAAATGTACAGGCTAAAATCATCTGCTGTTTCACAAAGTGGAAATGATGTTTCACTAAATTATTTTAGTATGGCCTTTCCATTGGTAAAACGGAATACTTCCTTGGGATTCGGAATTCTGCCATTCAGCAGCATGGATTTTGAATCATCCAATATTACTTCATCAGGAGCATGTAATTGCGGAAACATTAAAAACAGTTATACCGGTGATGGTGGTGTTAACCGGTTTTTTCTGTCTCTGGGATATACTCCTTTTGGAAAAAAGTCAATGCAGTTTTATTCTTCTGAGAATTACAGAAGATGGACTGACCTGAATGATTCTATTTCTTCTGAGAATGAAGTTAAAAAATTTCGTTTCATTGAAGGCTTCTCGTTCGGTTTGAATTCTTCCTGGTTATTCGGTACCCTTGATTATTCGCGTGCCGTAACTTTTATTGATTCTACTGCATTTATTGCAAACCGAAAATCTTCCGGCTCAACCCTGGGCGATTTTTATTTTGAAGCCGGTATTCATTATCATTTTACCAATAAAAAAGGAATCACATTTGCAACCGGAGCAGTTCTTATTCCTGAACAAAAGATAAAAACTTCATTTAACTCTATCTGGTATAATTTCAGAGAATCCGGTTCTTTTGAAAATATCAGAGATACCGTTGAAATCATAACAGATAAGAAAAGTACAACTATTTTCCCTACCGGTTATTCAGTTGGAATTATGATCAGTAAACAAAACAAATGGTCATTTACTGTTGATTACTCAGCCAGGCAGTGGAACAACTTTCTTTCTGATATTGACGAGACAAGACTTAAAAACAGTTATTCAATTACAGCAGGTACAGAGTTTACACCAAATGTTAAAAGCCTCAACTACATGAACAAGATAAATTATAGGGCAGGTTTTTATTATCATTCATCGTACCTTCAGCTAAATCAAACAGATATCCTAGATGTTGGCATTTCCTTTGGCTTAGGTTTACCATTAATCAAGAAAGACCGAATTCAGAGAACCATGATTCAGATCGGTATAGAAGCTGGCAAGGCAGGGACCACTCAAAACAACCTCTTAGAACAGGATTATATCCGGTTTTATTTTGGAGTTACACTCAATGAATTCTGGTTCTTTAAAAGAAAATATGAATAATCCAAGTTTTATTACTATGAAAAAAGTTGCAAACCTGATTTATGTTGTCGTTTTATTGCTGATCAGTTTTACTGGTAAAGCTCAAACAGACAGTTCTAAATATGGATTAGACAGTGCTGAATGCGTGAAGAATCTGTCGTTGTTTAACGAATATTATAAACAAGGTGCCATGACTGATGCCTTCGAACCCTGGAAATGGGTATTTGAACATTGTCCGGCATCCAGCAAAAATATCTATGTAAGAGGTGGAGGAATGCTCAACCATTTTATTCTGAATGAGAAAGACTCTTCCAAAAAACGGGCTTACCTCAACACCTTGTTAAGCATGTATGATCAGCGAATCAGGTATTTTGGAGAAGAAGCCTTTGTACTAGGAGAAAAAGGTTTAACCCTTTATGATAATGCAACTTCGATACAGGATAAAAAAGATGCACTTCAGTTATTGAAGGAATCAGTTTCAAAAGGCGGAAATCAAACCGGGCCTATCCTGCTTTATCGTTACTTCCAGCTAAACACTGAGTTATATAATCTTAAACTTGTCACAAAAGAAGATATTCTTGATCTATATGATCAGTTAGGCAGTATCATTGATTACAATCTCGAAAACAATTCGCCAGATGCTGCCGATTATGAAAAATCACGGAACAATATTGAAACTTTCTTTGGCCCGTTTGCAACCTGTGAGGATCTGATTAATATTTATTCACCCCGCTTAAAAACCAATCCCGATGACAAGATTCTTTTAAAGAAGATTGTAAATCTTTTTGAAAGAAAAAAATGCCTGGATGCTCCGGTTTACCTTGAAGCAACCGAAAAGTTGTATAAAGAGGAACCCTCGGCAGCTTCTGCCGCTTCACTGGCCAGAATGTATGCTGCTAAAGGCAATTATACAAGAGCTACAGGCTTGTATTCCGATGCAATTGACCTAGACTCATCGTTAAGCAAAAAAGCATTATACAATCTTGAGCTTGCCGAATTAAACCTTTATAAACTCAAGAACTATCAACAAGCCAGAACGTATGCTCAGCGGGCTATTTCACTTCGAAATGGCTGGGGACGCCCCTACATTATGATTGGAGATATTTATATAGCAGCAGCCTCTTCCTGTGGAGATGATGACTTTAAAAAAGCTGCTGTTTACTGGGCAGCCGTTGATAAATACCAGTATGCCAAATCTATTGACCCTCTAGTTTCTGAAGATGCCAATAAACGCATTGTAACTTATTCAAAATATTTTCCGGATAAAGAAGCTGTATTCTTCCGCAGTCTTAAAGACGGAGCTTCTTTTGTAATTGATTATTGCTGGATTAACGAAACAACCACTATCCGGATCCGTTAAAGTTTAACAAGTAAAATATAGAAAAGCCGGAAACCAGTTCCGGCATTTTTATTGTTCAGAAATCAGCCAATTTTAATACATGAGAAGCTGCAACACTCAGATTCCCGTCAATGTAAATTTCAATCAGGTAAGTTCCGGGTGAAAAAATTCTTTCATTTTCCTCCCATGCCATACAGACATCTTGTTTTGAACCATCATAATCAATCCGGGATGAGGTTGTAAACATCACTTCTTCATTACTTCCAGCTTTAGTAAATGTATTGGAGCCTTCTGCTCTGCTACCCATTGTTTTTCCACCAGGCTCTACAACTCTTAAATAAATTGTTTTTTCTCCTGGTTTTGCTATTTTATTATCCAACACGGTAAAACAAGCTTCCAGTTTATTAGTCCGTTTTGCCATTGCTGTTTCGGTATACTTATTATTGCCTTTTCGTTTATACGAATTAACTTTTACATATTCTGACCGGAGAACTGAAGCAACATTAACTGTATTTTCAAGATTTTTTGATATGGTTTCTACTGTGCTTGTTAATTCTTCCCTGTCTTTCTTTAATTGCGCATTTTCAACTAACAGCTCATCAATCTTTTCCAGGTACTGATTGCGTAGCTTCTTCAACTCATCTAATTCAGCTTTCAATTTGCTGTTAAGTGCATCCGTATTCTTCTCCTTTTTACTGATTGCTTCAATTCGAGCCTGTTGTTCGTCAATTTTATTATTGGCTTCAAGTAACAGACTGTCAATTCGGGCATTATCACCTTTAAACTTATTCAATTCATCACGAGTTGCATCAAGTTCCTTTTCAATATCTATTCTGGCAGCTACCAATTCTTCGTTTTTATTTTCAAGTCCTTGTACCTTTGATGAGCTTGAAATCCATTGGACAACATTTCCTGCAAGTGACAGTATTAATAAAATCAGAATTCCTTTTTTAGCAGATGATTTTGTATTTTCCATAGTCTAATTATTTTAGTTTTCAAAGTTAATAAGCAATAGTTATAATAATCGTTTGCAATTTTCTAATTTTCAACAACAGGTATTAAAAACCCCTAAACCTGGCATAAGGTGCGGTACTTTGATCTGAAAATTCACCATTCAGATACTTAAAGTATCCTGCAATGGAAATCATGGCTGCATTATCGGTGCAATATTCGAAGGGGGGTACAAAAATTTCCCAATCCAGATGTTTACCTTCTTCCAAAAGGGTTTTCCGAAGTCCTTTGTTAGCAGAAACTCCTCCTGCCAGGGCTATTCTCCGGATTCCAGTCTGGCGGGCAGCTTCCTTTAGTTTAGTTAACAATGCGGTTATGATGGTATATTGAACAGAAGCACATAAATCTGCCCTGTTTTCTTCTATAAAAAGTGGATTTGCGGATTGCTCCCTTTGGAGAAAATATAAAACTGCCGTTTTAAGTCCGCTAAAACTGAAATCCAGCCCCGGCATCCGGGGAACCGGAAAATGAAAGGCATTAGGGTTCCCGCTTGTTGCATATTGATCAATCAGTGGACCTCCGGGATACGGAAGCCCAAGCAGCTTAGCAATTTTATCAAATGCTTCACCTGCTGCATCATCTGTTGTATTTCCGATTAAAATCATATTCTCCGGTGATTCGACTTTTATTAACTGGGTATGACCTCCTGAAACCGTCAGGCATAAAAACGGAAGCATTGGCGAATGGGAGTTATCCTGGCCTGGCTTTTCCGCAAAATGAGCCAGCACATGGGCTTTCATGTGATTAACTTCAATAATCGGAAGGTTTAGCGCCAAAGCCAGAGCCTTGGCAAATGCAGTTCCCACCATTAGCGAACCTATCAGTCCAGGGCCGCTGGTAAAAGCAATTGCTGAGAGGTCATTTAAGGTAATACCTGACTGTTCGATAGCCGTGTCCACTACCGGAATGATATTTTTCTGATGTGCTCGCGAAGCTAGTTCGGGAACTACGCCACCATAGGCTTCATGAATTTGCTGGCTGGCAGTTACATTAGCCTTTACCTGCAAATTGCCGGTTACAGCTGCTGAGGTCTCATCACATGAGGATTCAATTCCAAGAATAAAAACCGTCTTTTTATCCACTTTTTAATTGTTGATCAACTGTACTAAACAATCATAATGCTTTCAGATTATTAACCTAATTTGCATCCGAATTAACGGCCTCAAAGTTATCAAACGCTTCGTCCGAATTTCAGTAATGATTGTATATATGCTCGTAAGCGCATATATTTTCCTGTTTACAGCCTTACGTCTCCCAATCATTCAAAAAAAGCTGGTTCATGCTGTAGCTGCTTATCTTTCAAAAGAGCTCAACACTGAAATTTCTATCAATTCATTCCGCTTTGAGCCCTTTGACAAAATTGTTATCCGGGGAATTTATGTTGCCGATCAGGATAATGACACTCTTCTCTTTGCCAGAACTGTCAAATTAAATTTTGCTTCACTAAACCGTAGCACTAATTTTTTGAGAATCCGAACCATTGAGATTACTGATGCCGTCACTCACCTGGTAAGATATGAGGGAAGCGGTGAAATGAATTTTGATTTTATCCGGGATTATTTTGCTCCTGCCTCAGAAGCCAACAGAACTGAGAGAAAATGGAAAGTATCAGCAAACAACATTTCATTCATAAACTGTAGTGTCAGTTACAAAGATTTAGGAGCTGATAACCCAAGTGTCGGTATCAATTTACACGACCTGGAAGTGAGCCGTTTATTTGCTTCATTTAAAAAAGTATCAGCTACAGAAGATTCGCTGAGTTTCAATTTGTCATCACTCTCATTCATCGAAAAAAGCGGGTTTACCATTCAGGAACTTTCCTCATCCATGATTAAGCTGATTCACGATTCGCTGACTCTTCAATCTTTGGCTATATTAACTCCTCAGACTCATATCCTAGGAGATCTGGCGGTCGGATTCTCATCTTTGAAAGATTTTGGCGATTTCATAAATAAGATAAATCTAAGATCAGAATTCCGGAATTCGGAAATTCATTCTTCTGATTTAGCTTATTTTATTCCCGAACTTACCGGATTAGAAAGTTCAGTTGGATTATCGGGGCAGATTCGAGGAACAATAGCTAATTTAAGACTCCGGGATTTTTTCTTTAAGTATGGAAATGCCACTGAATTTAAAGGCAAGATTGACCTGATTGGTTTACCTGATATTGATGAAACCTTTATTGATTTAAAAGTTGATAATCTGAATACCTCATCATCCGATCTGGCTTCCATCCAACTTCCACCTTATGACAGCCTCAACTACCTCCGGTTGCCTCCTGCTGTTCAACGACTTGGAAAAATTAATTTTAAGGGAAAGTTTACCGGATTTTATAATGACTTTGTTACATATGGAAATATAAAAACAGATCTTGGATACCTGGCAACTGACTTAAACCTTAAGTTTAAAGGAACACCTGTCTATTCAGGGAGATTATCTTCAACAGACTTTCAACTTGGAAAATTTGCTGCTTCAGAAAATTTAGGACTAATTTCTTTAAGTGCTGAAGTGAACGGGAGCTATTTTGATATCAATAAAATTAATGCTGAAGTAAAAGGGGAAATTGACCGGTTTGATTTTCGTGGCTATTCCTACTCAGAAATAGAAATTGGAGCTAATATTTCAAAAAGACTTTTTAATGGCTTTCTGAATGTTAACGATCCCAACCTGGATCTCAATTTTTCCGGTAACATTGATTTTACGCATAAAATCCCAAAATTTGATTTTATTGCAGGGCTTAACCACGCTAATCTTTCTAATTTAAACTTCTCCCACCATGACAGCTTAACTACCCTCAGTTTTGAATCAGCAATTAATATGACGGGAGGAAATCTTGATGAATTTCAGGGTAGTCTGAATCTGAGCAAAATCACTTACCGGGCAGGAAATCAACAATTCAAAATAGACTCAGTTAAGCTAGCTTCCTCAATCGATCAGCAGAATAAGCGAATTACTCTTGAATCAGATGCCATTACTGCCAAAGTGAACGGTCAGTTTAATAATACAACTATCTATCCTGCCTTTCTCAATATGCTGCAGATGCATTTCCCAGTTTCATTTTTAACTTATACACTTGCTCACAATAAGCAGGACTTTAGTTACATTATAATAACCAGGCAGACACAATCTGTTTTCAACATTTTTGCACCTGGCTTATCTATAGCACCGGGTACTGTTATCAGTGGTAACTTTTCTTCTATTACAAATGACTTCTCTTTAAGTCTTGAATCCGATCAAGTTACTTATCAAAATATTGCAATCAATAATCTGAGTTTTACTGGAACAACTTCCGATTCAGCCTTCAAGTATCTGCTAAAGGCTGATCATTCCTCCGTCAGGGACAGCCTTGTTTTTAATTCACTTGAGATCAACGGCTATTCCACATTTGAACAGGCAATTCTTAACCTGAATGTTCAGGGTCGTGATTCTCTTCTTGATAAAATAAAGATAAGTTCTGAAATTGCTTTTGAAAAATCCGGAAGCCCGGTTTTGAGTTTTCTTTCTTCTGATCTTCTTATAGACGGCCAATACTGGATGATCCCAACAGGTAACCGGATTCAGCTTGATTCTACCGGAGCAAGCATTCATGATTTCCGGCTAGTCTCCGGTAATGAAATAATAGCATTCAACGGATTTGCTGGTTCCAAGCCAAATGATGTACTCAATGTGTTTTTCTCCTCTTTCCCCATTCAGCCGCTCAATAAGATTTTATCAACTTATGGTATCACATCAGGAGGATTTATAGACGGAGAACTTAAACTTTTCTCATTACTTGCCAACCCAATGGCAAGCTCAGATCTGCTAATCCGTGATTTCAGCCTTTTCGGAGACACCTTAGGTACTGCTAACTTCCTGGTTCATTATTCTTCAGGAGAGAAGAAAATTTCTGCAGAAGCTGATATTATGCGGCAGGATATTAAGAATCTGATATTAAAAGGAGAGTACAACATTAAATCTGACAAACTTGACTTTTCTGCAGAATTGAATAAGATGAACGTAACTCCTTTCGGTCATTATCTTAACTCCTTTGCAAGTCAGGTAAGAGGTTTTGCATCCGGTGAAATTTCCTTAACAGGTACGACATCTAAACCTTCACTGAGAGGTAAAGTGAGGCTCCAGAAGGCAGCGATGACAATTGACTACCTGAACTGCCGTTATAGCTTTTCAGATGAAGTTACTATCACACCCGGAGCTTTCAGCTTTAATAATATTACTATTTCAGACGAATTGGGCAACACAGCCCTATTAAGTGGAAATATTGCACACCGTAATTTCAATGACTTCAGCCTTTACTTAAGTATCCGGACAAAAAACCTTCAAACCTTAAACACCAATCCTCATCAGAACAACCTGTTTTACGGAACCGGGTTTGTATCGGGCCAGGTTGTAATCTCAGGACCCTTCGAACTCATTTCATTTAATGGCTCCATCCGTTCAGAAGCGGGAACTGAAATTTCAATTCCCCTTTCGAACCCTGAGGAAGTCACTCAGAGTTCATTTATTCAATTTATCACCCGTGATTCAACAGTAAAGACCTTTGAAACAGATAAGATTGACCTGTCGGGAATTAATATGAGGCTGGATGTTAACATTACTGAAAATGCGCTTATCAAGTTGATTTATGATGAGAAAATTGGAGATAAGATGGAAGGGCGTGGTACCGGAAATATTGTTTTTGAAATTACAACTGATGAAGTTTTTACAATGCGAGGTGATTATACAGCAACCTCGGGGAATTATGTTTTCACTTTACAAAATATAATTAATAAGCGGTTCTATATTCAAAATGGCGGAACCATCCGATGGAACGGATCACCTTATGAAGCCATCATTAATATTGATGCCATTTACCGTACCCGTGCAAGCTTATATGACCTTTTAGCTGATACCTCTTCAGCCGGGAGAAAGCGAATTCCGGTTATAATTAATCTGTCGCTGAGAAACCAGCTTTTAAAACCTGATATCAGTTTCTCAATTGATATTCCTGATATTGATCCGACTATGAAGGGACTGGTCCAGCAAGCTATTTCTACAGAGGAAAGCAAAAATAAGCAGACACTCAGCCTTCTTGTGCTCAATCGGTTTTTACCAGGTGATAACCGAAGTACTGATTTTGAAGCATCCTCTTCCGGATTGAGTGCCAATGCCTCTGAACTGTTATCCGTACAGCTGACTAACTGGGTATCCCAATTAACAGACAAAGTAGATGTCGGAATTAATTATCGGGCCGGTGACAAACTAAATAGCGATCAGCTGGAAGTAATGCTGGGCACACGATTATTTAATGACCGGGTTGCCGTTGAAACTAATCTTGGATTTAATTCCAATAATACAAATGCTAGTGGGCAAAACAATTCAAATATTGTTGGCGACTTTAATGTTGATGTCAAACTTACAGATGACGGCAAGTTCCATTTTAAAGCTTTCAACAGGGCAAATAACATCAACTTCCTGACCAATTTTAATTCACTCTATACACAAGGAATTGGCTTTTATTATAAGCAGGAATTTAATACCCTGAAAGATATCTTTACAAAAAGAAAAGAAGAATAGCCGCTTTCTTATTTCTTAAAAGGGAACAAAAGATGTTCTTTAATATTAGTTGCCTGAATCAAATGTCTTCGAACATGATTATTATACAATATGAGTGCTTCTCCGGCATTAACGTGAACTAAAGAGAATTGAGGTGGAACCATTTTTACCTCTGATAAGTGAATTCCGTAAAATTTTTCAGCATACGAAATCATTCTTTCCTGAACTTCATAAAACTCTTCCATGCAAGCCCGGCCACTTACCAAGTGATGAGGTTCAAAAGATGAGGGCGACCTGAGTTTAATCTTCACCTGAGGAGTTATTACTTTCAACAGATAACGGCTTAAAATTCCCATTGAGAATTTCTCATTTGGAGCTTCCAGCAGTTTCTTTTTGCTAATCTTTTCAAACTGCCTGACCCAATGAGTTGCTACCATTGTAATATGTTGAATGCATTGAGCAATACTCCATTCATCAGGTTTGACTCTCCAATTGAACGCATTCTCATGCAAGGTACCAAACTGGTTTCTGGCAAAGTCTGAATTCTCCTTTGCGTCTTCAATAAAAGACTCAATAAGAACCGTATTTGTCATTCCTGTTTACGTATAAATTTATAGGGTAAATAATCAATAAAATCATTTATTTTGATTGTTACTGCCGTAACCTGATTTGAGTCTGTTTCAAACGGAACTTCATAAACTCCATAAGTTACATCTGAATAATCACAAAGAAAAGTATTATCACCCAATGAACGTAGTTTCCCTTTTAATCTTGGATGATATTCAAACGTAATTACCAGCTGAGTCCCTTCAATTTTAATTTCAAGATCACCAAATACCGGATTTTCATAAGTCCCGGTATACTTTTCCAAAGGAAACCGGGGTGTATGATTTTCTTCAGCTTCTTTCCACAAACGGTGAATTCTTTCGGTCTCCAGGCTTGCATTTCTTTTATATCCTGAGTAAAAAATTTCACTGAGATTCCTGTAAGGCAGTCCTGTGAAAGCCTCCGTTAACTGAAAAGATAATGCTTGGTAAAAATCATTTGCGTCCGTATTTGTAAGTACCACAAAACCTGCCCCTTCACCGGGTATAAGAGTGGTCATAGTAACAAAACCATTAGTCCCCCCCCCATGCCTTAAAATTTTCCTTCCATAAAAATCTTCAACAAACCAACCCAGTCCATAAGCAGACAAGGTCCGATAAGGAAACAACTTTGAACTGATACTTCTGACCAGCATATTAGGCGACCATGTAGCTAAAATAACCTCCTTCGGAAAAACCTGAACCCCCTTAAACCGGCCGGTATCAAGCTGCATTTTCATCCATTGAGCCATATCACTTGCTGAAGAATTGATAGAGGCTGCCGGGCCCAGTGCATCAATATAGGCATAATCAAGTCTGAGCAGCTTATTATCAAAAACAGTGTATGGAACGGCTGCATTCTTATCAGTTGCAATTGACTGATAGTCGGTAGAAGAGCGGTTCATTTCTAATGGACTGAAGAAATGAAATTTAATAAATTCATCCCAGGTTGTATCGGTAACAGAATGAACCACTTCTCCGGCAGTCAGGAAACAAACATTGCAGTATCCGTATTCATAACGAAAGGGGTTTACAGGCTCAACATTCCGCATGTTTTCAATCAGGTGTTTCCTTGTTGTTCGTGCATCCCAATTCAGAAAATCACTTTGAAAAGTTTTAAATCCGATCCGGTGGCTGAGCAAGTCCCTGATTGTTGTATGTTCGGTTGCATACGCATCCATTAATTCGAAATAATTCAGATACTTTTTAACCTTGTCTTCAAGTGAAAGCCTTTTCTGGAAATCAAGTAAAGCAACGGACGTACCGGTGAAAGCTTTTGAATTAGATGCAATCTGAAACAAAGTATGCTCATTTACTTTTTCAGATTTCCCGGACTCAATTACGCCATGTCCCTTTAGATAGACTATATCACCCTTATAGACAACCGCCACAGCAACGGCAGGAATATTCCATCGTAACATTTCTCGTGTTATATAAGCATCAAGGCTGTCCGTTACAAATGATGGCTGTGCAGAGACTACCTGACTAAAAATCAAGATTATCGCCTGAATAAGCGCGTTTATAACTACCTTTCTCATAATTCTGCCATTTTTTGCGGAAAACTACATGATTAAGTTTTCATATTTGTTGAAATAAATAATGTAATAAGACCGGTTATTAACATAGCAGGTTGGTTGAATTTTATATTTTTACCCCGATTACAAACCGGGAACCACGCACATGAATAAATTAATAAAGCCACTGTTTTTCTTAGTACTGCTACCCGTTCTTTCATTTTCTCAAAATTCTCAGAAGCCTAAATATGCGCCTGGAAGGGAAAAACATCGGAATACAACAGACGAACTGAACAGGCGTCAGGGCATTTGGAAATTTTACAATGCCATGGGCGATATCACACAGGAAATTGAATATGTTGATGACATCCGGCATGGCATTTCAAAAAAATATTACCCCTATACCAAAATACAAGAAGAAATTGAATATCAGTACGGAATCAAAGAAGGGGCTTACAGAAGATATTATTATAATGGCCAGATCCGGCTTGAAGGAGAATACACTAACGTCAAAAAAACAGGTTTATGGACTGCTTATTACAGCGATGGCCAGGTCAGAAATACAGGTAGTTACAAGAATAATGTAAAGGATGGAGACTGGAAATTCTATAATCGAAAAGGCGAACTGGTGCAAGCCATTACATATAAAGATGGTCAGGATGTTAAATCATTAGAAGCAGCCAGATTAGCTGCTGAAAAGAAAGCTGCTGAAGAAAAAGCAAAAAAAGAAAAGCAAAAGCAGGCATCTCCAATTCAGCAAAAAGCAACTTCCACAGAAAATAAACCTGCTGAGAAGAATTAATTTTTCAAAATGGATACTTATATAATTGCAGCCTTCCGGAGTGCTGTTGGAAAAGCACCCAGAGGTATGTTTCGTTTTACAAGACCTGACGATCTTGCTGTTCAGGTTCTGCATCATCTTTTTCAGTCATTGCCGGCATTTGATAAAGAAATGATAGATGATGTAATTGTTGGTAATGCTACACCTGAAGCCGAACAAGGTCTTAATATCGGCAGAATGATATCCCTGATGAGTCTTGATACTGTAAAGGTACCAGGAATGACGATTAACCGTTATTGTTCTTCCGGGCTTGAAGCCATTGCTATTGCTCATTCAAAAATTAAAGCCGGACTGGCAGGATGTATTCTTGCTGGAGGTGTTGAATGTATGTCACCTATTCCATTCGGAGGCTGGAGAATTGTTCCGAATCCTGAGATTGCCAAAACCCATGGTGACTGGTATCTGAATATGGGATTAACTGCAGAGGCGGTTGCACGGGAGTTTAACGTATCCAGAGAAGATCAGGATGCATTTGCATTACGTTCCCATCAGAAATCAATTGCTGCTATAAAAGAAGGAAAATTTAAAGATGAAATTGTTCCGATAAAAGTAACTGAAACCTACCTGGATGTAAATCAGAAAAAGCAAACCCGCGAACATATTGCAGATACAGATGAAGGCCCCCGTGCCGACACTTCTGCAGATAAATTAGCCAGACTTAAACCTGTTTTTGCCGCCAATGGAAGTGTTACTGCCGGAAATTCATCACAAACAAGTGACGGTGCGTCATTTGTTCTGGTTGTTTCTGAGGAGGTACTGAAAAAGCTTAATGTAAAACCAATTGCCAGGCTGGTAAGTTATGGAGTTACAGGCGTTGAGCCCCGGGTGATGGGAATTGGTCCGGCTGAAGCAGTGCCGAAAGCTTTGAAGCTGGCTAACCTGAAGCTTAAAGACATTGAACTGATTGAGTTAAACGAAGCATTTGCTTCCCAATCATTAGCTGTAATCCGTAAACTTGATTTGAATCCTGAGATTGTCAATGTAAATGGTGGAGCAATTTCAATCGGACACCCATTGGGGTGTACAGGAGCAAAACTTTCAACTCAGCTGTTCAGCGAAATGAGAAGAAGAAAATTAAAGTACGGACTTGTTACTATGTGTGTCGGAACGGGCCAGGGAGCAGCCGGAATTTTTGAATTTCTTAATTAATTACTAGTACAGCTTTTATTCCCTCCCTGAGTAAGGTGAATTTTTTACTTTTGGCTGCTCAAAAACCAAGATTCTCATACTTATGAAAAAAGTTTTCCTTACATTCTCGTTTATCCTGTTCACCTTCGTCTCGATTGCACAGGAAAAAGAATTTCTTCAGGTTACAACCGTTGAGTCTGTCGTGCCGGGAGGGCTGGGCCGCTCACGAATGATTACTCATAAACCCGATGGCAGCATGGATGAAATCAAACTTGAAAATTTTTTCTCATTAGCCGGAATCAATTTTGGAAATATCCGGCTGAATGATAAAATCATTGCTGATAAAATTGCCGATTTATCCCGTGAAGGGTGGACTCTTGAACACATTACTCCCGGTGTTTACGGAGCCGATAAGAGTACTGGAATATTTATTACCCGGTATCTGTTTATGCGTATAAAACAGTAATCCCGGCAAATGAAATTAACAACAACAGGCAGTCATTTGACTGCCTGTTGTTGTTAATGAGTGACATTAATTGAGAATGACTTTTACTGATTTCCGAACCTGGTCATTTTCAAGAACAATTAAATACACTCCGGGCGAAACATGATTCACATTCATATCTAAACCATTTTCTCCTTGCTGAAGACTCACCGTTTCCTGAATCAACTCCTTACCTAACAAATCATATAATGTAATTACACTCAGGTTATTATCGGGTGATTTAATATTCAGATGAATCATTCCCTCCGTAGCCGGATTCGGATTTGCATCCATAGTAAGTTGAGTAGTATTACTACCTAAACCTGTAGTCTTACAAACAAATGCAACATTAATTGATGATTCTGTGCTCATTCCACAGGAATTAACAGCCTTGACCAGCACTTTCCCTGCTATTGTTCCCCAATTAACTACAACTGCAGCAGCTGGTGTTGTTAATATAAATGATTGTGAAGTAGTAACTCCGTCACTGATTGTTGCCTGTTGCGGAACACGCCACCGGTAAGCATTTGCACCTGATACCGGGTTGGTTGAATAAGAAACTCCCTGTTGACCAATACACACCCCCGAAGGTCCGGTTATTGCAGAAGGCATTTCGGGGAATCCCCTAATGAGTAAAATTCTTGAATTACCCGTTGTACAGACATTTACACTGGCAATTTTGATGTTTGTTTTCTCATAGTTATTTTGGAAAGCAACCGTAATGGAATGAGTACCCTGTCCGGAAAGAATTGTGACTTTTGAATCATCATCAAATGACCAGTTATAGCTAAGCCCGGGAATATTGGTTACTGAATAGGTTTGTTGAGAATTACAGACCCCGAATTGAGGACCATTAATCACTGAAGGAAATGGCGGAATATCTTTATAAACAATCCTTTCAACCGGACTGCTTGTACCACAACTGTTTTCTGCGACTACTGAAATAATTCCCGATCTTCCAAATTGATTATCAAACTCCACTTTAATTGCTTTTGTCCCCTGTCCGTTTAATATAGTGGCTCCCTGCGGAACTGACCAGTTATAAGTTACTCCAGCAACTTCAGGCACCCTGTAATTTCTAATCTCCCCTGGACAGATCTTAAAGGGGCTCCCGGTTTGCGTTATCTTGCCAGGGGAATCCGGAGGATTACATATACAACCATTAACAACAATAACCGTTTGGTCACTGTTGCTGCAACCTGCCGGATCAGTATAACTATAAGTTAGGGTATAACTTCCGGGACCGATAACCGGGTTAAACTGATTGTTTACAACACCTGGTCCACTAAAAATTCCTCCTGAGGGTGTCCCGTATAACATGAGAACTCCGCTTGTATCGCATACAGAGTTGTAATTTCCCGCATCAATAGCTGGAAGTGAATTAACAGCCTGTGTTGATGTTGCTGTCTTCACACATCCATACTCATCTGAATAAGTATAGGTGACGATATAGTTACCCGCACCAATTGAAGGGTTAAATTGATTATTAGAAACTCCAGTGCCACTATACGCACCACCTACAGGATTACCGCCTGATAAGCTAAACGGTGCTGCATTCTCACAAACCGGATTAAGGCTGCTTAATGTAACTGTTGTATTACTAACCGTCACTGTTACGGGTATCCGTCCGCTAACACAAGATAGAGGCTGTAACACCCAGTTATAATAAAAATAATAATAGCTGCTCCCAGCAGAAGATCCGGTAATGCTAATCAGGTTCCCGCCATTATATGGATAGGTAGTGCCAGCTGAATTTCGGTACAAATTCATTGATGAACCGCCTAACCTGAATCCGGTACCTGGTGTAAGAGCAAGATTCAATGTAACTGTCTGTACACCTGAGGTCAGGGTTACCGGTATAGTCTGAAGTACCTGCCCCTGACTGTTCCATAAAATAATATTTCGGTTCCCGGCTGATCCGGAGTTAACAAGGACCGAAACCAGAGTACAAGGTTGGAAAACATCAAAAATCAGGTATTGTGAGGTCGAGTAATTATAGAAACTTCCAGATCCAAAATTATACGATGCTGGACCTGCATTTACGGATGTTGAGCTAACTCTGTTTTCAACATAATAAGTAGTTGAAGCATTAAGCACAGGAGTAGTAAAGTTTGAGCCGGTTGCCAGCTGATTACCACCCGTTTGTTGATCAAACCAGTAAACCGTTCCATTAGCTGATGCACTTAACGTGACAGCACCTGGCGAACAAATAGTATCACCTTCAGCTACGGGAGATTGAGGAGTTTCAATCTCAATAAAACTTGCTTTTACAATCGAATCCGAACCACAAGCTCCATTAATTGTAAGAGAAACTGAATAGTGTCCAGGATTAGAATAGGTATGAACCGGATTTTCAAGATTACTCGAATTTCCATCTCCAAAATTCCAGGAGTAGCTTCCAGCGTTGGTTGATGTATTGATAAAAGAAACAGTAAAAGGAAGAGAACAGGAATTTGTTGTTACAGCTGAAAAATCAGCTGTAACTGTAGCATTAAATACTGATCCAACACCAACAGCATACCATGCATTGGTTACTGTAATCACTTCTGGTGAACACGGGCCATATAAGTCTTCAGTTGCTTTAATTGAATAATATCGGGCATCAGTGTATTGAGAAGTCGGAGTCAGATAAATTGTTAATGTCCGGTAAGCAATTGCAGCAGCTTTAGCCATTCCGATACCTGTAATATTATAACTATTACCATTATCATTGGTTCCAGAACCACCCATTGTTATAAGGTAAAACCAATAATTCTGAACACCACTGTTATAATGTACACCGCCATTATCGCCCGATCCGGTGTACCAGTATGTTCCCAGGTAAGTATTTGGCTGCTGATAGGTTTTTGGATTAGACATGCTTCTGAAAGGTGTCCCGAAATCTTCTCCTATTAACCAGTCAGCAGTTGGGAGATGCCCGTAAAATTCAATAATGGTTCCAAAAATGTCAGAGAATGATTCATTTAACGCTCCTGACTGATAAGAATAATTCAGATTAGCAGTATATGAGGTCAAACCATGTGTAATTTCATGTCCACATACATCTAAAGAAGTAAGTGGAGTATATGATGAGTTCCCGTCACCGTAGGTCATTCGTGAGCCATCCCAGAAAGCATTTACATAGTTGGTGCTGTAATGAACATAGCTTAAGAGTTTTAGCCCGGCATTATCAATGCTGTTTCTTCCAAAAGTAGTTAAGTAATAATCATACGTCATTTCAGCTCCGTAATGAGCATCGGTTGCATACTGGTCTAGGTTAGCATTGACATTATTCCAATAATTATCTGAATCTGTAAAATCAACTGCCGAACTATAACTGCTGCCCTTATTCAGGTTATAGGTTTCAATACCTGCCCCTCTCCCGGTTTCCCGCAACCTGTAAATTGAACCAGTATAATCTGTTGTGATTGTTTTTGTCCCAACATACCCGGTTACAGCTGTTCCCGAAGCATTTGCATGCTGCAGGAGCTCATTACTGTGAATCACTTCACCGGAACGTGCATCAACATAAACCTGCTTTCTGGAAACAGGATCCTGAGCATAAATATCAAATTCCCAGGCAAGGGAATATTCATTTACATTTTCCGGTAATGAATGAGGTGCATAAACCAAGTTCCCGGATGGATAAAAAGTAGCATTTGGATTTTGCTGCTCTGATTTCAGCCAGGATTCTTCTGCAGGAAATTGCCATTTGTATGTTGACGCACCAATAAACCTTAATGCTTTGTTTAATGCAGCATCTCTTTGTATAGCCGGAGTGTTATCCGATTCAATAAACTTAGGAATTACTCCATTGATTGATTTAATCCTTCCTGCTATGGTATGAAAAATATACATTGATCCGATAACAGGGAACTTGTTATAAGTTGCCCGATACCTGTAATGTTTCATACCGAGCTTATCTTCTTCAACAGCCAAAAGCTCAAGCCCGGCAGCCGGAGGTAAACCAAAATGCTCTTTTAAAAAATTTTCTCCATCAGAGAACTCGGGCATCGAAGCCGAAGCATAAACTACATGCAAAGGCACCAGGGTATTTTGATCCAGGTAAACCGTTTCGCTTCCCTTTACTTTAAGCATTGCTTCAGTACCCCTGTGAAGTTGAGCATTGATGATTGTAACAATAAAAGCAGCACAAATTGTTAGAATTAGTTTTTTCATAAATGTATGATTTATAATTTGATACGTCTGTAAAAGGCGCTGCAATTTACAAATAAAGGACTGACATTATCAAGTGCTGGATAGACCCGTTTAAAAACAATCAGTCTTTCCGGATTACCTGAACCTGATTGATTAAAGAAAGAAATTTTCAGAAAATACTCTTATAAGAAGGTATCGTTTTAACTTAGCAGCCAAGGTTTTGCAGACCATTAGTGTATGTCAAAGAGTGAGATTCGAAGATTATTTGAAGTATTGTTTAGCCATGCATCAGAAGGTATTATTCTCTGTCTTAAAGACGGTACTATTCATTCAGCCAATCCGGTTGCCTGTCATCAGTTTGGTTATGAGGAAGGCGAACTGAACAATGAGAAAATTGAAGTGCTGATCCCTAAAAAATCAAGGGAAAGCCATATAGAATACCGGCATGAATACAATGAAGAATCCAGCCACAGAAGAATGGGACATGACCGGGAGACACTGGGTTTAACCAAGCAAGGTAAAGAGTTTCCGGTGGAGGTTAGTTTGAGTCCTGCGGTTATTGATGGAAAAGAGATTATTGTGGTTTTTACCTTAGATGTCTCGAAAAGCAAAAACCAGGAACAGCTGATTCAGAGAAAGCAAAAAGAACTGGAAGCCCTTACGCAGCGTCTGATGCAAACCAATGAACAGCTCGAAAAAAAAGTTGCAGATCGTACCAAAGTGCTTCACGAAGCATTAACAGCACTTGAAAACTCAAAAGAGGAATTACAGAAATCACTTGTGAAAGAAAGAGAATTAAACGAACTGAAATCCCGTTTTCTGAGCATGGCTTCTCATGAATTCCGTACCCCGTTAACAGCCATACTTTCATCAGCCGGACTGATTGGTGAATACAAGGAAGAAACGCATCAGGAAAAAAGGCTTAAACACGTTGAGCGAATTACAAATGCAGTGATCAGCCTGAATGATATTTTGACGGATTTCCTTTCATACAGTAAATTTGAAGAAGGTAAAATTGCCGTTGACTTCAAATCGTTTCATTTAACCGACCTGCTTGATGAAGTTAAAGCAGAAGTTAAAGCTTTATTACAAAAGAATCAGCGAATAATCACCAGATATAAAGGAGAATCAGAAATTATCAGTGACCGTAAACTAATCCGCCAGATTTTGATTAATCTGCTTTCCAATGCGATTAAGTATTCATATGAAAATTCAGAAATCAGGCTTATCACCAATGTAACATCACGACTCCTGAATTTTGAAATTCATGATAAGGGAATTGGTATCAGCCAGGAAGATCAGAAACACTTGTTTGAACGCTTTTTCAGGGGCTCCAATGCAGGAAGCATCCAGGGTACGGGACTAGGACTCAATATTGTTAACGGCTATGTTGAATTATTGAATGGTGAAATTACTTTTGAAAGTAAACTTAAAAAAGGAACTTCATTTTTTATTACTATACCTTTAAAAAAACAAAATTATTAATGTACACTGTTCTACTAATTGAAGACAACCGGGCTGTTCGTGAAAACACTGCTGAGATTCTCGAACTTGCAGGTTATAAAGTTATTACTGCCATTAATGGTAAAAAAGGAGTTGAAGCAGCTTTTAAGCATCTTCCTGACTTGATTATCTGTGACATTATGATGCCGGTTTTAGACGGATATGGAGTACTTCACCTTCTGTCTAAAAAAAATGCAACTACCAATATTCCCTTTATTTTTCTGACAGCAAAAACAGAAAGAAGTGATATGCGAAAAGGAATGGAGTTAGGAGCTGATGACTTTATCACTAAACCTTTTGAAAAACGCGAATTGCTGAATGCAGTAGAGAACCGCTTAAAAAAAATTGAATCCTTAAAAAAAGATTTTGAACAGATGCTGGATGGTTTGTCAACCTTTATTTCACCAGCAGGAGGCAAAAACATCCTTCAGAAATTTGTTCAAAGTAAAAAGATTAATTTTCATAAAAAGAAGGATACTATCTATATGGAAGGAAATTATGCAGGAGGTATGTATTATGTTGTAAGTGGAAAAATTAAAACCTTTAAAACCCACTCATATGGTAAAGATCTGATTCTGGATTTATTGAAAGAAGGTCAGTTTTTCGGATATGCTGATATTATCCTGGGGGAAAGGCATAACGATTCGGCCCAGGCACTGGAAGATTCAAAGATTATTTTTATTCCACGTGATGAAATTGAACCATTAATTCTAAGTCACAAGGAAGTAGCAGGTAAATTTCTCAGAATCCTGACGAAGAATCTTGCTGACCGGCAGGAACAGATGATGAAAATTGCTTATAGTTCGGTTCGCAGGAGGGTTGCTGAAGCCTTGCTTTATCTATATGACAAATTTAAAACAGATGATCCTGAACCTGTTAAAATTACACTTACCCGTGAAGAGCTGGCTAATCTGGTTGGAACCGCCACTGAATCATTAATCCGTACCTTAAGTGACTTCAAAGAGGAGAAACTGATTAGTATCAAAGAAGGAAAAATTTTCATTCTCAATGAAGAAAAACTTAAAGGTATTAAAAACTGAATGATTCATCTTAAAATCAAAACTCCATGTCACTTAATCCGAAAACTGCTCAGCAAACAGTTAGTATCACAACAGAAATTGTACTCCCGAACGATACCAACACATTAGGTAATCTGATGGGGGGCCGTTTACTTCACTGGATGGATATCTGTGCAGCTGTTTCAGCACACCGCCATTGTGGCCGCGTAGTCGTCACAGCATCCGTCAATAATGTTTCATTTAATCAGCCGATCAAACTGGGTGAAATTGTGACCTTGCAGGCTAAAGTCTCGAGAGCATTTACATCCAGCATGGAAGTGTTTATTGATGTTTGGGTCGAAAACAATCAGACTGGCGAAAAAATTAAATGCAATGAAGCAATCTACACCTTTGTTGCCGTTGACCAGGTTGGCAATCCGATTGCTGTTCCTCAGCTGATTCCAGAAACTGAGGAAGAGCAAAAACGCTTTGACGGTGCGTTAAGAAGAAAACAGCTTGCTCTTATTCTGGCTGGGAAAATGAACCCACATGATGCAACCGAACTAAAAGCATTGTTCTTAATTAAGAAGGAATGAATGAGCAGCTCTCGGTCTTAACTCAGGTATTGTTTTTGAAAATTGAACTGTAATTAAATACCGATTATGAAAAATCTATCTATTATCTTAATGGGATTATGGTTGTTATCTGCTGCTGCTAAGGCACAGCATCCACCTGATAAATCAGGATATACATTAACCACCTCTGAAATGATTTTTTCATCAGGAACGCTTAAAAACGGTAATATGAAAATAGACCCTGTAATACGGTTTTCCGGCTTTTTCCATTTTCAGAATCAGTTTCATTTTGATCTGAATGATTTTACCGGAATTTATACAGGCATTGGCATCCGTAATATTGGTTTTATTAATAAGCTGAATGATTCAGTCAGAATCAAACAACGCTCCTACAGCCTAGGCATTCCATTTGCTTTTAAATTTGGAAATATGAAAGACAAAATCTGGTTTGCAGCAGGTGCAGAAGCTGAACTGATGTTTGCCTATAAACAAAAAGTATTTTATGGCGGACAGAAATTTAAGAATTACAAGTGGTTCTCGGACAAGGTCAATCTTTTTAATCCGGGACTTTTTGCAGAAATTCATTTCAAAGACGGAGTTTACATTCGGGCAAAATACTATCTGTTTGACTTTTTGAAAGAAGATAAACAGGAAATCAAATTATTTGGTATTCCTTATGACTTTACACCCGAAGAAAGTAAACTATTTTATATTTCAATCGGGAAAACCATAACACCCAGGAAAGCACTCAGAAAAAAAGGTAAAATAAAGACCGGTACAGTCAGTTAATTTCTTTTTTTGCTTCCTGCATACATTTCATACCCAAGTAGCCTGCATTCAATATCGCCATTAAAAAAGATGAGTCGCTTCGATGTTTTTAATCCTATCTGATGAGATAAGAGTCGGCTGCCAGTAAAAACAAAGCACGTTTTACCAATACACTTCTTTTTAAAAAACTCCCCTATTTGCTTATATAATGGAATAAGGCTCTCCTCTTCTCCTAATCTTTTACCATAAGGAGGGTTAATAATAACTACCCCTTCCGACTCGGCAATTTTGACCGATTCCAATTCACTGTTTGAAAAATCAATCCAACGCTCTACACCGGCTCTGCATGCATTTTCAAAGGCGGCTTTTATAGCTCCCGCGGAGTGATCGGAGGCATAAATCACTCTGTTTGGCTCAGAATTCACTTGCTTATAAAGTGACTTCTTCATGTTCAGTAAAACCTGCTTATCAAATCCGGAGATATTCTGAACTGAAAAATGCTCTCTTAAAAGGCCCGGTACAATATTAGCAGCCATCAATGCTGCTTCAATGGCAATTGTACCAGAGCCACACATCGGATTATAAAGGTCGGAGTATCTGTTCCAGCCTGAAGCCATTACGATTGCCGCAGCCAGGGTTTCCTGCATTGGGGCATAAAGCCCTTGCTGGCGGTAGCCTCTTTTACCTAAGGGTTGACCGGTTGTATCCAGATAAATTCTGGCTTTCCTATCGGCCCAGTGTACAAACAGACTAACCGCATCCTCATTCCATTTACCCGAATCCGGTCGTTCATTGAACTGAGTTCTGAAGTAATCAGCAATTCCGTCTTTCACCAATTGATTCAGGTACATACTGTTATTTACAGACGGATGATTCGCAAAAGACTGAATGGTAATACATCCTTTAGTTGATACAATTTTTTCCCATTTTATTTTACTCAGGCTATGCTTCAGGCTTTGCTGATCAGGACAGTTGATAACCTTTAATTCATAATACACCCGGTATGCCGTTCGTAATATAAGATTCAGGCGGATGCAATCAGTCAACGAACCTGAAGTAATTACATGGTTCTTTGCCTGATTTATAATTGTAAAGTTATTTTCTTCCAATTCAGCAGCCAGGTAATCGGATATTCCCAAAGCGCAGGTAATGTGAATAGAAGATTCTTTCTGAAAGTCCAACTCTTATTTGAATGCCGTAAAGAAAGTGAATTGCTACAGGATACCGGTAACGAACGGCATGCTGAAAAATTATTTTTTTATTTTCAGGCAGGCACTTATCTTGGTCAGCCTGAAACCGCATCAGAAATACTGATATGAAAAATTACCGTTCATTGCCAGTCAACAATATTTCCCTTTTAATAGCCGGGTGTGCAATGTTCTCCTTTGCTCTGACTTTCTATTTTTTTCATGCTCCGCCTAATAATCCAGTTATTAATTATATATGTAACCTGCTTGCCAAGCCTGCAAATTTTTTATTCCAGAATATCAGTAATGCTGACTTTTCACAGAGCAGTCAGCTACCTCTACTGATTTTTGTTACAATGTTTGTATTGTATTCCTCCGTAATACTGATAATCTACTCAGTCCTTAAAAAAATAACTTGAAGAAACTGATAAGCGATAATCATTTATTTCCTTACTTTTATCCTGTTTTTGTACCTAAACACTTCGAATATGATAAAAAAATTACCCCTTCAAATCACAACCATCTTATTGGTTGTTACCCAACTATCCTATGGGCAAACCTCAGGAGGCCCAGATGCTTATGGCTACACCTGGCGAAACAGCAGTGATCCAAACGGACCTGTATTTAGCTGGATTGATTTAAATCAGCTAAGCGGGGTTATTACCGTTACCGGCCTTGCTGATGATAACCTACGCGGTCCATTTGTAATGCCTTTTACTTTTCAATATTACTGGTATCAGCCAAGTAAATTCTGGATTGGTTCTAATGGTCATATTGGCTTTACCAATGCATCTGTAGCTCATCCCTTTCCGGCAATTCCATTACCTACGGGAATTAATGATTATTTAGGGGTTATGGTAACCGATCTCACTCATACAGACGTTAATAGCCAACCCATATCAACAGCTTCCTGCAAATACTGGATCAATCCTGCAAATGACACACTGATTGTAACCTGGGAAAATGTTCCATTTTGGGCTCCGGGTTCCCCTGGTTACTCTGGTTCAAATACCTTTCAGGCAATTCTTACTTCAACTGATAGTTCAATTACTTATCAGTATTTAAATCAATCCGGGTCCAGTGCTTCAACAGTGTCATTCGTTACAACCGGCATTGAAAACAACTCAGGCAATATTGGATTGCAGGTTCTCTATAATATCTATCCTACCGGAGGTACTGCTGTAAAATTTTATGCTCCCGCAACTACTTCTCTTCAGATTAATGATGCATCTACCCTTTACTGCAACAACCTGACCACCGGTGGCTTGTTCCTTTCTGCTAACGGAAATGCTTATGAGAGTATGGCTGAAATTGCTAACTCAGGAAATCAATCGCTTGCTTCATTCAATGTGTATTCAAGAATTTTAAGTTCTGCCAATACAATTCAGGTCAGGGATACTGTGCCTGTGTCAAATTTATCTCCCGGCCAGACCCAGGTGGTTACATTTCCTGATTTATGGACTCCAACAAATGCTGGCGTTTACCGGCATATAACTGAAACCCTTCTTCCGGGTGATGCTACCCCATCAAACAACCAACGGATGCTGGAATTACAGGTTATTGACACTACCCAGGCATCAATGCAATTGAGTTTTGATACCGGACTTGATGCCGGATTAGGCGGTCTGTCGTGGAATGGTGGCTCCGGTGGTGCTGCAATGCATTTTGTACCACCCTTTACTCCATGTATTCTTACAAAAGCCACTTTTTATATTGTTGCAAATAATTTAGGAAATGGATTTCATGCATTGGTATTTGATGATTTAGGACCAAACGGAGAGCCTCAGAATTTATTAGATTCCGTTTTTGTACAAGGGGCATCGGTTATCCCCGGTGCATGGAATGAAGTCACCTTTTCTCAGCCATTGCTGATTTCTTCTGGAGGATTCTATGTTGTATGGATGATGGGTGGTGAAGAAATCTCAATCGGCCAGAACCAGATTCCCCCTATTTCAAACCGTACTTTTGAAGTATTAGGCTCGGCTTCAATTTTTACCAACTGGGCTGATTACCGCTATCGTGAAATTGAGGAAGTAATGATTAATGTATTTATTGAAAAAGTACTTGGTGTAAATGAAGGCGGATCGCTTGTTTCATTTGCTTCTGTTTACCCTAATCCGGTAACAGATCTTGCCAATGTTGTTTATCGTGTATCTGAAAAATCGCTGGTCAGTTACCGTTTATATTCATTCAATGGTCAGCTGGTTGAAGAAAGAACACTAGGCTATTCAAATGGAAATGGAATGTTTTCAATCAACGTCTCAACTCTTGATTCCGGAATTTATCTGTGCAGCATTTCCATCGGCAAGAACCTAATTAACAAAAAAATTACTGTAACCCGGTAATGGTTCACCATTCTCAATAAAATCCCGGTTAATAGCCGGGATTTTTATTTTCCGGTAAAATCTTCTGCGAAATATTACACTAAACGGATACTATAATCTGGCATTCCGTTTCAGAAACTTAAGTGTTCGTTAGTTTTGTACCTGAGTTCTGAGATGCTAACACGAATTTTACTTGTTGAAGATGAGCCTGCTTTGGCTGATACAATCAAGCTTAACCTGGAGCTTGAAAAATACCATGTTACTGCTGTTGCAGATGGTAAACAAGCTGTACGTACATTTAAAGAAGCCAGGTTTGACCTGATTGTTCTGGATATTATGTTACCCGGTCTTGACGGATTTTCTGTTTGCCAGGCTATTCGGCTTGAAAATACTCAGGTTCCGATTCTTATGCTTACTGCCAAAAATACAAGCAATGACAGAATTGAAGGATTGAAAATTGGTGCTGACGACTACCTCACTAAACCATTTAACCTTGAAGAATTACTGCTTCGTATCAGTAACCTGCTTAGAAGATCACAGAAAAAAGGAAGCGATAAGGTTCAACGTTATTCTTTAAATGGTTATGAAATTGATTTCCTTAGTCACGAGGTAAAAAAACCAGATGAATCAAAAATTCAACTAACCAAAAAGGAAGCTGCTTTGCTGAAACTGCTTATTGAAAGGAAAAATGAAGTGATTTCGAGAGAACATATCCTTGAAACAGTCTGGAGTTATGATGTTTATCCAAATACCCGGACAATTGACAATTTCATTGTTACATTCAGAAAATATTTTGAGCCAGATCCTTCCCATCCGAAGCATTTCCTGTCCGTAAGAGGAGTAGGATATAAATTTACCGACTAAGATTAGGGAAAGCAAGCAATGCTTGCAGATAGATATTTCCTATTAGTTTTGCCGATGATGAATTCAGCAAAAACTCTTCTCGACACCCTGTTTATTCTGGCACCGGCTGTCCTTGTTCTGATAACATCCTTCTTCTTAATCAAGAAGTTTCTAGATAACCAGCACCGTTTAAAAGTCATAGAACTTAAGATGCAGTTCCAAAAAGATATCATGCCTTTACGTTTTCAGGCATACGAGCGGCTGGTCCTGTTTCTTGAACGAATTACTCCCAATAATCTTCTGCACAGGATTTATTTACCTGACTATTCTGTTAAAGAATTTCATCTTGAGTTATTGTCGGCAATCCGTCAGGAATTTGAGCATAATATCACTCAACAAATTTATGTAACTTCTGATGCCTGGAGTTCTGTTAAAACTGCCAGAGATGAAGTAATAAAATTATTAAACAAGGCTGCCTCTCAGGTAATCAGCCAGGACAAGGCATCTGCTTTGAATAAAGCTGTATTTGATTTGATAATGAACGAAAACTGGAATAAAGTCGAAGAATCTATTGAGGAAATCAAATCAGAAATGAACAGGAATCAATGATTCGGCCAATTCTATTAATCTGGTGAACTGCTTTTTATAAAATAAGTTTTGACCAGCATATAAATTGAAGGATAGATGAAAGCTTTCAATTCCCGGATCTGGGCCGAATCAACCCATTTTGCTTCGGTTATTCCTTCTGACCGCTGAATAGAAAGCGGTTCGTTTCCATTAGCAGACATCTTAAACCAGGATGTCCTTTTTAGAAAATGTTTTTTATTCTGAACATAGGTGTGCCATGTTTCTTCGGCAAGTTCTTGAATGCTAAGATTACAAATTCCTGTTTCCTCACAAACTTCTCTCAAAGCTCCTGCTTCCACTGTTTCACCTTTTTCAATCTTTCCTTTAGGCAAATCCCAGAATCCTTTGCGAAAAATCATCAGTAATCTGGATGCTGAATTAGTAACAATTCCACCTCCGGCATGTATCTCTTTGAACAAATTCACAAAATCATTCCATGTTTGTGCCAGATTATGGGTTACAAAATAGATCCTTTTAAGGTCATTGAGCGAATAAGCTAAGTCAAATAATTTATCAAAATCTGATTTAGTTCGATATTGTAATACGACCTCTCCAACCTGGAAATCAGAAGTTAAATAGTTTTCTTCGGTAAATACAACAGGTTTGTTATTTATAAAAACTTTGTACATTGTGGCACTTTAAATGGAAGACACCGCTTCAAAAATAGCTGAATTCCTTTTGCAGATCAAAGCTGTAAAACTTCAGCCGGAAAATCCGTTTACCTGGGCGTCCGGCTGGAAATCACCGGTTTATTGTGATAACCGGATGACTTTATCTTATCCGGTGATTCGAACTTTTATCAGGCAAGAGTTTGTCAAGCTTATTGAACTCCGGTTTGGAAGACCTGATCTCATTGCCGGTGTTGCAACTGCAGCTATTGCACCTGGCGTACTTGTAGCTGAAGTTATGGGGCTTCCTTTTGTTTATGTCAGAAGTTCAGCCAAGGACCATGGTTTGAAAAATCTGATTGAAGGTGAAGTTCAGGAAGGTCAATCGGCAGTTGTTATTGAAGACCTGATATCAACCGGGAAAAGCAGCCTGAATGCAGTGAATGCATTGCGTGCTGCCGGTGTTGTGGTTAAGGGTATGGTGTCAATTTTCACTTATGGCTTTCCACAAGCAGCAGAAAGTTTCCGAAAAGCAGGTGTGCCGGTTTACTCACTTAGTAACTATGAAACTTTACTGCAGATTGCTTCTGTTGCAAAATACATTCGTTCCGATCAATTAGAACAACTTGTCCAATGGAGGGAGAATCCATCTGAATGGGGCAAATGACTACTAAATCAAAAATCTGCCAGCCTTTCCGGACAAAGTGTGTTGTAAACGTATCTGCTTATTTAATAATTAGCTGTTTTGTTGTGAACAACCGGTCAGCAGTAATTCTAATGAGATAAAGACCTTTAGTCCAATTACTGGAATTTATCTGGAAGCGATTCTGACCCTTGTTAAGTCTGGCCTGTTGCTCAATCGCTTTTCTTCCGCTTGTTTCAAAAACCGTCAGGATGATATCATTTTCACCGGAAGAGTTGATTTCAACTATAAAAATGTCTTTTGCCGGATTGGGGAAAACTTGTATCTTATCAAAGGCATTAAAATCATGGATACTCACCGGAACAAAATATAAAGAATCTGAGATAGTTGAACATCCGCTGCTGCTATCCGTTGCAGTCAGCTGATACGTACCAGCAGCAACAGCAGTATAAGTATTTCCGGTTTCTCCAGGTAAAAGATTGCCATTAAAATACCATTGAAGCATAAACCCTGCCAGCGGACAATTGAAGGTATTCCCCGTTATATAAAAGGTTGGTTTAGGAGGTTTGGGATGAACTATGATTGAGAATTCAGATGATGAAGCAGTACATCCAAATGAATTTGTAACTACCAGGTGATAATCTCCCGAGTTCTTGACAACAAGAACCGGCTGATCCGCTCCTATCAGAATCTGACCATTCAGATACCACTGTACTGCAAGGGTATCATTATAAGTTAAGACCACTGAGTCTCCGCTACAAACTGATAAAGGACCTCCAATTGTAACAACAGGCGTATCAGGAACCGGATAAACAACAACCGTATCAGAAGCAGTAAAAGTTGCTACCGGAATTTCAAGTATGGTATAGTTTACATTTAAAGTGCCTGAAGAACCGGGTACGGTTCCTGATGCGGATCCGCTGCTGTCCCATCCCTGAAAAATAATTTCACCCATATCATCGTCAGCACCGAATAATCCGCCATCTTCATCCCAGAAATGAAGCCGATAAGTCCCGCTATCTAAGCTTATGTTCGGAAGTTGCCATGAAACCGGTGGCTGTGTATTCAGAATTGCAGGACGTGAATCATAGATCATGTTATTCTGCGGATCATACATTAAAAAATATAGATCCGGAACATCCAGAGGTGCTCCATAATTATTAGGAATACTGGTTACTTCAATCTTGGTTAGAAAATATTGAGGATTTCCAGCTGCTGTAACAGTCTGGGTTATTACAAAAGTTCCGGTATCTGTATATATATGGGCCGGAGGATTTTCAAGACTACTGTAATTACCGTCTCCAAAATCCCAATAGTATCCGGCCTGACCCGGATTATTATTAGTAAAATTTACTGTTAAAGGACTGCAGCCATTTGAAGCACTCATACTGAAACCGGGATTACTGGATGAATCCGGAAGGATAATCAATGGCATGCTGTAAGTGATGGTCTGATTTCCTACAATCTGAACGGTAGCTACTACGGTTACCTGGGGATTATAAGTTCCTGCAATTAACGGAGTACCAGTTAATCCTATACATCCATACACAGATGATGAAGGATTATAATTACAGCCATTTGAAAAATTATTGCATTGCCAGGATATTCCAACCGGTAAACCGGTAATGGAAACAATCTGAAAATTAGAAATTGTCAGGCCAAGTGTATCCGTAATCATCACAAAAGTAATATCCTGTGAATAGGTCTGATTTACGACTCCAACAGCCAGCGTATCCGGATAAATACCAGGAGTGGTCTGAGAGGAATCTATTGAACACTGACTTAGAAGTTGTGTGTTATGTGGCAAGAAAAGAAGAAGCAGAACCATCTTCCTCCACCATTTTAGTTTTTCTGAATTGGCCATCTTGCTTCTCAGGAATAATACTGACCTATTGGTATTAAAAATCCTATTCCTTGACAACTTTTGTTAGATAAATCCTATCTGTTGTATGTATCTCAACAAAATACAACCCGGAAGATTCTGGAAGTTTAACTTCAATTAACTTACCTGGAATGCAATGTGACTCTGTAACACTAATAAGTCGTCCTGAAACATCTTTTAACTGAAGAGAAACTTCACCGGTTAATGAATTGCCGGGATCCAGATACACTACTGAACTGGCAGGATTGGGGAATAACAAAACAGATCCGGGTAATCCTTCTGTAATTCCGCTTATTATTATAGGTTGTGATTCAGCAGTACAACCTGTTGCTGGATCTGTAACTACTACAGTATAGCTTCCAGGGAGAGAAGCTGTAATAGTCTGACTGGTTGCCCCCGGAATAGCATTTCCATTTAAGTACCATTGGTTATTTGATGCGGATGAAGAAGTCAATTGTGTTCCGTTCTGTGAAATAACCGGAGTTGACACAGCCGGATAAACAACTGCTGTTACCGGAACCATGTTGCTGTTACAACCCTCTATAACTTTCCAGTTATAGAAATAATAATAATAAGTTCCGGTAGTTTGTCCCGGGGCCAGGTAACCAGTTATTGTAACCGGGCTGCCCGGTGTTGTGTATGGATATGATGCACCCATTGAATTAAAATAACACTGAACACTGCCGGCACCCAACTCTAATCTGTATCCGGTACCTGGATTTACTATGAAATTCAAAGTTGGCTGTGCCTGGATAAAAGCAGTTACCGGAACGGTAACCGTATTCAGAATAGTCCCACTCTGAACCTGGCGAAGATTAATTATCACATTACCGGTGCCTGCAGGTTCAATTGTTACTTTCTCAATTACACTTTGAGCGGTTACATCAAAGGATAATCCGAAGTTTGCCGAGCTACTCATATTCTGTGCACCAATCCCTGCATTAGGTGCTCCAACATAATAAGAACTACCGGAAGCTGCCTGTACATAGTAGGTTGTGGTAGAAGTTACATTCGGGCTATAACTTGTTCCGCTGCTGACCGCTGTGCCGCCCGATGGAGATGTGTACCAGTTTAATACACCCGGACCACTGGCCGACAGACTAGCTATACCAGACCCGCAAAGTGTATCATTTACAGTAACAGGATCTGTTATTGCAATTACATAAACTGAAACGATTGCGCTGGTTGAAGGGGCACATCCTCCACTGGTAACCACAGCCTGATAATTTGCACTAACAGCAGGAGTAAAATTATATACTGCAGAGTCGCTGCCCGGACTGGTTTCATTTATCCAGCCGCTGCCTGTATTACTCTGCCATTGTATATTTCCGACCGAACCACTAAGTGAAAGTATGACCGGACTTCCGGCACAAATTGTATCTGAACTGACTGATATCACTCCTGCCTGTGATGTTGGGCCTACACTGATCATGATACTATCAATGGCACCACAGTTACCATCTGTTCCTATTACCGAATAGGTAATTGTTGTGGTTGGCTGGGCAGTTACGGATGGGCCTGAAGTTCCGCTAAGGCCTGTTGACGGAGACCACTGATAACTGTAATTCGAATTATTGCTGGATACATTCAGAGTAGTTGACTGACCAAGGCATAAAGCATTTGAGCCTGTAACAGTAATCGGATCAGTAGGAGTCACAGTTGCTGTTACCGGTACCCGCGGGCTTGTACAACCTTCTTCATAAGTGATCTGAACTAGACCCAAGCTGCCTCCGGGTTCTGACCAAATATCCTGAGGCTGGTTAGTATCAAGTGAAGCTTGCATTCCCATACGTTCTAAGAGTACCGGGTATCCAGCAATGGATGACATGAATGATCCGGTTCCATAAGGTACAATGCTCCCCCGTGAACCCAATACTCCTATCACATCTCCTGCTGAAATCTGGATATTGACAGGGATGGGAGTTGTTGCCAGATTATTCTGAGTCAGATAAAGAACCACAAAATCATTCGTGGTTTGTGAATATGCGGGCGGTGGCACCGCTGGAACAAATTTTAATACAGCAATACTTTGTACTCCGGATCCATCTACATAAAGGGATGATATAGTAAAATCAACCGGTGCCGTAAAATAGTATCCACGAACCCAAGGACTAAAGGATGAACTCTGAATAGGTAATGGCATCATTGCTCCGCCTCCTCCGGCACTGCTGCTACTCTCAACATAGAAGTCTGTTGTCTGACCAACTGTTGTTGAGTAACTGTTCCCGACAAACAGGGGGTTTCCTCCAGTTGCTGAACTATACCATCGCTGCGTACCTGTTCCCGATGCATTGAGCGTTACCTGGCCATATCCGCAGCGGGTTGCTCCAGTAACTACCGGCACTGACAAAACACCAACTGCTATATCAACCACATTTGAACTGTCAGCCGGACAACTACCATCTGTAACTAATGCCCTGAAAGATTTGTTAACACTGATGGTAACAGTATAATTATCTGTTGTAGATCCCGCCCCGGTTTCATTAATCCAGCCTGTACCATCAAATCCCTGCCACTGAATACTCCCGTTGTATCCACTGAGCTGTAAGCTTGTAGAAGTATTCTCACAAATCGAATCTGCACTTGCAGATGCTGACCCCGCTACCGAATTACAAGGTTGGGCGGTTGAATTAATTCCATAGCAAATCAATGCAGCTACTAATAAAATTGTCAAGTATTTCATATAAAAGAGTCTATGTTATTTAATGCTGCTAATTTAAAAGAAAGTCATAAACTTAAGCAGATTTTGCATTCAATATTTACCGGATTCTATTATAAAATCAGCTATTCACCCGGTTAATTTCTCATCAGCTTCTTGACATATTTTCCAATAATATCAAATTCAACATTTACAAGGTGTCCCTTTACTATTTGACAGAAACTGGTATGCTTAAAAGTATATGGAATCAGCACTACTGAAAATCTACTTTCGGATGAATTCACTACTGTCAGGCTGACACCATTAATACATACAGAGCCCTTGGGAACAGTTATAAAGTATTCACCTTCCGGATGTGTAAAATAAAGAAGATGGCTTCCAAGTTCATCTCTAATAGCTTCACATACTGCAACAGTGTCAATATGGCCCTGAACCAGATGTCCATCAACCAATGAAGACAGTTTTAAACTTCTTTCCAGGTTGACGATCCGGCCTGGTTCCCAAAATTTCAAATTGGTTTTCTGCAATGTTTCAGAAACAACTGTAACAGTATGTGTATTCCCATGAACACCTGTGACGGTGAGGCATACTCCGTCATGGGCTACACTTTGATCCATTTTCAGCTCTTGCGAAACAGGGGATTCAATTGTAAAGCAGATACTGGTTCCTGATTTCTCAGATGCAACTACTCGACCTGTAGTTTCAACTATACCGGTAAACATACATCAGTTTTTTACCCCTCCGGTATTATGAATCAAATGAACAAAACCAGGTTTGAGTGGCCGTTCCCTGAGACCGTTACTGTACTTCTCAAATACTTTTCCATAATAAAAATAAACTCCGTCAGGAAGCATTTGACCTGTATTGTTGACTTTACCATTCCAGTTGATATCAGGATCGGTTGTTGAAAACACTTGTTGCCCCCACCTATTTACAATGGTTAGTTCAACTTTTTCAACAAACCGGTATGGAAACGGCTGAAACAGGTCATTATAGCCATTCCCGTCCGGAGTAAATACATTCGGCAACTGATAGTCAGGACATGTTTCAAGACAGACTTGATTCCCCATATCGCTTTCATTCCCATTGGTATCAACAACTGTAATATAATAGCAGCCAGCAATTGAATCCGGATTAGTTATTGAATAATGATTTGACAGAACAGCAGTTATGACGGCAATCACTGAAAACGGATTCCCTTCTCCTGATGCATAGTAGAGATTATAATAACCAAAATCAGGGGCACAGTTCGAATCGGGAATTTCCCAATGCAGGGTAAGTTCGCCTGAACTGCAATCAAAGTTTAATGCTTCCAGGTGATTGCTGTTACAGGGTTTTACATTATCAATCGGCACAGCGCAGGCTTCCTGTGAATTATTTTCAATTGGATTTACCATACCCGGTGAAGAGTAGGCCCCAATACTTTTTACATAATAACAATAGGTTATCCCATTGGTTATACCCACATCAGTAAAAGTCTGAGTATTGCTAAGTCCAATTGAGTTCCAGCCAGTTCCATCCCATCGGTAGATTTCATAACTTGAATTTAGCCAGGGAACCTGTTCAGTCCAGGTGAGAACCAGTTTCTCATCTGAGGGGCTGATTGACAGGAAAACAGAAGATGCTGAAGCTGATGTGCCAATTAATCCAAAGCCCGGATTATGAAGTTCCACTTTGTAATTATAAACCTGGCTTGCTGTATTTAATCCATTATCATTAAATGTTGTATCATCCAGGTTGCTAAAGGAAGCAACCTGAGAGAAGTTCTGGTTGTTTGGCCCTGTACTTCGTAACAACCGGTATTCATAAGGGCCCGGAAAGGCTACACTGTCAAGTTCAACCGGTTTTGACCAGGCTACGTACATCGTTCCGACAGAATTATTGGTTGAAGTAACACTTACATTTGTGATAACTGGCACATCCTTTTTCAAGGCTGCACATACTTCAACAGAGGCATAACTGAGAGCACCATCGGGATATTCAGCAACAATCATATAACAATAGTCATTCCCATGCGTCAATCCTGTTCCGTTATTATCATCAGTATAATTGGTGGTATTTAAACCGTTTATGGTTGTAAGGTAGGTATAGCCTGTATAAGTCGGAACTCCGGTTTCGCAGGATGAAGGAGAGAATCCGTAAGAACCCTGCCTTCTATAGATCTGGTAACCAACAGCCTGAGGACATGCACTGACATCCCAGTTGAGAATAATTGAATTTCCCAATGAAACAGCAGAAGGATTTTGTGGTGCCGGCCCGACTACCAGCATATTCACTATTTTCAAATCGGTCAGTGAAGCCTGTGCATTATTATCCCGCGCTGAGAAGACAACCTGGTAGGGTGTCCGCCTTACCTGAGCACAACTTGTCAGCCAGGTGAATGTACCGTTAACCGTACTGCTTCCTGTGGTTGTTGTAAAAGTAGCTGGATTCGGACTAAAATAGAAAGGCGCTCCTGTAGCAGTTAATGTAACCGGATCGTTATCCGGATCACTTGCAATTACGTTAAATGTAATTAAGTCACCCGCATTCACACACACATCAATGAGGTTCTGAATTACCGGAGGAAAATTGTTTGAAGGTAAAATTGTGATTTGCATATCACGTTCAACATATCCGATTTCAACTCCGTTTCGCCATTCGTGAATCAGAAAAGCAACATTAAATTCACCCAGGCTTAATGGGGTATCCCAGGTCAGTGTTCCGGTAATCGGATCAATGTTAAATAAATTGGA